>JAJPZM010000314.1 GCA_021204335.1 Parabacteroides sp. | reverse complement strand
ACACATAATGGTGCAAATTAATGAATAAAAAAGGTTTTCACAGGTATGTAATTTGACAAATTTGTATCATTTATGCGCTTTTTACTCTCCAACTCTATCGGGTTCGTCGACAAAACGGAAGACTCCATAGACCGGACAATCGTATTCGTCTACAAATAAAAAAGCACTATCCTTACCGGATTACCTTCGCAACATAATCATAAAACAAAACAGTTATGAACAAAAGAGAAGTAATTGCCACAGTAGCAGAAAGATCAGGTATCAACCCCGATGAATGCAGAATAGTGCTGGATACGTTTGAGAACGTTTTCGCAGAGGAAATAAGTAGCAGTAAATGGAAAGATGCAGTATTCGGACATGTTTACGATATACTTACCAACATCAGGAACAAACAAAATAAACAGAGAATTGCCTAACCCCTTTTTATCACTCAATAAACAATATTATTATGTATCGTATACTGACAATCCTATCTTTATGTATCAGCCTGGCTATACTGAAAGCTTATCCCCAACAGGCAGGAAATAGCCTGCCCTCCCAAACCATACGGGGAGCCGTTATCGACAAAGCATCCGGACATCCGATGCCCGACGTAACCATTATGCTCCTGGATATACCCGGAACGGGAACTACTACCGACGAGAAAGGACAATTCGTATTGAACGGCATCCCTGTCGGACGGCACAATGTGCAAGCCACCTATCTCGGGTATGAACCCGGCATTTTCCGTGAAATACTCGTCACCTCCGCCAAAGAAACATCCCTCGATATTTCCCTGACAGAGAATGTCCGCGAACTAGGAGAAGTCGTTGTCCGCCCGCAAATAAACAAGGAGCAACCTCTAAATAAAATGGCGGTTACCGGGGCGCGGAAGCTTAGCGTGGAAGAAGCAAGCCGCTATGCCGGCGGACTGGATGACCCGGCACGCCTGGTCAGTTCCTTTGCCGGGGTAGCAGCCAACCTGTCCAGCAACGGAATATCCATTCATGGGAATGCTCCCCACCTGCTGCAATGGCGGATGGAAGATGTAGAAATACCCAACCCGAACCATTTTGCCGATATCTCCATATTGGGCGGCGGCATCCTGTCATCGCTGAGTAGCCAGGTGCTGGGCAATTCCGACTTCTTTACCGGAGCTTTTCCCGCGGAATTTGGAAATGCAGTTTCCGGCGTATTCGATATGAAGTTACGAAACGGGAATAACCGAAAGATGGAAAATACAGTACAGGTCGGCATACTCGGTATCGATGTCGCTTCGAAAGGGCCATTAAGTAAAAACCATAAGGCTTCCTATATCTTTAACTACCGTTATTCCACGACCGGACTGCTCAACCATATTTATCCCGGCCTCGACATGGGCGGCACGCTCGACTATCAAGATCTGAACTTCAAACTGAACTTCCCGACACGCCGGGCCGGAACCTTCTCTGTTTGGAGCACCAGCCTGATTGATAAATATGTAGAAGATTTCGACGAAGACCCGAAAGAATGGGAACACACCGGCGACAATTTCGAATCGGAATCCAAACAACGCATGGCCTCCGGTGGTATAGGTCACCGCTATTTCTTTCCGAACGACGCCATGCTGAAAACGACTTTAGCCGTCACCTATTCCGGCATGAATGCCATACAAGACGCTCATGCAACCGACCTGTCCGCCACTCCGTACCTTCGGATGAAGTATAACAATACGAACCTGATACTGACCTCGGCCTACAACCGTAAGTTCAGTGCCCGTCACACGAACCAGACCGGATTCACCTACACCCGGATGTTCTATAACACGAAGCTCAACCTGGCTCCGTTTGAGACAGCACCGATGAATACCCTCTCCAAAGGGAAAGGAGAAACCGACTTGATAAACGTCTACACCAGTTCTTCCTTCGGCATCACCGATCAACTCTCCCTCAACGCAGGATTGAGCAGCCAGGTACTGACACTCAACAATAGCTGGACGCTCGAACCACGACTGGGGCTAAAATGGTCACCGACTGCCCGTTCATCCTTCGCCCTGGCATACGGTCTGCACAGCCGCATGGAGAAGATGGACGTCTATTTCGTCAACTCCAAAAGCACCGGTAAAGAATTAGTAAATAAAGACCTCGACTTCACGAAAGCGCATCATCTGATACTGACATTCGGCTATAAACTGTCCGACAACCTGCTCCTGAAGGTCGAACCGTATACACAATTCCTGTATGATGTTCCGGTTATTGCAGACAGTTCTTATTCCGTCCTCAACCGGAGAGAGTTTTACGCGGAAGAAGCATTGGTCAACAAAGGGAAAGGACGCAATATCGGAGTAGACATTACATTAGAGAAATACCTGAATCGGGGATTATATTACCTGGTCACCGCATCGATATCCGACTCTAAATACAAGGGTGGAGACGGCATCTGGCACGACACACGCTATAACCGCCGGTATATCCTCAACACACTGGTCGGCAAAGAGTGGATGGTCGGCTCCAACAAACAAAACATGCTGAGCGCCAATGTCAAACTCACATTGCAAGGCAGTGAGCGTTATTCGCCGGTAGATATGGAAGCAACCCTGGCTCACCCGGATAAAGAAGCCCAGTATGACGAAACACGAGCCTATTCGCAGCAATACCCTACCGTGTTTATTGCCAACTTTACGGTCAGCTATAAAATAAATAAGAAAAAAGGTAGCGCATGAGTTCGCCATTAAAGCGCTGAATGTAACAGGAACGAAAGAATATTATGGTTACCACTACAATCTGAATAGCGGGATAATGGAATGAAACGGGAATAGTATCCCTATCAGCAACGTCAGTTACAAACTGGAATTTTAACCGTTTTGCAAGCAGGTAATAAATAAAATAGTAATTTCGGACAGTCAAAGAAGTAAGCTACTATATGAATGATATCAATACAGATAAGCAAACATTTCTCTATCAGCTCCTGATCGACCGAAGGTACAGGATAGCCCGCCACATCTTGCTGCTGGTAGCTGTAGCAGCAATATCCATGAATCAGAATATCTACACTTTCGGGGCAAGGGCAGGATTGTTAGGCAATCAGATTTATTGGGCAGGATTCTGCACGCTGCTGTCATACATTATTGTCGGCTATCTGCATCTTTTCCTCCTGGTACCCCAATTATTGCTGAAGAAAAAGTATGCGGCTTATATAGCATGTTCTTTGACTTCCGTCGTGTTGATCATCCTTTTACGTTATCTGCAGGAATACTGGATATTCACCTCATCCGGCATTCCTCCGATACGGAGTTCTTATTTCAACATAGTAAGCATCCTCGACAGCCTGTCAGACCTTATGTTGAATATGATCTGCATGACCGGCATCTCGATGACCGTCTTGTTAAAACATTGGATGATAGAAAACCAATGCGTAAGCCAACTGGAAAGAAAACAGATACAGTCGGAAGTGAACAACTTGAAAGAGCAGGTCAATCCGTCCCTGTTATTCAATACGCTGAACCGAACCGCCGTACTGTCCAAAAGCGAACCGCAAAAAGCCGCCGATATGGTGCTCCGGTTAAGCCAGTTGCTACGTTACCAGCTCTATGACGGGGCGCGCAACAAAGTATTGCTGAATTCTGAAATAACTTTCCTGTCCAATTACCTGGCACTGGAAAAATTCTATTCGGATACGTTCGACTATCAGATTATTTCGGAAAATGAACTGAACGGAATACTTATCCCGCCCCTGCTTCTTGTTCCGATCATCCAATATGCACTAAAGAGAGTCGTTAATCAAGTCGGCCACCCTTCCCTCCTTCTGCAAACCGGTCACGAAGGGCAACAGATTAATATCTCCTGTCAGTTCGACGACTCGACAGAAGATAACCTTAAAGAACTGGACGGAGTAAAGACGCGCCTTGAACTTCTTTATCCGGATAATTATACACTTTCCATCACACAGGACAAACATTCGGCAACCTGTACGATTACATTAAAACTCAATACGCATGACAAATAATGCAGAGCACATAATATCTGATTTCCTGTTAAATCCTCAAAAAAGGATTTACAGGCATCTGTTGTTCCAACTGGCAGTTATTCTGATTACCTTGAATGTATTCTGGGATACGCCGGATCAGTTTATCATCACCTCTGCCAGAGTCTATTCGTGGATCGGATATTTTCTGATTATCGACATGCTGATTTATGTAAATGCCTATGTGTTGGTTCCCCGTTTCCTTCTCAAAGGGTGTTTCTTTCTTTACTTTATAACGGTGTCGTTTCTGATCCTGTCGGCCATTATCATACTGGGATGCCTTCAAACGCTCTTTGAAGATACACGGTTTGAAAACATACCGACCGACAAATCCGTAATTATATTAAATATCGTATCTTCGACTATTTCAAGCGGGCTGCTGGTTGCCGGCTCGTCGGCCATGATCCTCTTCAAACATTGGATAAGCAACAACCAGCGTGTCAATGAACTGGAGAATGCCACGCTGCAATCAGAACTGAAATTCCTGAAAAGCCAGATCAACCCGCATTTCCTGTTCAACATGCTGAATAATGCGTATGTGCTGATAAAAAAGGGACGCGATGAAGCGGCCGAAGTGCTGCTCAAACTGGAAGACATGTTGCGTTACCAGCTGAATGACAGCACACAAGAGAAAATACAGTTGAGTTCGGATATCCGTTTTATGAACGACTTCCTGAACCTGGAAAAGATACGTCGCGACAACTTCAACTACACCATATCCAAAGAAGGAGATATCAACAGCGTATGGCTCCCACCACTCTTGTTTATTCCTTTCGTGGAAAATGCAGTAAAGCATAATACGGACAGCGAAAACACCTCTTTTGTACATCTGTTCTTTAAAGTACAGGACGGCCGATTGATATTCAGATGCGAAAACTCAAAGCCTACTCCAGAGGCAGAAGATACTGATAAAGAGAATCGTGTCGGCGGACTGGGGTTGAAGAATATCAGAAGACGGCTGGAATTGCTATATCCCGACTGTCATTCGTTGGAGATCATAGAGAACAAAGATAATTACACGGTAAATTTATATTTAAAGTTATGAATTGTATTATAGTAGATGATGAACCTTTAGCGCGCGAAGCAATGGAAATGCTTATCAGTGAAAACGGTCGGTTGACGTTGGTCGGCGCTTTCAACAACGCCACTTCAGCAGCAAAGTTTATTCAGGAGCAGCCTGTTGATCTGATCTTTCTGGATATCCGTATGCCCAAAGTAACCGGATTGGAGTTTGCCCGCACGATCCCCAAAAGCACCCTGGTCATATTCACTACCGCCTATGCCGAATATGCCATCGACAGCTACGAAGTGGATGCCGTCGATTATCTGGTAAAACCTATCATTTCCGAAAGATTCAGTAAAGCGGTAGAGAAAGCCGAAGCCTATCATACCCTCCTGTTGACGGATGAAAAAGAAAACATAGAGAATGTAGAAAGCGAGTTCATGTTCGTCAAGTCCGAACGCCGTTTCTTTAAAGTCAACTTCAAGGATATACTTTTCATCGAGGGATTAAAAGACTACGTAATCATCCAGCTCCCCGACCAGCGCATCATAACCAAAACGAGTATGAAAGCCATCCACGAACTGCTCCCCAAGATATTCCTGCGGGTAAACCGTTCCTATATTGTCAACACCCAGCAAATCGCCTCCTTCGACAACAACGACATCTACATCGACAAATACGAAATAGCCATCGGCAACAATTACAGGGATATCTTCTTTGAGGAATTTGTTGCTAAAATAGGGAAAATGGGGTAGCCCATCCTTTGATTATTCAATTATTTGTTTACATTTGCAGATAATTATTAAAAGCGCCTTAATTATGAAACTACAATTAATTCAACAGAAGATATTTGAGATCAGAGGTTATAGAGTAATAATGGATTACGATTTAGCCACACTCTATGAAGTTGAGACCAAGGTTCTAAAACGGGCCGTTAAACGTAACATTGGACGCTTCCCCTCTGATTTTATGTTTGAATTGACCGAAAAAGAGTTTGAAGTTTTGAGGTACCAATTTGGCACCTCAAACGATCCCGAAACTTTGAGGTCACAAATTGTGACCTCAAAAAGAGGTGGTAACAGATATTTGCCTTTTGCCTTCACTGAACAGGGCATTGCTATGCTATCCGGTATCCTCAGAAGTTCTAAAGCTATCGAAATAAATATAGGTATTATGCGTGCCTTTGTAATGCTTCGCGAACTAACAACTGGGTATAGCGAAATCAAAAAACAATTGGACCAGTTTATGTTGGACACAAACCTGCAAATAGCTGACATTTACGACATATTAAACGAAATGGCATTGAAACAAAAACAACAGGATAAACCACGCAACCCTGTGGGATACGTCATTCCGAAAAAATAAA
Source organism: Parabacteroides sp. (assembly GCA_021204335.1). GTDB lineage: Bacteria > Bacteroidota > Bacteroidia > Bacteroidales > Tannerellaceae > Parabacteroides. Next base: position 14,828 of record JAJPZM010000314.1, on the reverse strand, counting down.
GTATTATCTTTGCACCATGGGAAAAAATAAGTTAGCAAAGTTTGACGATATGGCGGGCTATCCGCATGTTTTCCAGTATCCGTTTGCGGTTCTCCAGGAGAAAGGGTTCGAGCTGAAAGGACACTGGCATAAGGAGTTTTTTAAGAATGACAATCCGATCGTGCTCGAGTTGGGGTGCGGTAAAAGCGAATATACGGTGGGACTGGCACGCCTGTTCCCCAATAAGAACTTCATTGGTGTAGATATCAAAGGCGCCCGCATGTGGACAGGGGCGAAAGAATCCTACGAATCGGGCATGACCAACGTGGCTTTCCTGCGCACTAGCATCGAACTGATCTCGCATTTCTTCGCTGCCGGAGAAGTGGCTGAAATATGGCTCACCTTCCCCGATCCGCAGATGAAAAAGGTAAACAAACGTCTGACTTCCACCCGCTTCATGAAGATGTATCGCGAAATACTGTCGGGCGACGGTATCATCCACCTCAAGACAGACAGCAACTTCATGTACACTTACACCTGCGAAATGGTGAAAGCTAACCATTACCCCGTTCTGTTCAGCAACAACGACCTGTATCACTCGGATCTGGTAGACGATATCCTGTCTATCAAGACCTATTACGAACAACAATGGCTCGACCGCGGACTGAATATCAAATACATCAAATTCATTTGTGAAGAGAGGGACGAACTGATCGAACCGGACGTAGAGATCGAACTCGACCCCTACCGCAGTTTCAACCGGAGCAAGCGCAGCGCACTGGCTTCCGGCAAATAAGACAACCAATTTATACAATCATATTATGGCAATATATCCTAAACTGATCATGGACGCACTGGCCAAAGTGCGCTACCCCGGAACAGGCAAAGACCTGGTAGCAATGGGCATGGTAGAAGACAACATACGGATCGAAGACAACAAAGTAAGCTTCTCGCTCCTTTTCGAGAAACCGAACGACCCGTTTATCAAGTCGGTTGTTAAGGCAGCCGAAACAGCGATCATCACCTATGTAGGCGAAGAGGTCGATATCAAAGGAAACATCGAAGTACTGGCTCGCCAGGCGGCACGCCCCGAACCGGATAAGTTATTACCGCAGGTTAAAAACATCATCGCCGTATCTTCCGGCAAAGGCGGAGTAGGTAAAAGTACGGTTGCCGCGAATCTGGCAGTAGCGCTGGCAGGTCTTGGATACAAGGTCGGTTTGCTGGATGCCGATATCTTCGGCCCGTCACAACCTAAGATGTTCAATATGGAAGACGCCCGTCCCTATATGGAAGAAGTAAACGGACGCGAACTGATCCAACCGGCAGAGAACTACGGAGTAAAACTTTTATCGATCGGTTTCTTCGTCAACAAGGAAGATGCCATCCTGTGGCGCGGAGCCATGGCAAGCAATGCGTTGAAGCAACTGATCGGCGATGCCAACTGGGGCGATCTCGACTATTTCCTGATCGACCTGCCACCGGGAACCAGCGATATTCATCTCACCTTGGTACAGACATTGGCTATTACAGGCGCTATCGTAGTCAGCACCCCTCAGGAAGTGGCGCTCGCCGATGCACGTAAAGGTATCAGCATGTTTACCGGCGAAAAGATCAACGTCCCGGTATTGGGCTTGGTCGAAAACATGGCCTGGTTCACCCCTGCCGAACTTCCGGAGAACAAATATTACCTGTTTGGTAAGGAAGGCACCAAACGCCTGGCGGAAGAACTGGATATTACGTTGTTGGGACAGATCCCAATCGTGCAAAGCATCTGTGAGGGGGGCGACAACGGAACGCCCGTTGCCCTGAATCCCGACACCATCACCGGCGCCGCTTTCCGCCAACTGGCTGAAAACGTTGTCGAACAAATCAACTACCGCAACGATAACCTGGCTCCGACAGAGCGGGTAAACGTTACAAAGAACTAAAAAAAGAAAGAGCAGGGTGTCCCGAAAGAATACCCTGCTCATCTTTTTTTCCTGTACAGGAAATCAACATCACAATTTCATCAAAAAGCAAATCTAACCCCAAACTGCACAGATGCACAGAGTGGCTGCTCTTTCCGGATCGTCTCAACCACACTCTTGTCATCAAAATAATAGGCGATACCGGGCTCGGCATAGATACTGACGGGTTTAGATATATCATATTGTACACCCAATGAAGCTAAAGCTGATAACTGTACCTTGTTCACATCAAGATCAGTCTTACTCTTACGTTCACGAACGTTATTCAGGTAATAATTCGTATTCAGACTACCGTCCACACACATTTCCGCCATCGCTCCGGCAGATGCATAAACCGACAAACGGTCTTTCTTCCACAAGGTATAATTCACTTTCAAAGGAATACCCAGATAATGCAAACACTGTTCCTGCGAATAGAAGTCTACTTCGCCTGCCGATAACTCTGACGACAGGAAGGTATAAACCAACCCGCTTTCCACCGACAGGCGGTCGTTGAGCTTCTTCTTCACCGAAAGGCCTGCCGAAAGAGGGAACTTATGTTTTATCTTCGTTCCTGCCGGCTTCTGATAATTAGCTGCTGCGATCTGTTCAAACAGAGAATAGTCACCCGGATCCCGGAAGTTCGATTCATTCGAAGCTACATTCTTCATGTAATCTTCAAATGTTCCCGAACCCGGGTTATTATTCACACTTACATTCGAACGCGTAGCCGTAGCATTCAACATTTGTAATCCTCCTGTAGCAGAAGAATGACGATCAAACATATTCCCGGCATACAAACCGAATGTCCATCCATGGAATGAAGAAGCCTTCTTTGCCGGCAAAGGCCCGTAATTCTTCTCCGGGACATATTCGTAGCGACCGCTTTCCACAACCGACCGGTTGTGGTACGAATTGCCTTCCGTCACATGTTCCTCTCCTACTTCTGCATGAAAATAAGCAGAAATAGACATATACACTTCCGACACGACTTCCGATAAATCCGGAATATCCGGTTCCGCCTCTTTCAAGACAGGAACCACCGCATGCAACTTTGCCACCGGTTGCGGCCTCATCTCCTCTACCGTTACAACGGGAGCAGACGTGCTGCCGGCACTTTGTTCCACAGGAAGAACGATATCAGACAAGACAGGCTCGAACTCTTTATCTATCCCCATAAAGTAAAGAGCAGACCCCATGACTGCCAACAAAGACACTGCTGCCGCCAACCAACGATAAGGGAAGCGACGGACTTCGGCCGGAGCAGGAGTCGGAGCGAACGCAGCTTCCAGCTTCTCCCAGCCATTTTCCGGCAACGGCAGGCGGTATTCAACCGACCGTCTCCGGTATTCCTCTATTAATTTATCTTCCATTTTCATCTTCCGGCTTCTTTCTGAATGTAATCGTTTACTTTCTTTACCAGCATTGCTTTCGCCCGGCACAGTTGCGACGATGATGATCGTTCGTTGATGTGCAGAAGTTCGGCAATCTCTTTATGACTTCGTTCTTCAAATGTATATAAGTTAAACACAGTGCGATAACCCGCCGGCAGCTCCTGGACGAATTGCATCAGAACCGACGTCGGGATCTGTTCGATCTCTTCCGGAGGTTCTTCTTCTGTTTCAGCAATAAGATCAAGAGGGACTACTTGTTTGAGGACATCCTTCTTCCGAAGGTATTCCAACGCAGTATTTACAAATACACGGCTCATCCACGCTTTCAAACTCCCTTCTCCACGATACGAAAACCCCGAACAGGAAGAGAATACCTTCAGAAATCCGTCATGCAACAGATCGTAAGCGATATCCATACTGCCTGTGTACCAAGAAACAAATGCCCAACATCTGTTCCGCATAAGTATCGTAGAGTTCTTTACGGGCTGCATTCACACCCCGCATACACTGCTTTATCAGTTCTGCTTCACCCATCAACGCCGCGCGTGTTTATTATATAAATGGAAAGACTGCAGAAATACTGCATGCGATTTTTATTTTTTCTGCAAAGAACTGAAATAAAGTGGACATTTCCTCTAATACAGAAAGAAAAAAGGTACAGAGACTACCTTTTAGTCTCCATACCCCTTAATCTCAAAATCACAATCACAATATATTACATAACTATCTTACAGTCACTTCGAGCGCATTTCCTTTACGAACTCATCCGTTGTATAGACCTTTTCTGCCAGCAACGTAAAGTTTATAAAGGCTGCCGTATCGGCATCCATACCATTTATTTTAGCAGAAGCGGTTGCATCGAAGACAACAGCGGCTTCAAAACCTCTTTCCTGCAGTTCACGCAGATGGGATTCGGCGCACAGGTTTCCCGACATACCGCAGATAACCACTTTATTAATGCCACGTTTCCTCAACTGGAGGATCAGGTCATTGTTTTCCGGCCCGAACAGTTTATGAGAGGCTGTCACGATCACTTTGTTCGTATTATTAATGTAAGGCTTATAGATATCCAGCCAGTCGGCACCGGAACCTTCGAAACCTTCGCCCGTCAGCTGCCCTTTCCGTTCGAACATACCATTTTCATGCATCATTTTCTCTACCGGACCTTCAAACGTCCACTCATGGTCATGCTTGTAATAATAATGCGGAGAGATAAATACCAGCATGTCCTTTTGTACCGCGACATCGAAAATCTGCCGTAAATGTTCTACCGCACCATTCTTGGTAATATTCTCGCCAAACAATCCCCAGCCTTTTCCGTCCATGCTCAGAAAATCATGCTGAGGATCAGTCATCACAATGGCCGTATGCTCATCAATAATAAACTCATCTTTTGCTTTCTTCTCTTTCATTTCATTTTCATTTTTGTTTTCATTATTAACTCCGGCAAACATAAACCCTGTACCTGCAACCAAAACTAAACAGGTAACTAAAAATCTTTTCATTCTCATTGTCTTACTTGATTATACTAAATGATTACTACTAATAAGTGATGGTTCATTTTGCTATAGCGTTTTTACCACTCATTTCTCTGATTACAAAGGTACGGCATTGCCTATGCCCGGGAAATAACAATTATGGTATTACATTTAGCTATTATCCCCGGGGGAAATTGACAAATCAACGAGTAAAACTGTTATCTTACCGGATGCATCCTTTTACTATCTTTACCTTATAAAATATATGGTATGAAAAAGTATTTATCTATTCTGGCAGGAATCCTGTTTGCAGGAACGATGCTGGCACAAAAAGAGACAAGTAATATGAGAAATCAGGAAAGTCAATTCAGTGTGAACGAGACGATGGAACGGATAAAACAAATCCTCCGGACAATGGAGATTCCGGTATTTGCCAAATTCGATCATGGCAAGAATGCAGAAGAAGCAGGCTTGGAACTACACCCGAACCAGGTTATCGTTTTCGGTTCCCCGAAAGTAGGAACGAAGTTAATGCAGGAAAACCCCGCCATCTCGATCGAGCTTCCGCTAAAGATATCAGTTTGGGAAGACAAAAACGGCAAGATCTGGACCACAGTCCCTCAAATGGAACGCCTGGCCGCCGAATGCGGTTTGGAAAAAGAACCGGTTATCGGTAAGATGCAGGAATTGTTGGAGAAGATTGTCACCCAGTCAATATATAAGGAATAATGATTAGAAAACCCTGACCATTACAGGTTTATTTACCTGTTGCTTCATTCACATTCATCTTACCTATTTCAATGGATAGCGAATTTATCTTCACTTTTATTTGCTTATCCTAACCTTTCTCTCTACTTTTGCTGCTGTACTACGGTATAGCGTTACTGCTCAGTACATTTTATTGATAACGAGAAGCGTTTTAAAGATATTATCCAGAGAATGAAACTTCGACACTTTCATAGTAACCGGATAATAGACAACAGAACGTTCACGTTCCTTTCCTTGTTATATACATTCATGTCAATCATGAGTATGTCCAAGATAAAAGGGCGTGGGTTGTTGTTTATATCGGTTACTAGGGCAGTCGAAGGCCTCATTCAAAGATATATCAACAGTTCCTACGCCTTCTTTATTTTATAATCATCCACTCCGGGAACTGATGGATACCTAAATCCGTTTGCTTATGAAATTCATGTAATTTCTCTAAAAAGCCACATCTGTATATCCCATTATAATATAGGGTACACAAATAGGGTAAGTTGCCCGGGCAACTTAAAAGCCTCCCGGAAACGAACACTAGATATTAATTTAAAGAAGATTTATAATGAATAAAAGAATACTTCTATTATTTGTTGCCATGATAGGGATGGCAACAAGCGTTGGGTGGGCACAAAACAGTCTAACAACAAAGATAACACAAGAAACCATAAGTAGTAAAACTTATGTATTTGCAAACGGTAATCCAATAAAAGTAACAGCAGGAACTGACAAACAAACAATTATCACATTAGTTGACGAATCAGAAGAATCTGTAACCATAGAGGATGGTTCAAACCTACTCCTGTTTGGTGGTTCTAAAGATAATTCCGTTGAAAGTTCATCTATCACAATTGAAAGTGGAACATTTTTTGATGTATATGGTGGAGGATACGGGACCAAGAGTGAAAGCTCAGCAAATGTAAAGAATGCAACATTAATTATTAAAGGTGGAACATTTCTAAATATCTTCGGTGGTGGGCATACTTATGCTAAAGTTACAGAAAAAGTATCAATCACGATTAATGATCAAATAAAGTTTTCAAATGCCTCAAATTCCTGGATATGTCCAGGAGGACGTGAAGATGGTAAAACCTCTCTAAAATATCCGGCTTTCGATAATGCTTTAAATAGCGTTAAAGAAGCAGAACTGACTATTAACGGAGGTACTTATGTTTATATTGGTATCAGTGGTGCAACCGGAACAGGAGGATACATCGATAAAGTGAAAGCTACTATAAATGATGCTACAATAAATGGAGGTATTTATGGCAATGCCTCTAATGGTAGATCCAATGATGTCAGCGCAGTATTAACAAACTGTACGTTTGCGGAAAATTCAGAAATAGCAAGCATTAATCGAGGACATGCTATTGCTGTAAATTTCTCATTTATTGGTTGCCATTTTCCGACAAAGGGAAGTGTGATAGCTAACCTGGGAGGGGCTACTAATTGGAAAAAGAACTATACTAGTTCTGAAGCAGTTGTAGTAAAACCTGGAACCATTACATATTCTTTTGATAGTACTTGCGACGATAATATACTTGAGATGGGATTAAGTGATGGTTTGGAAGATGCCATTATAAATGTCACAGGCGCAAAAGTAAAAGTAGCATCCTTCTCTAATGGAGTTGATGCAGCAAGTGCTGCTTTTACTATTAATAGTGATGCAACGTGGACTTTCAATAATGGTATAGAAATGACCAGTGATGCGTCTCTGACAGAGAACGGTAAATTAATAGTCAAAGGCACATACACCGTTTCCACCGCTGCTCAATTAGAGGAAGCTATCAAACAGAAAACAGTTACTGAAATATTGCTGAACAAAGGAGAGTATACATTAACAAACTTATTGGAACTCAATAAACCAATCACATTATCTTCAGTAGATCCAAGCAATAAAGCGACCATCAAAGGTTATATCGCAATAAAATCGGACGGTGCAACCATTAAAGACATCAATCTTTCTTATATTCGGAAATCTTCTTTGTTTAGCGACAAAGTCGGTATCAGCGTCTTTGCTAACAAAGCCACTATTACAGGAAATACGTTTACAACTACCGGAGACGGAACAAACGGTATCGTATTCTATCCGCAAGGTTCTTCTGCTGTAGCTCAGGAATATACAGTTTCAGGGAATACATTTAATTTGGCAGGTGCTAATTCTACCGGTATCATCGTTCGTGAAAACTTCAAGAGTAGAACACAGATACCAGATGCAGGTACTACCGCCACGCTGTCTAACGGTTCAGAACTGGATAAGCAGATTATAACTTCAGAGTCAAAGAATACATTCAGTAATATGACTGGTGGATATTATATACGCGTAACTGGCAATTATTCTGTTCTTGACGCTACGGGAACCGGTTCAGATGCTCTTACCCAGAAATACATTTACAGTTATGTAAATGAAGCGAATGTCGCAGATGCTATCGTATCTTCTCAAATGGGGGCAACGGTTAAGACTTCTGCTGCTTCTACAGCTTTGGCAACCAAGTTGAACGCACTTACATCAAAGCCTGCTTTAACTAGCGGTGTTACAATCTTATGCTCGGATAATAAAACAGTCTATACCGACTTAGCCAGTGCATTGGCTTCGACCACAAGTAATGCGGAGTATATATCATATACAGCAGGGGATACTTCTTCTTATAAGGTAGAAACAGCAAAGAAAAGTGATCCAACTATTGCAGATGGCGACAAACCGACTGCCACAACAATCGAAGTTGGCCAGAAACTATCCTCTTCTTTATTAAGTGGTGGTGCAGCTAAAGTGAAAGGGGAAGCGGTTAGTGGCGTCTTCTCCTGGAAAGCTCCAGAAACAACTGTAAGCGCAGAAGGACCTACGGATTATGATGTCGTATTTACTCCTACCGACCAGACTCTTTATAATACGGTAGAAACAAAAGCATCCGTTAAGGCTATACAATATTATACAGTAACCGCAGGTATTTGCCAAAATGGTAAAGTAGAAATAACAGGAGCAAAAGCATCCAACAAATATCTCAAGGATACTACGCTGACTGTTAAGGCTATTCCTGCTGAACATTATGAATTTGTAGCATAGACGGAAGGTGCCAATACTTATACCGTAACCAAAGACGCATCTCTGGTTGCCACTTTCAAAGCTATTACGCACAAAGTAACATTTGGTGAAAACATCACTGTTCTAAATGCCGGGGCAGCCATCACAACAGATGCCGATGTTGCAGAAGGCTCAGTCTTGACCGTTACCGCAGCAAAAGACGGTAACAAACTGACAGCCCTTACTTACAACAACGGAAAGAATGTTATTAACAACCAAATCACCGTTGATAAAACAATCGCTATCAAGGCTAACTTTGAAGCACTTCTTCCCGACACACGTTTGGTAAAAGTGGATTACACTGACGCTGCCTTCAAAAACGGTAAAGTTCAGTTGTATGATGAAGCAGGAAATATCATTGAATCCGGTAGTGCTGTTCCTGTTGGCAAGACTGTAAGCATTGTGGCTGTTCTTGATTATGGTTATCAGGTAAAAACAAGCGAATTGTCTGTAACAGGTGCAACACTGAGCGGAAACAAATTTGCAGTGGAAGTAAGTACTGATCCCATTACGGTAAAACAGGTATTTGAAGAGAAGAACTTTACAGTGACCCTCCCTGTTGAAGCAACAGATCATGCAACTGTATCTCTCACCGGAAGCAGCGATTTGACGACAGTTCCTTACAATACAGTGTTGACTGTTAGTTCAGCTGGTGCCGCAACCGGTTATAAACTGATCGCTATCATCGTAAACGGTAAGCAGGTTGCAGAAAAAGAAACATTCACAGTAACTGCTGATACCAAGGTAAATGCCGTAGTTCAGGAACTGCCGGTAATCCAGTTTACCGATACCAAGCAGAGCTGCACTTACAACAAAAAAGAACAAAGCTTTACTGTCCGTACTATTCCGGCTGGTATTTCAGGAATCACTCTCTCCTATGGAGATTTGGGAGAAGGAGCGAAACCAACTGAAGCCGGAATATATAAAGTATATGCTACTTTCACTGCAACAGATAACTTTGCAGGTTTGTCAAAGAAAGAGATCGGTACTTTAGAAATAAAGAAAGCGCAATGGACTGCGGCTGCTATTCCTGTTTATAGTAATGTAAAGGATAATGAAAGTTCAGCTTTAGATAATGAGTATTACTGGAGCGATAGCAACACTTCCGCACAATTCAGAGAAGCGACTCTTAAACTTTCAACAGAATTAAATAAGAATTATGAAAAACCGAAGTTTATCATTCCTGCAAAGAATGAGGGGTTGACTGCTGTTACTCTGACATTCACGTCCGAAGCTCCGCAAGAACGTTCTATGGCGCTTAGAAGTGGAAGTGAAACTGAATCTGTGACACTAAATGGCGAAGGTGGTTCAATCTCTGTCTATAATGGTCCTGTAAAAGTAACGGATGGAGTATACAAGGATCAAACTCTTACCTTAAAAGCAACGCCTAACGCCGGTTATTCTTCTATTCCGACATGGGAAGGAGATGGTATTACAGATTATCAAGATGGTACGGCTACTATCGTTTTAGGCAAGGTACAAGAAGTAAAAGCTACGTTTGCCCTAAAAGCACCCGCTCCTATTGAAGACAAAAGTCTTTCACGCACTTACAATGGTGTCATATATGGCAATGAGAATGAGAGTCTTAACCTGCAATCGGTAATCACATCTAAAGTTTCCGGCTGGTCATTGGATATCCAAAGCGAAGGCCGTTCAGTCGATCCGATTGATGCAGGAACTTACGACATCGTTGCCAGCCGCTCGGAAGACGAAGCATACGCAGCAACTTCCACAACTATCGGTACGCTGAACATTGCAAAAGCAACTCCTGTACTGACAGAGGTTAAGGGTAGCGAGATTATCGAAGGACAAACACTGAGAGAATCAGTCTTGTCGGGAACATCCGACGTGCAGGGTACTTTCTCTTGGAAGAACCCGGATACACAAATGAATACGACAGGAAATGTCAAAGCTGTTGCCGTATTCGAATCCGACAACAGCAACTACGGCGATAAAGAAGTAGAAGCAACCCTGAAAGTAACAGAAAAGAGTAAAGATGTAACAACACGTACCTTGACATTAACCGTCAACAATCCGGAGAACGGAGAAGCAGTAGTTATGACACTGAACGGAACAGAAGTAACCGGTAGCCAGGCTGTTAAGGAAGGCGATGTGCTGATCGTCACATTCAAAGCAAATACCAAATGTACCGCGACTGCAACCATCAATAGCAAAAGCTACACCTCCGGCACTAGCTGGACTGTTCCAGCTTCAGGCGATGTAAATGTAGTGGTTACATACACGAAAAATGTTGCTCCTTCTGATCCGGGAACTAATCCGGGCGATGACGGCGATGATGATTCCGACGTAATATCCGTTACCGGCGTAACCCTCAACGCTACCACCAAGACGCTTGCCGTAAACGCAACATTTACGTTGAAAGCAACCGTTAAACCGGCTAATGCCGACAACAAAAAGGTACGTTGGAGTAGTAGCGACCCGACGATCGCCACAGTTGACAAAGACGGTAATGTAAAAGCCCTGAAAGTCGGCAAATGTAAGATCACCGTCACTACCGACGACGGCGATTATGAAGCCACCTGCGAAGTAACCGTTTCCGTTGCTACCGGCATCGAAGAACTGTTGACCGACAACCGGGTATATTCGTTGAACGGACTGATCATTGTTGAGCCATCAACCATGGTGGAAGTAACGATCTGTGATGCCAACGGAAAACTGTTGTTCCACAACCTCCAGGCAAACAAGATACAGGTAACCGCCACCGCCGGTTACTACCTGGTTCATCTGAAAGCTAATGACAAAGAAACAACTGTCAGATTAATCGTAAAATAACAGCTATTCTTTTTAAGAGGAAAAGCTAATATAGCCAAAGGGTGTGGTAAAAAATCTTTTACTACACCCTTTTTGGTTTAGTTCTTTCCAATCATGAACCCAACCCCCACCAACAAAAGTTTTCTAAAATTATGCCTTCAAGCCTTCACTTATTTTGCTATTAACATGATTATATGTTCATTATAGGTGAAGGATATATTTTTAGACGAAGGGAACATAGCCCAAAAACGCTTTAAACCTTCACCATACGCGCAAGTATCTGTAAACGTCTTGGCATTGGCATAGTAACCTTGTAAGATCTGACCGGACAGTCCCTATTTCAAAAGTCCGCAATCATTCCTTGTTTGACAGTTGTCGTACGCTTATTCGACAGTTGTCGAACAAGCGTTTGTCAGTTGTCGAACAAGCGTATGATAAGTGACAAACAAAAAAGAATAAGGGAGGATTGGAGTAAGAGGTAAGCATGTAAGCTATAAGAATAAGCGGATTAACCGCCTATCAGCCGGCATACAATTGTTCTGATCAAAAAGCAAAAGGTCTGTTTGGTGAAGGCAAAAACGGAAAAATGAGGATGTTCGGGCAGAATGCCGTTTATATCCGTCACCTATAAAGACTATATAATCAAATAGATAGCTAAATAAGTGACGGATTGAAGGCATAATTTTAGAAAACTTTTGTTGTGGCAGTCCGCTTATTATGTACTGCTAACGATTCTCGCCAAACTCTGTTTGCTGACGTTCAACCTCTTTCAGCTTAAGAGCGTTCAACTCCTTTTTCAAACGTTCCACTTCACGTTCTGCGGACGATTTGATCATTCCCGACTGGCTGTCTTCAACAGATGAAGCAGGAATCAAGGTTGCTTCATCCGAATTATAAATCAGAGGGAAAGTAGACGGAGTACTATCGAATTCCAGTTCCGCACTTAACGGCATTTGAGAGCCTTCCAGCAAAACGCTGGCAGTCACTTTGATCTTGCCGGGATTCAGGGTTGACTGTACCAGTACAGGAGCCGTTCCCCATTTCACCAGAGCCGGATTCGCCATCACATCAGAACCTCCTAAAAGACGACCTTCTCCTTCGATATGGAACCGGATAAAATAGTTGTTCAGGCGTTTGATATTTCCATGCTTATCGGCAACGGCAGCCACAACGGTAACAAAATCAGAACCATTGGCCTCCAGGTTTGTACCCTCATTATCCACCCAAAGCAATAACTTTTCCGGACGACGGGCCGGACAAACTTTGTGTGTTGCCACCACTTTGCCATCCATAAAGCCCTCGGCCAATAGATAAACATCATCCTGTTTCTGTTCTCTTGACAAAGCTTTATCGACCATAAAGTCGTAAACATCAAGGAAAGTTATAACAGGCGAAGGCATTCCTTTCCGGTTCTTATCTTTCTTGTAGGTATAAGTCTTGCCCCCTTTATTGAAAGTCAGACGCACCTCATCGCAGTTTGAATAGACAACCACGTCTTTACCGGAGAACGGAGTCATTTCATTGGCGATAAAGACCATCGGACCGGTTTCGACAATCAAGTCGCTTTTAACAGGCGGACGTTGTGCCATAAACATATAGTATGAAAACTTGGGCTGACGGAACACATCCATGATTCCCCCATAGAAAGGATCGGGATGATAACCACGCTGATGGTCGAACGAATGCCACAGGCAACCGCCTACATGCTGGCGGGAAGTCTGATACAAAACATCATAGCAGGTATAAGGATAAGAGGGTGAAGCATAATGCTGTGCCTGTATCAACATCGCCTGCTCGCCCCAGTTACGGGCTACGCGGCTGGGAGAGTTATGCGAATTCCAGTCATCCACGTTATCGCCCCATTCGCGGGTGAAATATGTTTTTGTATCGTCGGAATGTTTCAACGCCCATTCTTTATCGGCATTTTGCGGATGGGTAAAGAGAACAGGGAATACTTCATGTCCGCGGGCTTCGCTATCGCTACCGCAATAGCAGGAAGGATAAGGATATTCAGCATGTACGATATCATTGGTATTCTTGGCAAAGTCTGCCGGATACCAGGTCTCGTTCAAGATAGGTTCCCACAGCCATACACAGGCGTGGTTGCGGTCGCGGCGCACCAGGTGACGGATATCACTGTACACCCGCTGTGCAAATTCGGGGGCATCGTTCCAGAACTGCCAGCCTGGCGTATTGACAATCACGAACAATCCCAGTTCGTCGCAAGCATCCATAAAAGCAGGATCTTGCGGACAATGGGCGTTGCGGATCACTTCCATGCCGACATCTTTCAGTTTTTTGGCATCCCGCCAATGGATACTGTTTGCTACGGCATTGCCTACAACGGCAAAGTCCTGGTGACGGTTCGCTCCGATCAGCGGCTTTTCGTATGGTTTATCATTTAGCCAGAAACCGTCTTTTCCCTTAAACTCGATGCTGCGGATACCGATACGGCGGCGGTAACCGTCGATCACATTTCCTTCCTCGTCACGAATACGAACAAGCAGGTTATATAAGGTAGGAGAAGAAGGGCTCCACAACAGCGGGTTCTTTACCAACAGCTTATCCGAACTACTTACGGATTTACCCGGCTTTATCCGGATCTTTGCATTCAGGAAAGCGACTTGCTTTCCATCGGGCTGTTGCAATTCATATTCAACCACACCGGTGAACGACTGCTTTGTTTCATTACGAACCTGTATCTTCAACAGTACTTCTGCGGAAGCATCCAACACTTTGTCGAAGGCGACAAACAGACCGCCACCGGCAACCTCATCCGCATAATTCGGATCAGTGATAAAGATATTATTATGGGCAATCAGCCAGCAATCGCGGTAGATACCACCGAAATAGGTATAATCAAGCACATCCTGCGCTTTTCCGGGGGGGGGATAGGAAGGATTGTCGCTATTGTCAGACCATACGGCAATTACGTTATCACCGCTCCAATCGAGCACATCCGTCACATCTACGACAACCGGAAGGTAACCGCCGAAATGTTCTGTTAGCTGTTTACCGTTCACGAAAACTTTGCTCTTTCCCATGATCGCCTCGAAATGCAGGAACAGCTTCTTGCCTTTCAATGCTGCATCCGGGGTAAAATGCTTGCGATACCACACTTCACCCTGATAGTTGACACAGCCGCTTGCCTCGGTAGGCAGGTATTCGATGCCATGTGGCAACGAGACGACCGTCCAGTCTTTATCATTAAAATCTTTTGCATCGGCGCCGGCTACGGCTCCTTTATAGAATCGCCAAGCGGGATTCATCGAGAAAACTTCGCGACCGGAATTATCCATCCGGAAGAAACCGGCTGTTGAAAACTCGGGCTGATGCGCTGCCCACAAAGGGAAACACAACAGACAGATAAAAAGAGTTATTACTATTTTCTTCATGGTATAATAATTTATTTTGT
>JAJPZM010000194.1 GCA_021204335.1 Parabacteroides sp. | reverse complement strand
TATCGAAGAAAATAGTTGGTGATTCAAAAGGAATGCCTAATTTTGCTGGCGAGAAAAAGGATCGATTAATCTCGTCATTTTGCTAAAGACTTCTTAACAATTATATGGTTAGGGGAAGAAAGGTTAGTTGAATTATGAGATGGTTTTAAGTAACACTATTATTAATATTAAATTAAATGATTATGAACAAAAAGTTTTCTAAACTTGTAGCTAGCTTGTTATTTGCATCGGCTTTTTCAGCATTTGCAGGTACAACGACTTCAATGTCTGCAGCTCCTACAGTTGTGGTTTCTACTCGTGCTATTGTGACTGGTGTAGAAACAGCCCTTGACAGCCTGTCTGGTTGGGATCAAACTGTCGGAGTTGAAGGACAATTGTTGTCTACATTTGCAGACGATTCTCGTTTGTATATTATTGAGAACGCAGAAATAGGAGCTGAAGAAGTTGCGACTGATAATTTTTTGAGCTATAGTGATTCTGAATTTGTAGGTGCTGAATATGAATATGAAAACGCATCATCTTTTTACTGGTCTGTAACCACAGATGGCCAGATTAAAAATCAAGATAACCGTACTCTTAGCGTGGATGGTTACTCTGACTTCGAAATTGTTCCGGTAAGTAACAGTAGTGGTATAGACGTCGGAACTTTCTTTGCATTGGCTTTAAAAACTAGTGACGAAGACAAAGTCGTTTATGTTGAGCTTAGTGATGGGAAACTGATTCTTTCTGAAGATTCTGCTACAGAATATTCTACAAACATTACTACTGCTGCTTTGTTCTCTCCGATAAAAACAGCATTTACTAATGCTGCTACAGGTGGAGACTTAAACGGGGAACAGGAAGAGGGCTTTAGCGTGACTGTTACTTATGATGGAGATAAATCTCTTATAGGTGCAGAGTTATTTGCACGTAAGATGACTGCAGTAAAGGTTGAAAGCTCTTTTCCCCTTGCTGGAGAAGACGATGAATCATACGCTTTGGAAATAGATGGTGAGTACCTTTTTTTTGATGAAGAAGCAAACAGCTCAAATACTGTTAAAGGTGGCTTTAAACTGATTAGTGGAACTGAAGCAGACTCACTGATCCCTGACGCTACCAAGGCTACCAAGGACAGTTATCTTACTTTTGTAATTAAAGCGGCCGATAATGGCACTGAGGCTGTAGAAATAACTGTTGCAGATGGACGGCGTCTGTATGTTAACGTTTCGAACGGTACTAATGTATTGACGGCTCTTAATCCTGATAGTTTAGGTTCAAATGCTGCTAACTGGGCTGATGCAACTTTAGTAACTTTAGTTTCAGATGAAACAGATCCTAATACTGTTGACTTCAAAACATTATTGACAGGTAAGTTCGTTAAGGTTAACTATGTGGAGACTGGTTATGAAGATGCCACTAACAGATACAAAATCGATGGTGTGTTAGGTTTGAGATATAATACTACTAATGCTACTGTTGAGGGTGATTTCGTAAAAGCAGCAGACTTTGTAGAAGAGGATCCTTCTACAATGTGGGCTCCGAGCATCGTTGGCGATAGCTTGGTTTTGACAAACCGCGAAAATAAGAATGTTAAAGTAACTCTTTCTTCTTTGCGTATTGATGAAGATGCTTATGAAGCTACTATCGTTGAAAGTGACAGTACTGAATATAAAAATAAGATCACAATCACTCCGGTTGCTTCTGTAGCAAAAACTGACGGTTACAAAGTATATGCTGATAATGTATTGATCAACTCAGCATTCTATCTGGGTCAGTCTCGTCGCAATGCAGACGGTGATGTTCCTGCTTATTGGGCAGAAAATCATGGTACTCACCAGATCGGTGCTACTGTAGACCAAACAGAAGCTACAATATGGAATGTACAGTTGGTTAAAAAAGGTACTAGCTTATCAATCGACTCTGTATTGGTTGTTAGCAAATTGTATAATTATAGTACAGAAACAGATATTACAGAAATTACAGATACATTAGCAGTTCTTCCGTATGTATTCCAGAACAGAGATAATCGTGAATATGTAAAATTAAACGATGAAATTAATCTTGAATATTACATCTGCGATGAGAATAACAATCAAGCTGAAGACAACGGTTCTGCTCAGATATTCGCATTGAAAAAAAGACCGGATGATACATATAACTATGTAACATTGGGTCGTGTTTCTACTGCTCCTGATGAAAATGTTGCTCCTGTTGATGCTATTAACGGTGAATTCAAAGTTTATCTGAAGAACAGTGCCAACAAAGGTGCATGGGAGAATATAGAAACTTATTCAGACGACGCTAACTCTCTGATGATTGTTGAGTCTATCGATGCTCCTAAATACCGCAAGGTAGTTGCTGCATGGGGTGACACAATAAGAATTTATCGTCAGGAATATTCTACAGAAGCATTGTTTGAAAAACATGACGCTAACTCTGTTGTAGATGGTGAAACTTTAAGCTTCCTGAACGTAAACAACAGCGTAAGCGGTGCAAATACTGCTCTGTTTGTTGATACAGCTTATGTAAACCGTACTGTGAACAGTGTTGAAAATACTTGCTACCAGTATCTGTTGGCAGCAAACTTAGATAAAGAAGATTCAGTAGTTTGTCCTTACACTCCGGAACATAACACACAGGCATGGAGAGACGAACATGGTGGTCCTTGCGCTGACGCAATCGCAGTTTCTTCTTTAGTTGAAGGTCGCTTCCTGATCAACTTGATCGATACTGCTTATGCTTACAAACAAGATCACCTGCACGACAACCCGTATATCAATATGACTGAAGCAGACGAAAACCTGGCTAAGTTGTCATTCGTAGAAGGTATTCATACAAACGATACGCTGTATATTACTCGTAAGGGTGGTGAAGTTGTAAAATTAGGTATGACTGATCCTGCTTTCAACGTAGCTAAGTTCGCATTCCGTTATGTAGACAACGAAGAAGGTTCATTCAGGATCCAGACTCAGTACAAGAATTATGATGCTACAGATCAAGAAGAATTTGATAGTTCAGCAGATAACGAAGGTTACCTGCGTTGGGTGAACGGTACTATTGTTGTAACTAACAGATACACTAACGGTGAAGTATTCAACATGGAAGAAAATTACGCAGGCAACCCGACAGCTAACGATGCTATCAAAGGCGCTGCTACAATCAGTGTAGCTACAACCGACGGTGCAGTAGTCGTTAAGGGTGCAGAAGGCAGAACTGTTGTTATCAGCAACGTACTTGGTCAGACAGTAGCCAGCACAATAATCACTTCCAGCGAAGCAAAAATCTCTGTACCTGCCGGTATAGTATTCGTTGCTGTTGAAGGCGAAGCCGCTGTAAAAGCAATCGTAAAGTAAGAAATTATTTATAATCAATGAATTTTAAATTGACTGCGCGGTTGATTCCCTATACAAGAATCAGCTAATTACCCCGCGAGGGCGAACAAGCAGTCGATATTAATACTAAAAGTAATGAAATAAAGTTCTTCTGTCCTGACCTCTGTGAAGAATGATGGCAGACAAAAACAAGCCCCGACGGATTTATTTCCGCCGGGGCTTCGTTTTTCAATCCCATATAAATACATATCAAACATGAAAAAAATTGAACGCCACCCTCTTGACGGAGACGGCACAAGAATTGAAACACCATTGCGAACAGCTCGACAAAGAACTGGGGACAGTGAAGAAACAATGTAACAAACTCTCGCGTATGCTGCAATACGCCGTCTGGGAAGAAGACATGGTGGAAGTAGAATCGATCGTTTTCGAAGGAGCTACCGCCGACTTTGTAAAACTGATTGCCCCCTTGCTGCTCAACGAGCAGTGGACGGTGAATGGACAGCACGAAATCAAACCTTTCCTGCGTGCACTCGACGCTGTTTTCCGTATCCGCTACGACCTCACAAAAGGAGTGCGCAACGTGTGGCACATTGATAAATGCTGTGCAAGACTACCTCGACCGTTTGCGTGAAGACTGACCCGGATAGCTAACAAACGCGCCTTAATGTCACGAAATCCAGTGTAATTCAGCTCGAAAAAGTGTTAAAAAGTAGTGGTTTTGTGGTCATTCGGAAGCATGAAAAGCGCCTTTATTACGTCATTGAGTTGAACCATGATCAGGTGACGGCGCATCAGAAAGGGTTTGATGGTGATGCGGAAGAATCATCAGAAGGTATTGATAAAGAGGAAAATAGATCGGAGATTCTACCCGATTCGAAACTGCCGTTTTAAGTAATGGGTAGAGATGGGTAGGGTAAAACAGCTATTTTCAAAACTTTTGTATAATATGTTCCTTGTTCCTTTTGCGATACCTTCGTAGATGGAACAAGGAACATACTTTTTAGAAAGTTTCAAAAAAGGGGGTTTTACCCTACCCCTCGGGGGGGGGGGGGGGGGGGGGGGGGGGGGGGGGGGGGGGGGGGGGGGGGGGGGG
>JAJPZM010000400.1 GCA_021204335.1 Parabacteroides sp. | reverse complement strand
CTTTTTACCGAAATAAACAATAGTTAAAGGGGCTATCCACTTTTTGGACAGCCCCGGCGATAAGAATTTAAATAGGGAGGCCGTTTCTGAAATACTCTATCATTTCGCCTGTCAGGCTTAACGCGGCATTTCCGGGTTGCATATCTTTTCTGGTTACCCATTCGGCTACAGACAGTTCTTCTGTATCCATAGTAATGGTGGCATCTCCATCCAGTTCGGCAAAGAATCCCATTAACAGACAGTCTGTGAAACCCCAGGGTTGGCTTTTATAAAAACGGAGGTTCTTTACTTTTACCCCTGCTTCTTCCATTACTTCCCTGTGAACAGTTTGTTCTATGGTTTCGCCTATCTCAGCAAATCCGGCAATCAGTGCATAATTGGTATACGGGCGATTGGCGTATTTAGTAAGTAAAAGTTTGTCTCCGTCTGTAACGGCAACGATCACGGCCGGTGATATTTTGGGGTATTCGCTGTTTGAGCATGCCGGACATTGCAGCATCCGCTCTGTAGCACTATGTTGCATAGGCTGTCCGCAACGGCCACAAAAGCGGTGATTGTTGTACCACGATGCCAGTCCGAAGGCGGTTGCTCCGGCAAAGGCTGTATATTTAGGCAATGCTTCCCTGAATATATTGACATCGGTAATCCGGAAGCCGGCAGGGATATTTTTCCAGTCCCTAATCCCGAAATACTGTATCTTATCAATTGAAAAATAATAGATAATCTCCGAAGATTTTTTTCCTGTTCTGCTAACTCTTTTAGCCGGGGTAAACGGATGTTGTTCTCCTCTTCGGTAATAACCACTTCACGTCCTTTAAAAAGGAAAATAAAGTCATTGGCTGTTGGCTGGATTAATTGATAAGAATTATAGAAAATATGTGGTAGTATGTCCTGTATCATTGTTTCTGTAATTTATAACGGTAATCCGGCTTCCCGGATTATTTTACGTGCCTCTTCTATCTCTTCTTTTCCTACGGGCGGAATATCTTTCAGTGGATATTCCACTCCCATTTGTTCATATTTACTGACTCCCATAATATGATAGGGCAAAAGTTCCACTTTCTGAATAATGGACTTATAGGGTTGCAGGAATTGCGCCAATGCCACTAACTCTTCTTTTTTATCAGTATAACCGGGAACAACTACATGGCGTATCCAGACCGGTTTTTGTATTTGCAGTAGATAATCCAGTGTTTTCAACGGATTATTACGGGGCGATCCTGTCAGGAGGACATGTAATTCCGGACTAATTGCTTTAATATCCAAAAGAACCAGATCCGTATATTCAAAAACCTCTTTTGTCTTTTCATTAAAAACGATGCCGGAGGTATCCAGAGCCGTATGAATGCCATTCTCACGGCAAAGCATAAAGAATTCTATCAGGAATCCGGCCTGTATCAGTGGTTCACCACCGGTAACAGTAACTCCCCCTTTTTTAATGAAGTTTTTATATTTAAGTACTTCCTCCAGCAGTTCCGCAGGGGTGAGTTGATATTGCCCCGTTGCTTTTACATCCCAGCTATCCGGGTTGTGACAATACAAACAGCGGAGCGGACATCCCTGCATGAATATAACAAACCGTACGCCCGGCCCGTCTACCGTACCAAAACTTTCTAATGAGTGAATATTTCCCTTGACTGTCATATCTGCAAAGGTACAGATATTTTCTTTTTTACCGGCGCCAATTTGATATTTGAAGTATAGGGTACGCAGTCTATTTTAGTTGTAATACATACTTCCCGGAGGGTAAGTTGAAAGACGTTACACCATCTGTTATATTCGTGTTTTTAACTTCTTTATGTATTTCAACTGTCATCCCTTTGGGAAGAGTAACCGCTGCTGTTGTATTAGCCGGGATTTCTATCTCCCATTCGATCTCTTTGCCTGTTTTTTCCATTCGCTTCGAATCGTTCCATATACCGAATGATAGGATGCTTTTACAAAATCAAGTTTTTCGGGGAAGAATGGTTTCATAACGATTTTCTTGAAACCAACATCTGTTTTATCGGTGCTGATGCCTGCCAGACATTCGTAATACCAGATCATCAGGTCGCCCAGCAGCATTACGTGATTGGCGGAGTTCATAGCAGGATCTGCCGTATCACCATTCCATAATTCCCAGATTGTAGTCGCCCCTTTTTCAATCATATATCCCCAACTGGGATAGGTAGTATTGGTAGCAATCGTATAGGCCAGTTCCGGATTTCCATAGTGGGTGAAGCCCCGCATCAGGTAACCAATACCTATTAACCCGGTACTTACGTGACTGTTGAATTCTCCCTCTGTTTTAGCAACAATGTTTTCAAATACTTTTTCCTGATATTCTGCGGGAGTAAGACCCAGCACGAGAGATGGCATATTTGCTGTAACGGTATTATTGCCATACTGTCCGGTCTCTTTATTCAGATACTTCTCGTTATACGAATTCTTCATTTGAAGAGCCAATTGGTCGAATTCCTCTTTGTCTGATGTATATCCGTTAAGGTCTGCAAACTTACTCATAATTTGCAGCAACCGGTAAAAGAAGGTAGTACTTAGAATCGCACCGTCAGTTTTCCGGGCCGGATCTTCGGAATGGATTAACTCCTGGCGTTCCGGTGGCATGCACCAATCACCGAAGGTATCTTTAGTTACAATATAATCTGTTGTAAAGTTAGATAAAATATAGTTTATCCACAGTTTCATCGCCGGGTAGTGTTCTCTTACCGGGCGGGTATTACCATATTGTTCGTACAGCATATTAATCGCAAAATATATGCCGAAGGCCAGGTCACATTTTCGGTGCGTACATCCCAATAGTCGGGTGCCACATCGGGGATACTACCTCCGGGCTTTTGAGCATCCAGGATATCTTCGATCCATTTTTCATAGAGGAGTGCCTGTTCCACCAGGAAACTTTCTCCTACACATCCCATTCCCCGGTCGCCCAGCCAGCCCATACGTTCGTCGCGTTGCGGACAGTCTGTAGGCATGCTCCGGTAGTTGCCAATAATACCCCAGTAAGCGTTTTCGTGAATTTGATTTAACAGTTCATTGGATGAATAAAAGGTTCCGGTATCATCCATTTGGTCATAAATCACTTTACCGGTCAGGTGGGCTAATTCAGGAGCCTCCTGTAAACCACTTATTTCAACAAACCGGAAACCGTGATAGGTGAAGCGGGGTTCCCAGCTAAACGAACCGTCCTCTGCAGGAGTATACATATCGGTTACCTTTGCGCTTCTTAAATTATCCAGATATAAACTTCCGTCCGGTGTGAGAAGTTCTGCAAATACCATTTTAACCGGTTTGTCTTTTTGAGCCTTTCCCTGAATAGATAACCATCCCACCATATTCTGGCCCATATCTACCATATATGACCCTTTTCCGGTAGGAGTAACCGACACGGGTTTAATCTCTTTCATTACCTGTATATTGGGGTTTCGCTGTGCGATCAGTTTACCTCCGGGAGCTGCAACCTGTCCGGCATTCAGCCAGCCGGAATCATCGTATCCGTTTTTACACCAGCCATGCAGTATACGGTTGGCATCAAACTCTTCGCCGTCGAATTCGCTGTTTGCAATAATAGGCCCGTCGGATGTAATCTTCCATGTTTCATCGCTGGTAATAACCGTTCTTTTACCATCCATCTCTTCAATTTCCAGTTGCATCAATAATTTAGGGAACCCAAAATGGCGAACTCCTCCTTCACGCATAGAAAAATAACGTCCGTTACCCAGTATTACCCCCACCGTGTTATCTCCGTTATTCAACATGTTTGTAACATCATATGTATTATAATTTACATGTTTGGTATAATCGGTAGCGGTAGGAGCAAATACATCCCGGACTACTTTTTCTCCGTTCAGGTAACATTCATAAAAACCTAAACCGGTTATATATAATCTGGCACTTTTAATAGTACCGGGAGCGTTAAATTCTTTTCGTAGGTATCTGGCTGCCAAGCGTGTCTCGCCCGTTAGTTTATCTTCCTTATTAAGAGACTTATCCAGCACGATCCATTGTGCCTGCCAGTCCGAACTATCCATGAAAGCCATCGTAAAATAGTTGGGAACAGTCCAGGAGGTTTCTCCTTTATTCGTCCAGGCTTTCACTTTCCAGTAATATTTTTGGCGGGATTCCAACGGTTTCCCTTCGTATGGAATATAAATAGAATTATCCGAAGAGACTTTCCCGGAATTCCAGACAAGATCTTTTTCTTTTTCAAGGCTCTCATGATTGGTTGCTACTATAATCTGGTAAGCAGTCTGGTATACATCGTTTACACCGGCTTTCAATTGCCACATAAAACGGGGAGTATCCTGGTCTATCCCGATAGGATTGGTAAGCATTTCCACACGGGGATTAATGACACTTACTATTCCCTGTTCTCCCTTTGTACATGCAAACAAAAGAAGGATAAATAAAACTGCAG
>JAJPZM010000306.1 GCA_021204335.1 Parabacteroides sp. | reverse complement strand
CACTTATTTTTTACTTAACGTGAATATCTGTATTTATGTTCTTGCATCCGATTAGTGCATAGAACAACAGGTAAGCCAAAGCGATGACAATTACAACGAAGCTGGCCATGAATCCAACGCCGTCGGAAACAGCACCCTGGGTCATTGGCAAAATACCGCCACCGCAAACCAATACCATAAAGATACCGGAAGCTGCTTCCGTATATTTACCCAGACCTTCAACAGCCAGGTTGAAAATGCCACCCCACATGATAGAAGTACAAAGCCCGCACAGCGCGAAGAACATGATGCTGATAGGAACCTGTGCCATACCGAATGAGATATCGCTCATAAATACCGGCATGCTGACGTGTGTCGAAAGCGGGCAGATAAATGCCAGTCCGATAAAGATCAAACCCAATGCAGAAGCACAGGTAAGCATCTGTTTGCTGGAGAACTTGGCACCCAGTGATGCACCCACCAAACGGCCGATCAGCATCAGGAACCAATAAGTTCCCACAACTGAACCGGCAATGGTAGAGTCGATAGCCAAACCGCCGGCGCTTTCAGGAGTCATCATAAACAGACCTGAGAAGTGAGGAATACCAACCTCGATACCTACATATACGAAAATAGCCAAAGCACCCAGTTTGAAGTGACGGAATGACAATGGGCTGTGAGGATCTTTTACATCTTTCTTGGCAACAGACAAGTTCGGTTCCGGAATGTTCATGATGAACAGTACCAGGAATGCGATAGCAAAGATAGCCATAGCGATATACAATGCCGGTAATGCTTTAGTGATAGTACGTTCTTCAACAACCGTACCCATCAGATAACCAACCAATACCGGAACGATTGTAGCTGACAAAGAGTTCAGCGAACCACCTGTCTGGATCAACTGGTTACCTTTCTTACCGCCACCGCCCAATGTGTTTAACATCGGGTTTACTACCGTATTCAACGTACACATAGAGAAACCGGAAACGAAAGCACCTGTTACATAAACGGCAAATCCCATCTTAGACGAAAGAGCCTGGATGCCAACACCGATGAAACCGACAACGATTGCGATCAACGCTGTTTTCTTATAACCGATCTTCTGCAATAGCAGACCGGACGGGATACCCATAAAGGCGTAAGCGATAAAATTGGCTGCAAAACCTAAAGTGGCCTGAAGGTTAGTCGCCCCGAATTCGCTCTGCACGATAGCACCGAAAGGCGCCGGCAGACCGGTAACGAAAGAAATCATAGCAAACAATGCGAACATCATCGCTATGGGTAGTGCATAACTTTTCTTTTTTGTAGATTCCATTATTTAGATTATTAATGAATCGAGTTTGTTATTCTGCGGAGAATTTGTAAATCGTTTTGCTCTCGAACACTTCTCCCGGACGAAGTACCGTCGACGGATATTCCGATTTGTTGGGGCTGTCGGGGAAATGTTGCGTTTCCAGACAGAGGGCTGCACGTGCCGGATAACGCTGGCCGTTCTTTCCTTCAAAATTGCCGGTCATCCAGTTGCCTGTATATAATTGTACACCCGGTTCGGTGGTGTAGGTTTCCATGATGATGCCTGTTTTCGGGGATTGGCAACGGGCGCAGAAGCCCAGTTCTTCCTTTTCCTTATTTAATATATAGGTATGGTCGTAACCTCTTGCCCAAGTCAGCTGGTCGGTCGGTTCGTCGATACGGGCACCAACCAGATAGGGGGTACGGAAGTCCATAGGTGTTCCTTCCACCTTTTCGGGGGCGCCATAAGGAATTGCTGTTTCGTCTGTTGGAAGATACTGATCGGCATTGATTATCAATGTATGATCGGCTACCGAGGGATCGCCGGCTCCCGATAAGTTGAAGTAGGAGTGGTTGGTCAGGTTCAGGATAGTCGGTTTGTCTGTCACTGCGTGATACATGATTACTACTTCGTTATCATCTGTCAGATGATAGGTTACTGTTGTTTGTAATGTTCCGGGGAAGCCTTCTTCTCCGTCGGCCGAGGTATATTTCAGTTCGACAGTCTGGTCGTCCGTTTGCTTAGCGTCCCAGACAACGGAATTGAACCCTTTAAGTCCGCCATGAAGGCAATTGGGACCGTTGTTGATTGCCAGTTTGTCGTAAACAACACCGTCTATAGTGAAAGATCCTTTGGCAATACGGTTTCCGTAGCGTCCGCAGACAGCTCCGAAATAAGGTTCTTCTGAAACCAGATATTCATCGAGGGAATTGTGCCCGGTAACTACATCGGTTAACTTTCCGGACCGATCCGGTACCATAAGCGATACAATTTTTGCACCGTAGTTGGTAATGGTAAGTTCTGCACCTTTTTTATTGGTCAGGATACATAGCATCGTCTCCTTTCCGTCGATTTGCTTGCTGAAGTTTGCTACAGTCAAGCCCGACAGCGTACTCTTGTTCTTCATGTATGTAATGTTATCAAAATTGTGTGTAAAATTAGCTTTCTTCTTTGTATCTGGAATGCATGAAAAGATGTTATAGAGCATAAAGTGGCTTTTTGTCTACCAAATAAGTGTATTTGTTCACACGTTATATCGACTATTAGTGTATATTTGCAGCTAAATAATCTTTTATTACAGAAAAACACTTGTTATGAGAAGAAGCATGAAAAAAGGGCTTTCCCTGTTCCTCTTGAGTTTGGGAGTGAGTGGTCTGATGGCGCAGATCAAC
Source organism: Parabacteroides sp. (assembly GCA_021204335.1). Classification (GTDB taxonomy): domain Bacteria; phylum Bacteroidota; class Bacteroidia; order Bacteroidales; family Tannerellaceae; genus Parabacteroides. Next base: position 54,776 of record JAJPZM010000306.1, on the reverse strand, counting down.
GAGTTTAAGATAGATGTGCAACAAACGGGGGCACCTATCCAGTCGACTATGTATGGTATCTTCTTTGAAGATATTAACTTTGGCGCCGATGGCGGATTGTATGCAGAGTTAATAAAGAATCGTTCGTTTGAGTTTGAAAATCCTCTGGGCGGCTGGGTTCCTTTCGGGAATGTAACGATCCAGACGAAGTCTCCCTGTTTCGACAGGAATCCGCATTATGCCCGTCTTTCCTATAATAAGGAATTGACTGGAACCGGGCTGGATAACGAAGGTTTTAAAGGTATCGGCATTAAGGCTGGCGAGAAGTATGATTTCTCTTTTTATGCCCGTACGGTAACAAACGCTCCGATCAAGTTCCAGATCAACCTGGTCAATAGCGAGCATGATATTTACGAAGCAAAAGAACTTGAGATCAGCGGAAAAGACTGGAAAAAGTATTCCGTTGTGCTGACTCCTGAAACAACCGAGGCTCATTCCCGCCTGCGTATCACGATGCTTACTCAGGGCACTGCCGATCTGGAGCATATCTCTCTGTTCCCGCAGAAGACATTCAACAACCGTCCCAACGGCATGCGTGCCGATCTTGCCCAGGCTTTGAAAGACTTGAAGCCCGGTGTTTTCCGTTTCCCCGGTGGTTGCATCGTGGAAGGAACGAACCTGGCAACCCGTTACCAATGGAAGAATACGGTAGGACCGGTTGAGAATCGCCCGATCAATATTAACCGTTGGAATTATACGTTCCCTTATAAGAAGTTTCCTGATTATTACCAGTCTTATGGCTTAGGCTTCTTCGAATATTTCCAGTTGAGCGAGGACATTGGTGCCGAGCCGCTTCCGGTGCTGAACTGCGGTCTTTCCTGCCAGTATGAGAACGACGATCCGAATGAAAACTGTGCTGTCGACAAGTTGCAGCCTTATATTGATGATGCGCTCGACCTGATCGAGTTTGCCAACGGCCCCATCACTTCCAAGTGGGGTAAATTGCGTGCCGATATGGGACATGCGGCTCCTTTCAATTTGAGGTTTATCGCTATCGGTAACGAGCAGTGGGGGACCCTGTTTACCGAACGCCTGGAACCGTTTGTTAAAGCGATCCGTGCAAAATATCCGGAGATAAACGTAATCGGCAGCTCCGGCCCACAGGCAGAAGGAGAGGATTTCGACTTCTTATGGCCGGAAATGAAGCGTATGAAAGTGGATTTGGTAGACGAACACTTCTATCGTTCGCCGGAATGGTTCCTGAAAGGGGCTAAAAGGTATGATTCTTACGACCGCAACGGTCCTAAAGTATTTGCCGGCGAATATGCCTGCCATCCCGCTAACCGCGAAAACAGTTTCCTGACCGCTCTTTGCGAAGCGGCTTTCATGACCGGTTTCGAACGTAATGCCGATGTAGTTCATATTTGTACGTATGCACCGTTGTTCGCCCATGTCGATGCCTGGCAATGGCGTCCCGATTTGATTTGGTTCGATAATCTCTCTTTGGTAAAGACTCCGAATTATTATGTACAGCAACTGTATGGTCATAATGCCGGAACAAATGTCGTGCCGTTGAGCATGCAGAATGAACCGGTTACCGGCCAGAACGACCTTTATGCAACAGCTGCTGTCGATAAGAATACAAATGAATTGATCATCAAGATTGCCAATACCGGCATCCAGCACAGGAGAGTAAAACTCGATCTGAACGGCCTGTCGGGCAAGTATAAAGGAACATTGACGTTGCTTCACGCATCCGACCTGGAAGCTAAAAATACGATCTGCGCTCCGAATCAGGTAGTGCCTGTTGTTTCGGATGTGGAGTTGGATGCACCGGCTGCCGAAGTTGTTCTCAGCCCGTTAAGTTTCTCTGTTTATCGCATTCACATGTAAGTTTATAGATTAGTATTTGAATTGTAGAATCCTCCCGGTCGCTTAGTCGTCGGGGGGGGGATTTGTTGTTTTATAATGAAAAGGGGTTAGTATGTTATTATACAATTGATTACAGTTTTCTCGTAGTTTCTTGATTTGGAAACTCCAGTTTCCCGCGGAGGGAACTCCGGTTTCCTCGGGTGGAAACGCGCGTTTCCTTAGGAGGAAACTGTAGTTTCCTGCAGAAGAAACTGGGAGGGGATGTAGTTAGAGAAATCTTTTCATCAGTTCAACCAGTTCTTTGTCGGTAATGCTATCCTGGTCGGCTTTGTCGTAAATATAAAGTAAAGTGATTACACCATCTTCCACGCTGACGATTGCGGTATGGGTAATCACTCGTGCTCCGTGGCTTTTGCCTTTTCCTTTGGAGGCGATGGCCATACGGACTTTATGAAGTCCGTATGGCCAGATCGACACCGAGTTGGGGATTTTGTTCGAGTTCCCCGACTAATGCGGCAAGATTACTTTTTAACGAATGGTATTTTTTTTGCTCAGGCGTTTAAATGCTTTATTAAAATCCCTGAATGTTTCTATCTTATACTTCATCGGAGTAATTCACTAACATCACTGAACATACCGGTCGTGTCTTTCCCTTCTCTGCGTGCCTTGATAGCCTGGAGACCTTCTTTTATGCTTTCCAGCATCTCCTCTTTCGTCGGCTCCCTGTCTTCTTCGTAATTAGACTTTGTGGCAACCTGTTTCAGGCGGCGAATGGAGGTAAGGGCTTTTTTGACCAAAGCCTCGTCGTCGAGTATGGTGGCTATTTCCTGTAAAAGGGTAAGTCTGAGTTCTACTGCTGTCATATATAACTCCTTTCTCTATTAAATGAATGTTAGTACAAAGATATTCTTTTTTTCTTACATTGGCTGCTAAGATTTACTTAAACTGCTCCTGGTTCAGAGAGTAATATTTGCCTTTTAGAGCAATTAGCTCCTGGTGGTTGCCCTGTTCTACAATTCGTCCATGTTCGAGAACAAGGATGAGGTCGGCGTTTCTTACAGTAGAGAGACGATGGGCGATGATCAGGCTGGTGCGTCCCTGCATCAGTTGGTCGAGACCTCGCTGGATAAGGATTTCGCTGCGGGTGTCGATATTGCTGGTCGCTTCGTCGAGCAGCAGGATAGGAGGGTCGGCAATGGTGGCGCAGGCGATGTTGAGCAGTTGTCGCTGTCCCTGACTGAGGTTGGAACCGTCGTTTTCCAATAAGGTGTCGTAGCCTTGGGGCAGACGTTTTATGAAGGAATGGGCAGCCGTCAGTTTGGCTGCCTGTACCACCTCTTCGTCGGTAGCGTCGAGCCGTCCGAAACGGATATTTTCGCGTACGGTTCCGGTAAACAGATGCGTGTCCTGCAATACGATAGCCATCGATTGGCGCAGGTTGTTTCGTTTGATATCCTGTATGGAGTGCCCGTCTATCGTGATTTCTCCCGATTGAATGTCGAAGAAGCGGGGAAGCATATTCAGTATCGTCGTTTTGCCGGCTCCCGTAGCGCCGACCAGCGCAATCTTGCATCCGGCAGAAGCATGCAGGGAGATGCCTTTCAGGATTGTTTTCTCGGGTTTATATCCGAAATAGACCTCTTTCATGGCAACGTCGCCCTGCACGTGTTGCAGCGCAATGGCATCCGGTGCATCCGGTGTTTCGGGGGCTTCGTCGATGACTTCAAAGATGCGTTCGGCACCGGCAATGGCAGCCTGGATGCTGTTGTAAAGACTGGCAAGCTCGTTGATAGGCCGCCCGAACTGGCGCGAATATTGCAGGAATGCCGCCAGACCGCCTACATCGAACCCGCGGAAGATGGCAAGCAGGGCGCCGACAATCGTGATAAACACATAATTCAACGTATTCAGGTTTTGCATCAAAGGCATCATCATACCGGAATAGAACTGGGCTTTTTCCGATTTGCCTTTCAGGTCGCCGTTGAGCGTGTCGAAGTCTGTTTGTACTTTCTTTTCGTGTCCGAATACTTTGATGACCTTCTGACCGCTTATCATTTCTTCGATATAGCCGTTCAAGGTGCCGATAGATTCCTGTTGTGCCTTGAAATATTTGCGGCTCCGTTTCACAATTCCTTTCGCTCCCAAGAACATCAGCGGGACGGTGACAAGCGTTACCAATGTGAGTATCGGGCTGATATAAATCATCAGGCAGAAGATTCCGATCAGTGTCAGGGCACTGGATAACATATCGGACAGGCTGTCGGTCAGGGCATCGCTGATCCGGTCGATGTCGTTGGTGTAGCGGCTCATCAGGTCGCCATGCTGGTGGGTGTCGAAGTACTTGAGCGGTAGGCGCTCCATCTTTTCAAACAAATCTGAACGCATGCGGGTGACGGTGCGCTGACCTATCTTATTCAGCAAGATGTATTGGATATAGACGGCAGCTACGCCAGTCAGGTAAATGGCTGCAAGAATAAGCAGTATCCGGAGCAGTCCGTGGAAATCGCCGGGAATGATATATTCATTGATGATAGGGCGCAACATATAGGAACCCAGTAGGTTTGCTGCGATGCTGACAATAATCAGGAAACCAATCACAAAGAGTAGGCGCCGGTCGCAGGACAGGTATGAAATCAGCCGGAAGAACGTTTTCTTTGTTTCCTTCGGCTTTGCATTGTATTTTAAATGATCTCCGTGTGCCATATCTTAAAGCAATACTTGTTGTGAATGATATATTTCCTGGTATACCTCAGACGTTTTTATCAGTTCGTCCGGAGTGCCGATTGCATTGATTTCTCCGTCTTCCAAAAGGATAACCCGGTCTGCCGATTGCATGGTGTTGATGCGTTGGGTGATGATGAACACCGTTGTGTCATGCAGCAGGGCATTCAGGTTGTTTCGTATTTTCAATTCCGTTTCGGTGTCGACGGCGCTGGTACTGTCGTCCAGAATAAGGATTTTCGGTTTGCGGAGCAGGGCGCGGGCGATGCAAAGGCGTTGTTTCTGTCCGCCGGACACGTTGATGCCGCCGCGTCCCAATAGTGTGTTGTAGCCATCGGTGAAGGAGAGGATGAAATCGTGTGCTTCGGCAGCGAGGGCGGCTTCTTCAATCTCATCCATGGAAGCATCGGGCTTGCCCCATCTGAGGTTGTCGATGATAGTGCCGGTAAACAGTTCGTTCTTTTGCAAAACCATGCCGATGTGGGCATGCAGTTCGTCCAGATTATAATCCTTTACCGGAATGCCGTCTATCCGTATTTCTCCCGAAGTGGCATCATACAATCGGGCAATCAGTTGAACCAGTGAACTTTTGGCAGAACCGGTCGCTCCTGCCAAGGCAATCGTTTCTCCCGGTTTGGCATGAAAACTGATATGTTGCAGCATGTCGTTCTCTCCGCCGGTGTAACGGAAGCTGACATCCTCAAATACGACATCTCCCTTCTCTATCCGATGTTTATCCGAAAGCCCTTCTTTCGTATTGGTCAGCGATGGCTTTGTATCCAGTACTTCCAGAATACGTTTGGAAGACGCGGAAGCGCGGGCATACGACATGATAATCATCGAAAGCATCATCAGCGACATCAATATCTGTGCCAGATAGTTGACAAACGAGATTAGTTCGCCCACTTTCAGCTCTCCAAGCATCACTTTTTGTCCGCCCAGCCACAGAATAGCCAGGATAGATAAGTTCATTACCAACTGCATGACCGGAAATATGGAAACGACGATGTTGGATGCCCGGATAACCATGTCGCGCAACTCTTCGCTGCTCCTGACGAACTTCTTTGTTTCGAAATCCTCCCTGACAAACGATTTAACCACGCGGATATTGATCAGGTTCTCGCGGACGACTCCGTTCAGTTGATCCACCTTTTGCTGTACTTTCAGAAAGTAGGGAAAGCCTTTACTCAGAATCAGATAAACGCTTCCGCCCAATATCGGAATGGCGGCAAGCAGCACCACGGCCAACTCCCGGTTGATTCTGACAACAAAAAAGACAGCCATTGCCAACATTAAAGGGGAACGCAGCAGAAGCCGGAGCGACATTAGGACGATTTGCTGAATGCGGGAAATATCGCTCGTCAGCCGGGTAACAAGAGAGGCGGAACTGAATTTGTCTATATCGAAAAAGGACAATTGCTGTATCTTATTGAACAGTTCTCCCCGCAAATCCGTCCCGAATCCGATACCGATGCGGGAAGATATATATATGTTTACGATACTGACCAGTAATCCGGCAATCGATATCAACACCATATAAGTCCCGACATGGGTAATGACCGACAGGTCGCGCGGCATGACCCCATTGTCGATGATATCAGCCATCAACATGGGCTGGACGGTCTCGCACAGTACAGTGATCAGAACAAGTAGCGGACTGATCAGCAGTCCGACTTTATATCGTTTAAGTATTTGCCAGTATTTTCCCATATCTTTACTACAAAGATAGAATATAATTGGGAAAAGATATGTTCGATGTGCTAAATACACTTTTATCCACCACAAAAAGCAATATATCCACCTGCCCCTAAAGTGTTCATTCTACATTTGGTGTCGTTAAAAGACGCATAAATTTAATAGACATGAATACACAACGGAATTTGTTAACCGGGTTATTGCTTTTTATGGCAATCCCATTTATCTTCGCGCAGGAGAAAGCCCAGATGGTTGTTAATGCCGATTTGGGAACCGAGACAATCAGCAGACATATTTACGGACAGTTTTCCGAACATTTGGGAAGATGTATCTATGGCGGCCTGTGGGTAGGGGAAGATTCGAAAATCCCTAATACGAATGGCGTAAGAAACGATGTTATCGCCGCCCTTAAACAGATAAAGATACCCAATCTGCGTTGGCCGGGCGGATGTTTTGCCGATGAATACCACTGGCGCGATGGTATCGGTCCACGCGACCAGCGTCCGAAAATGGTCAATACCCATTGGGGCGGCGTGACGGAAGACAACAGTTTCGGTACGCACGAATTTCTGAATCTTTGCGAAGAACTGGGCACCGAACCTTATATCTGTGGCAACATGGGTAGCGGCTCGGTAGAAGAAATGTCGAAATGGGTCGAATACATCACCTTCGATGGCGAAAGCCCGATGGCAAACCTGCGTAAACAAAACGGTCGTGAGAAACCTTGGAATGTGAAATTTTGGGGCGTAGGAAACGAAAACTGGGGATGTGGTGGAAATATGTCCCCCGAAGGTTATGCCGAAAACTATCGCCGTTACGCTACTTATTGCCGTAACTATGGCACTAACCACCTCTTTAAAATTGCCGGCGGCCCTAACGTGGACGATTATCGCTGGACAAACACGTTAATGAAGAATATTCCCACCCCGATGATGGACGGAATCTCCTTACATTGTTATACGTTTGCCGATAGCTGGACAAATAAAGGAAATGCAACCGGCTTTGATGACAACGAATATTTCCGCACCATCGAAAACGCAGCCCACATCGAAGAACTCATCGAACGCCATACTGGTATCATGGACCAGTACGACCCAGAAAAACGTCTGGGACTGATTATCGACGAATGGGGTGCCTGGTATAACGTGGAACCGGGAACGAACCCGGGCTTCCTTTACCAGCAGAACACTTTGCGCGATGCTTTGCTTGCCGGCGTTTCCCTGAACATCTTCCAGAAACATTGCGACCGTGTAAAGATGGCCAATATCGCCCAGATGGTAAATGTCCTGCAGGCAATGATTCTGACAGACGGCGATAAGATGATTCTGACTCCTACTTACCATGTATTCGATATGTATAAGGTACATCAGGATGCAACCCTGCTTCCTCTCGACTTGAAATGCGGTAACTACGAACGTCTGGGGCGCAGCCTTCCGGCAATCAGTGCCTCTGCTTCAAAAGACAAAGACGGTGCCATCCATATTTCGCTGGTCAACATCGATCCGGCAAACGATATTGAAATATCCTGCTCACTGCGGGGTACAAACGCTTCCGGCGTAACAGACGGTCAGATTATTACCGCAGAAAATGTACGTGCCTGCAATACATTTGATGAACCGAACACGGTGCGCCTGACAAACTTCAAAGGAGTTAAATACAAGAATGGGGAATTGACCGTAAAAGTTCCAGCTAAATCTTTGGTAACTATCGAATTGAAATAATTTAAACACGTATCATTTATGTGTAAGTCAATCATTCAGGCAGCCATTTTAATGGCTGCCACCACCCTTGTTGTCTCCGGATGTAGTTTAGGCAGGCAGCCGTTTGCCCCGGAGAAGAACCCTAATCCCTGGGCAGACGATTATACATCTGTCTCTGCCATGAAAGATTATCGTTTGTGGGGTACTTATAATGTGCACGACCCGTCTTGCCGGAAAATAGGAGATACATTTTATATGTATTCCACCGACGCTATTTTCCGCGAGAATAAGGAAGAAGCACAGGAAGCTGGCGTTCCGCTCGGATATATCCAGGTGCGTAAATCGAAAGACCTCGTAAACTGGGAGTTTGCCGGTTGGGCATTCCCGGAAATTCCGACAGAAGCAGTCGAACATGTGCGGAGTCATGCCGACGGAAAAGGAGCAGAGAATATCTGGGCTCCTTACTTGGAGCAGTATAAGGATAAGTTCCGCTTGTACTATTGCGTCTCAGCCTTTGGCAAATCGGTCTCTTATCTGGGCATGGCGGAATCCGATTCCCCCGAAGGCCCCTGGCAACAGAAAGGCTGTGTGGTAAAGACCGACTCTACTTCGGTTATGAATGCGATCGACCCCAGCGTCGTGATAACTGAGAATGGAGAGCACTGGATGGTGTACGGCTCCTATTTCGGTGGTTTATACGAAATGCAGCTAGACCCCGAAACCGGTCTTGCCATGCGTGCCGGCGACCAGGGACACAGCATCGCCCGTCGTGCCGATGGAAAGAAGAATAATATCGAAGCACCGGAAATCATTTATGACCCGGAATTGAAGAAATACTATCTCTTCGTTTCCTACGACCCGCTGATGACGACCTACAATGTCCGCGTCGGCCGTTCCGACAAACCGGAAGGTCCGTTCTTCGACCTGTTCGGGAAAGATATGAGTGAAGAAACGAATAACTATCCGATCCTTACCCATCCCTACCGTTTCGACAACCATCCGGGCTGGGCGGGCACTGCCCATTGCGGGGTGGTCAATGACAACGGGCGCTATTTCATGATGCACCAGGGACGTCTCAGCCCTTCCAACCAATTGATGGATCTTCATCTCCGCGAAATATTCTGGACGAAAGACGGCTGGCCAGTTGTCTCTCCCGAAAGATATGCCGCTATTCCGCAGCAGGATTTTACGAAAGAAGATCTCGCCGGCGAATGGGAGATCATCCTGATCCGCGACAGCAAGTATGAACGGGAACTTTGGGCCGGTCAAATCCTGTGGGGAGAAGGTGAGCTGCGTGAAAATGAAATGAACGTCTCCGTCCACTACACCTTTACACCGGATGGTAAAATTGCGGGTGAGCAGGAGGGAAGCTGGACTTATACTCCGGAAAACGGATTGACTGTCCGTCTCGGGAATGAAGATATACAAGGACTTATCCCGCATGCGGGGCAAGACTGGGAGAACGAGATGAAAACAATCCTGTTTACCGGGCTCGATTCTCATGGCTTCTCCGTCTGGGGAAAACGAATAAAATAGACACATAAACAATTAAATTTAATGCAGTTTATTATGGATCATCAATTAATGAAAAGCAGGCAACTATTTCGGTTACCGGTAGTCCTCTTATTCTTACTAGCCTGTAGCTTCCAGCTCATGGCACAATCAAATGTGGTAACAGGTAAAGTAACCGACGGCAGCGGTGAACCGTTGATCGGGGTTAATGTAGTAATAAAGGAAAATCCTACCGTAGGGACCATTACGGATATGGATGGAGTCTTTACGCTGGATGCAGGCAACGGGAAAGTACTGGTATTCTCCTATATCGGTTACGCTCCACAGGAAGTTTCCATTGCCGGCAAGAAGACTGTCAATGTACAGTTGAAAGAGGACAGCGAAGCTTTGGAAGAAGTTATTGTCGTTGGTTACGGTACGCAGAAAAAGGGATCGTTGACCGGCGCTATCAGCAGCGTTAAATCGGAAGAACTGACCCGCACCACCACTCCGACGACTGCCGGTGCGTTGGTTGGTAAAACACCGGGTATCTCAGCCCGCCAGGCCGACGGTCGTCCGGGTGCCAGTGCTGCTATCCAGATCCGTAACATGGGTACGCCGTTGTATGTAATCGACGGAATACAGTGTGAAGAAGGGCAGTTTAATAATATCGACATAAATGACATCGAAAGTATTACTATCCTGAAGGATGCGTCGGCAGCCATCTACGGTTTGCGTGCGGCCAACGGTGTTGTTTTGGTTACGACCAAGTCAGGTAAGCGCGGTGAGAAGAACCAGATTACCGCCAACGCTTATTACGGTATCCAGAACTTCATGCGTTACCCGGAAGTGGCCAACGCTGCCCAGTTCTATGAAGGACGCATGCAGGCAGACCTGAACACATACGGTTATACCGCCCGCACCATGGAAGAATTGAATCTGTATCGTCAGGGACAGGGCGAATACTCCAGCTTCGACTGGCAGAAGTTCATCACCAACAAGAATGCTCCTATCTGGTACGGTAATATAAGTGCAACGGGTGGTTCCGAAAAGATTAACTATCACTTCGGTGTTTCTCACCTCGACCAGGAAGCAATGATTAACGGATTCAATTTTGCTCGTACCAACTTGCAGAGTAACATCGAAGCCAACATTACGAAGTCGTTGAAGATTGGTGCCCGTTTGAATGGACGTGTCGAGGAACGCCATAACGTTGGTGTGCCCGGTCTGGATGACTACTGGCAACCTTATTATGCAATGTTCCAGAATTGGCCGACTCAACATGCGTATGCCAACGACAATCCCGATTACGTAAACAGCACGCGTAATAACGCTACCGGCGCCGCCATCTTCGACAAGGACATTACCGGTTATACGGATGATATCTGGAAATCGGCAAACGTCAACGCCTATGCCGAATGGCAAGCCCCGATTGAAGGCTTGACGGCAAGAGTCGCTTACAACTACTGGATTGCCCGCAACGACCAGGAACAGTTCGAGTACACCTATAAAGTATATACCTATGACAAGGCAACAGACACCTATAACGAAGAATGGGGAAACCAGAACCCCTGGCGCCGTCGTATCAAAGAGGAAAGGGTGGAACAGACTTTCCAGGCTCAGTTGAACTACGACCATACTTTCAACCAGATGCACCATGTATCCGGCGTTTTGGGTGTCGAAACTTTCGAAAAGAAAAGAGACTGGTTGCAGTATAACACCCTGCCGACAAACAATTATATCGCGTTGACAAACGGTATCGCCGACATGCAGTCGATGGAAACCGTGATGACAACCGCTCGTCGTGCCGGTATGGTTTTTCGTGCCGCTTACGATTATAAGAGCACTTACTTTGCTGAATTCAGCGGACGTTACGATGGTTCTTACCTTTTCCAGGAAGGTAACCGCTGGGGTTTCTTCCCTTCCGTATCGGCAGGTTGGAGACTCTCGGAAGAATCATTTATGTCTGGCGTAAAAGAAACGACCAAACTGTCAAACCTGAAGATTCGTGCTTCCTGGGGACAGATGGGTGACGACAAACTCGACGCAGACTACGATGGCGACAGCTATCTGGATGACATCGTCAGTCCTTATTCCTTCCTGGACGGCTATACTTACGGCTCGGGCAACGCAGTGCTGAATGGTAATACCGTAACCGGAGTTGTTTACCGCGGTACTCCTATTACTACCTTGTCATGGATTAAATCGACCCTGATTAATATCGGTTTGGATTACGGTTTCTTCGACGACCGTTTGAGCGGTACTTTTGAAATCTTCCAACGTAAACGTACCGGCTTGCCCAGTTTGCGTTACGACGTGTTGGTTCCGACTGAAGTAGGCTTCTCGCTGGCACAAGAAAACCTGAACTCCGATTACCATAAAGGCTTGGAACTGGGCATCAACTGGCGCGATACATACAGGGAACTGACTTATTCAGTAGGCGGCAACTTCACGCTGGCCCGTAAGATGATAGGAGATTCCTACAAGCCGCGTTTCGGTTCGAGCTGGGATGAATACCGCAATTCGACAGAGAATCGTTGGGTTAGCACCTGGGGCTATGAGGTCATAGGCCGTTTCCAGGATTACGAACAAATCCAGAACTACCCGGTAGATAATGACGGACAAGGCAATACGACCATGCTTCCGGGTGATCTTATCTATAAAGACCAGAACGGCGACGGTGTAATCAATAGCCTGGATGAACGTCCGATAGGTTATGCACCTGAACAGTTGCCGTATATCAGCTTCGGTCTGAATACCTCATTTGAATGGAAAGGCATCGACCTGAAAGCCGACTTCGCCGGTGCTGCCGGACAGTCTTATCACATGTGTTGGGAAGTAGCTTACCCGTTCCAGGGCGACGGTAACTCGACCGCTTATTTGCTGACCGACTCCTGGCATCGTGCCGACCCTACGGATGCGAACAGCGAATGGATTGCCGGCAAGTTCCCTGCTACCCGTTATGCCGGAGCCAATGTGAGCTTCACCAACTATTCCGATTTCTGGTTGCATAACACCTATTATATCAAGCTGCGTACCCTCGAACTGGGTTATACCCTGCCGAAGTCTATCTCCAGCAAGTTCTTTGTAGACCGTCTGCGTATCTATGCAAATGCCTACAACTTGTTTAGCATCGATAATCTGAGCGCGTATCAGCTCGACCCGGAAATTCAATCAAACAGTGCATTGGTTACTCCTAACTTACGCACATTCTCATTTGGTTTTAATCTCAGCTTCTAATTAATTGAATGGTATGAAAAAGAATTTAGTATATATCTTTTGCCTGGCAATGGCGCTGATGGGCGGTTCGCTGACTAGCTGCGACGAGTGGCTGGGCCATACAGAGCCATCCGATTTCCTGACCGACGATCAGGTATGGAACGACAATACAATGGTGACAAGCGTGCTTGCCAACCTGTATAACGATGTCGAAATGAACGGCTCGCTCGACGACGACACCAACTTCTCTTTGTTCGACGATATTATGTGGTGCGGACTGATGAACCAGGATGTTGAAACTGCCCGCAACCAGATGGTCTCTTATTCCTACGACTTGCTACGTTATTACAACTACGAGTATATCTATAAGATCAACCAAGGAATCGAAAAACTGGAAACATCGACTCTGGAAGAAAGAAGTATTGCTACATTCGACGGAGAATTCCGTTTCCTACGCGCTTATGCTTATTTCGAGATGAACCGTCGTATGGGTGGTGTGCCTTTGGTAACAAAGACGATGGAATATACAGCGGGCATGGACGTAACCGAGTTACAGATCCCGCGTTCTTCGGAAGCCGAAGTATATAATTATGTATATGACGAATGTATGGCTATCAAAGAAGCCCTGGCTGCCAACAATGCTTCTGTACATGTATCACAGGCAAATAAATATGCCGCTTTGGCACTGGCAAGTCGTGCGATGCTCTACGCCGGTTCAATTGCCAAATATAATGCTGCAATGACCAACCCGGTTTCATCTTCGTTGCAAGCAGGTGTTGTTGGTATGACAGGGGAAGATCCAACGCCTTATTACGAAAAGGCGCTGGCTTGTGCAGAAGAAATTATTAATGACGGTGTATTCCGTTTGCAAGGTGTAGATGCCCCTTCCGCCGATGCTTTCTATAATGCCGTTTGTTCGAAAGACAACAATACGGAAGTGATTTGGAGTAAGGATTATTCCGCCAGCAAGTTCCATAACTTCTCGTTTTCCAATATCGCCCAGTCGATGAACGAAGACAATGATAATGGTTCCGACCTTTGCCCGACGCTTCAGTTGGTTGAGTCTTACTCTCTGCTGGATGGTAGCAATACCCGTCTTGCCGATAAGGATGCCAGCGGCAATTATATCGCTTACGACAACCGTTCAGACATCTTCGCCGGTCGCGACTATCGCTTGCAGGGAACCTGTCTGCTTCCCGAACAGGAATTTAAAGGTGCTTATCTCGATGTACAGGCCGGTGTCGCCGTTTACCAGAATGGTTCTTACCTCCTTGTTGATGGTTCCGAACCTAATTCCAAATATGAAGCAGCCGACAATCATCCGAATGCCGACGACGGAACGTTTGTTGGCAAAGACGGCCCTCTGAATCGTGCCACTTATACCAATACCGGTTTCAACCTGCGTAAATATGTGGATGAAACAGCCGGTTCGTCTGCCCGTGGTCAGGGTTCTTATATCTGGTGGGTTTACTTCCGCATGGGAGAGGTTTATCTGAATGCGGCCGAAGCTGCGATGGAACTGGGACAGACAGGGAAGGCTTTGCAATATGTAAATGCCGTACGCCAGCGTGCCGGTTTCGGAGCCAACTCATGGACGGCTGCCGACCTGACGATTGACAACCTGCTGAAAGAGCGCCGTTGCGAACTGGCTATGGAAGACCATCGTTACTGGGATATGAAGCGTCTGCGTAAAGCGCATACTCTGTGGAATGGCGTTCAGTCTGAAAACACCATGTTGTATGCCCTTTATCCTTACCGCGTGATCGGTGGCCCGAACGATGGCAAGTATATCTTCGAACGTGAGATTGCCCCGCGTTTCAGAGCACCCCGCAACTTCCGCGTAGGTAATTATTATTCATCCTTCAGCCAGGACGACTTGAATAAGAATCCGAAGTTGGTACAGAATCCGAACTACAATTAATAAAGATGATTACAGATATGAAAAATATAACATTATTCTTAGTAGCTGCTTTCGTTATCCTGTTCACTTCCTGCGAATACGATAACTACGAAGCTCCCAATACGACACTGACCGGACGTATGGTCTACGACGGGCAGCCTGTCAACGTGAAGAACAACCAGGTGAGCTTCCATCTCTACGAACCGGGTTGGGAATTGTCTGCCAGCACTTATCTGACGGTGCAGGTAGCTCAGGACGGTACATTCAGTGCCAGCGTTTATACCGGCAAAACCTATAAACTGATCCGTATAGAAAACGTCGGTCCTTGGGAAAACCCGACGGCTGCCGATACGATTACTGTCGAGAACTGCCGGAGCGGACAAACTGTCGATATCCCGGTAACTCCTTACTACCTGCTCGACAATGCAGCCATCACTTGCAGCAACAAGGTTGTTTCGGGCACTTGCTCGGTTCGCCAGATTGCCGGCGGGCGCAACATCGAGTTTGTCGGTCTCTACGCCGGCCGCAATGTCATCATCGATGACTCGTATAACTTCGGCGGCACAGCCGGCTCAATAACGACTGCTGCCGCTGCCGGCGACCAGGTTTCCCTGCAACTCGACCTGAGTGGCTTGTCGGTTAATTCAACATCCGACTCTCTGCCTTCGACCGGCTTCATCTATGCCCGCATGGGATTGAAGATTGAGGGTATCGACGCGATGGTTTATACGGAGCCGTTTAAGGTTTCGATCTGACCAACTTGATTGATTAGCAATAATAAGCCCCGCAGGCACTGCCAAAACAGTCGCTTGCGGGGCTGACTTTTAAAACATGTTTGCTTCGGTTTGTTTCGGATAGGAATAATCACTACTTTTGTTTGACTATACAATAAAAAGTTGATTATGTCTGTCGATGCAATAAAACAAGATTTATTGATGAAACTGAAACAAGAGCATTGTTTCTGGTCATACAATGAAAGCTCAATCAAGGATATTCCGGATGATATACTGATTGAGAAAACGTTATTGCATCTTGATTTGGACGAAATCAACCAGCTGTTCCAGATTTATCCTTTTAAGAAAATAAAGCAAGTCTGGTTGGATTATCTTGTTCCGCAGGAAGAGTATCTGTACACGTTGAATCGTTTTTTCGCCTGGTATTACTTCAAGGCTAAGAAGCCCGTGCATATATCAAATCGATGGCAACACGTCATCTTAATAAGATGTTTTCATGATCTGTTGTGGTTCGCTTTGGATAGAATGATTATTTGATAGGGTTGGGTATTTCGCTTTTTGCCAGTTATGAGTGTTCAGTTCTTGACAGTTTTGAGCTATCCCATATCAATCTCACTTGGCCATTACTGGTTTATTTGCCGTCTGCTTTAGCTGACGGACTGATAATGACTCTCTATCTTTGGACTTTAGTCCCATTTTTCAATGTCTCTATAAAGAAATGTGGCTAAAGCCAAAAGAGAGAAACTGCTTGCAAACCGTCAGTTAAAACTGACGGCAAAGAAACTTGTAATAATCAAGTCTTTCTGTTTATGGGATAGTTCTATTATCTATACATGACTCAGTTCTTCCTAAAATGACTCCTATCTTGACATTATAACCCTTTAGTGTCATTACCTTGAAGGCTGTAAGCCTGATAATAAATAAGTCTGTGGTTTCAATCTTTGTTTCCTTGGTTTCAATTCAACATAGGGCCGGATATATCGTTGTGTGTATTGTCGAGGAGAGTAACCCAATGTTGATGCGTCTTCCGGTCGAAATAATGCAATACGCTGTTTTTACAAAGGATGTAGAGGGTGTCGCCCGCTCTTAATGTCCCATAAATAGTGCTTAGCTGCATGACGAGGATAGGGTTTTCATCTTCCATAAATACCAGGCTACCGTTCAAAAAACAAATTTCCATTCATCACTGATGGGGCCAAGAAAGGCGACAATCTCAAATGGGTTTTGTTTCGGGATGAGGTTGGCGATGCGGCGAAGTTCTACTAGTGTTTTCTTTTTCATATCCTACTGATTTTTTAAGTTAGATATGTTCCGCAACCGCATAAAAAAGGGGGCACGTAACATATACATAAACCCCGTAGACAGGTACTGGAATACCCCTAAGATGAGAATACATAGTATGCCCGTACCCCCACTTATCGTAACAAAAATTACATAAGCGTAGCACGAACATCTAAATATCACCTTAGTAAAATTTCCAGTTTTGTCTACGGATAATTAAATGCTCTATAACATTATACCGGATTTCTCCCCGGTAATGGCAGCAAAGGTAAAATATAGGTTTGAAATAGCAAAAATTATGGCTGGCGGATTAGAAAAAATCTTTATCTTTGTCTCACCGTTTGTTTCAGACGGCAACCAATAAATATCTTAGTTATGGGAAAATTTATCAATCCCTTCACCGATTTCGGTTTCCACCGGATATTCGGACAGGAAGTACACAAAGAGTTATTAATTGATTTTCTGAATCAGCTGTTGATTGGTGAGCGTCAAATCGTTGACATCACCTTTCAGAACCCCATTCTGCAACCGGAAACGATAGACGACCGGGGAGTCATATTCGACATTCATTGCAGAGATGACAAAGGGGGCTGGTTCGTGGTTGAAATGCAAAACGGAGCCCAACCCTACTTTTACAACCGGGGTATCTACTACTTATCGCGGGCTATCAGTAATTAGGGGGAAAAGGGGAAAGACTGGAAGTTTAACTTATGCCCGGTTTACGGTGTTTTCCTGTTAAACTACAAAATGGGCATAAACTCCAAGTTCCGTACAAATGTTATCTTGGCAGACCGCGACACCGGACGTATGTTTAGCGATAAGATCCGGCAGGTCTATTTGGAGCTTCCCTGGTTTACAAAGGAAGCAGACGATTGTGAAACAGATTTTGAGCGTTGGCTCTATTTACTAAAGAATATGGATACATTAGAGAGAATGCCTTTTAAGGCTCGAAAAACCGTCTTCGACAAACTGTTCGAAGTGGCGGATGTGGCTAATCTTACCAAGGATGAGCGTATCCAGTATGATGAAGCCCTGAAACGCTATCGCGATTACAAGAACACGATAGATTATGCAGAAGAAAGAGGGATGGAAAAAGGCTTGGAAAAAGGAATCAAGATAGGTGAAGCCAAAGGATTAGCCAAAGGCAAGGCTAAAGAACAACGTCAGATTGCCGCAAATTTTAAAAAGCAGGGAATCGATATCAAAACGATCGCTCAATGTACCGGTTTATCGATTGAGGAAATTAATCGATTGTAATCATACATAATATATAGCATAGAATCAGCAAAATTATCCGGCTTTACGGTGATTTTGCTGATTCTTGTTTCTATTATTTCTATATCCGTCTCAAAACATATCTTCCCTTTACTCAATCACCGGACGGTCGTCATCCCCCAGTTTTTTCTTTTTGGCGTTGCGCGTGCTGCGGGCGGCGAGGGTGGAGAGTTGGTAATCGATCAGGGTATTCATTTTGCTGACCAGGTCGGCGTAGGCTTCTTCGCCGTTTACGTCGATGAGGGAGTTGATGCGGCGGACCAGTTCGCGGTAAGCCTTGTCGGCGGCTTCGCGGGCAGCCTTAGATGCGCCTGTCTCGATGGCGGCCTGTGCGGCATTGCGATCGGAGAACAGGGCGATGAATTGATTATTGAGTTGTTCCAGATGGTTCACCCAGTCCTTGATGCCGATAGCCGACAGGCGTTCGTAGGTGATCGCCGACGATTCGATCACCGGACGGTCGTCGTCGGGGAGCGGGTTATCATACGCCTTCAATTCCTGGATCAGGTTTTCCAGCACACCGTTTTCTTCCAGGTAACCCAGGGCGGTCGGGTTGCCGTATTTTTCAATGATACTCATTACTGCTTTTGCAATTTCGACTTTGTCGGGGTCGAAATGATCTATCATGGCGCGTGTAGTGGCGACTGTGCTTGAGTAGGTCTTGTCGCGTTCTGCATCGAGACTTGTCAGGTTGGCAGTCATTGGGTTTTTGCCACCCGGTTTGAGCACTTCGTCGAATTTTGTAAAAGCGCTTTTGTAGAGAAGGTTCTTCTCTGTGATTTTCGGATCGGTGCTTTTGCTTGTTTCGATAAGCATTAGTTTGTGGAAACCATAATCTTCTTCCTGATGGAGTTTCTTTAGATCAAAGGTTTTAACTTCTGTCATAGTTTTTATTGTTTATATATTTTTTATGCTCTCCGTATTTCGGCGAGCTTGTTTTTTCTGAAAGTACTTCTCGCCGAAGCCCGGTAAGCTTTAACTTTCTTCCAGTCCCTGCCAAATGTAGCCATTTTATCCATAACTGAAACGAAAATGGTGAAAATCTTCATTTTTCTTTTCCCGACCGCTGGTAGTTTCTCCTGTTTAGTGTATATTTGTCCATTATTAATAACCGGACAATCATGAACCACATCCATAAACAAAAACACATCTGCCTGCTGTTTCTCCTTTTCGTCCTCTTTGGGGGTAGGGGGATTGCCGGAGTGAATCCCGAATCCTATAATTTCTCTTATCTGACGGCTGATGACGGGCTGGCTCAAAATACGGTCGATTATATTTATAAAGACAGCCGCGGCTACATGTGGTTTGCCACCTGGAACGGGCTGAACCGATTCGACGGCCACGAATTTGTGCGCTACGGGATACGCGACGGGCGGAACTCGCTTAATAGTTTGTTCGTTCGCACTCTGGTGGAAGACGACCGCGGGCATCTTTGGGTGGGTACGGAAGAAGGTGTCAATCTGATTGAACTCGCTTCGGGCGAAGTGCGCAATTTCGACCATTCGCGGCAGGCGTCGAACCCGATTTTTTCGTCTGCTATCAATACTTTTTTGAAAGATAAGCGGGGGCGCATCTGGATCGGGTTCAACCGGGGGCTGGCCATCGCTTCGCTCAACGAACGGGGCGATCTGGACGAAATAGAGGTGATCCAAGAAGGGGAAGAGGTCAACGTGAACGCCCTTTGCATGGACGACGACGGGACGATTTGGGTAGGATATGCCGACGGCTCGCTGTCGATGGTAAAGAGTCTTTCGGAGAAATCATACAGTTCCACCCCTTTGTCGCCGGGCGGGATGGTTGCGCATTCGGTGGGCGAAATTCTGTCGCTCTGTCCCGACGGGGATGATCTGTGGGTGGGGTGCGGCATCGGATTGGTGCGCTACAACCGCAAGTCGGGGGCGAGCCGCCTTTTCCTGAACGACCCTGCCGACGACCGTTCGTTGATCCAGAATTACATAAAAGATATGGCGATCGACCTCGACGGCGATCTGATTGTGGCGACCTACAAAGGGCTGTCGATCTATAATAAAGAGTCGGACGACTTCCTGCAAATAGCCGGCGATCCGGCGCGCGCCGACCGGCTGAACAACCATTTCGTCAACTCCCTCTATGCCGATTCGTCGGGTATCCTTTGGATCGGGACGGAGAAAGGGGGCATCAACAAGATGATCAAGAAGGAAGTGATGTTTGAACTTTATCGCCATAACAGCAAGCAGCCGGCTTCGCTTTCGCCCAACCCCGTCAACGCTATTTTTGAAGATAGCCGCGGCGCCTTGTGGATTGGGACGGTGGAAGGCGGGCTCAACAAGCGGAATGCCGACGGGCAGACCTTTACCCATTTCCGCAACCGGGCGGGCGACGCGAACAGTTTGTCGCACGATGCCGTCTGCTTCATCACCGAGGGTAGCGGTTACCTTTGGGTGGCCACCTGGGGCGGGGGAATCAACCGAATGAAACTGAACGGGGAAGGGCATTTCGAGCACCAGGGGGCTTTTGTAAAGGCGGGGGCTTTTGCCAGCGATTTCGTCTCCTGGATGGTTTACGATGAACAATCGGACGGCCTTTGGGTGGCGGGTACGAAGGGACTCGATTTCTTCGACCTGCGGGATAGCTCCGTCAAACATGTGATGAATACTTCCGCGAATGAGGAGCAGGATGGGGAGATTACTTCCGTCTCGGGCATCTATCTGGATAGCTCGCGCCGTCTGTGGGTGGGGACGGAGCTCGATTTGCATTGCATCAACCTCGTCCGTTCCGACGTCCGCCTGGGAAGGATCGTCTCCGAGCGTTGCCGGGTGATGTCGTCCGACCGCCGGCTGCCGCGCCACGAAAAAGTGAATTGCATCATCGAAGTCGCCGACCATACGATTTGGATCGGCACCTACGGCAACGGCCTGTTCCGTCTTGAGGGGCGCGACGACAACCGTTACTGCTTCAAGAACTACGGCACCGAATCCGGCCTTTCCGACAATGTCGTCTACGCGATCGAGGAAGACCGCCAGGGCAACCTCTGGCTGAGCACCGACCGCGGCCTGTCGAGCTTCTGCCCTGAGACGGAGCGTGCCACGACCTACTACGTCACCGACGGCCTGCCGAGCAACCAGTTTTATTGGGTGGCTTCCGAGCAGACGGGCGACGGCAAGCTGCTGTTTGACAACATCGAAGGGGCGGTAATGTTCGACCCCGTTGTCCGCCAGTCCGACACGACCCAGTTGAAGGTGAGACTTATCGGTGGCCATTTATATAATGAAAAGATCAACCCGCGCATTTTGTCCGGCGAATGGAATCTCCGCGAGCAGGATAAATCCATTTCGATCGCATTTTCTTTCTTATATTATATAGCACCCGAAAAAATCCGGTATGCTTATAAACTGGATGGCTTCGACGCCGGCTGGACAGAGGTCGACCCGAACCGCCGTTTTGCCAGCTACACCAACCTGCCGGCGGGCAAATACCGCTTTGAAGTGAAATGCACCAATCCCGATGGTGAATGGTCGAACCAGATAACGACATTGTCTATTCGCGTGACACCGCCTTTCTATAAGGAGAAATGGTTCCTTGTCTCCGGGCTGGTCATCTTCATCCTGTTGATTTACTATTTCAACGAGATGCGCATCACCAACCTGCGCCGCCAGAAAGAACTGCTCGAAAAGAAGGTGGAAGAATATACCCGCAAGATAGAAGTGCAGAAAGACGAAATCCTTGTCCAGAAGAAGGAGCTGGAAGAATCCGACCGCCAGCTTCAGCAGGCTACGCAGGATAAGATTAATTTCTTCACCAACATCACGCACGAGTTCCGTACCCCGCTGACGTTAATACTGGGGCCTATCGAGCAGGCCTTGTCGCTCAGCCAAAACCCCAAGGTGATCGAGCAGCTTACCTTGGTGCGGAAGAACTCCAAATACCTGCTCTCGCTGATCAACCAGCTGATGGATTTCCGCAAGGCGGATGCCGGAAGCATGGAGGTGAACAAGGCGCCGGGCAATTTCGCGGAGTTCCTGCAATCGATCCTTTTGCCCTTTAAAGCGCTGGCGGAAC
Organism: Parabacteroides sp.; assembly: GCA_021204335.1. GTDB lineage: Bacteria > Bacteroidota > Bacteroidia > Bacteroidales > Tannerellaceae > Parabacteroides. Next base: position 32,871 of record JAJPZM010000306.1, on the reverse strand, counting down.
CGCGGCGGATAAAGATCGAGGAGTGTTACCGCATTCCGTCGCCCTGTTTCAGTTTCGACAACGATTTGATGCAAAAGATACTCGTCAACCTGCTGTCGAATGCCGTCAAGTTTACTCCCGACAACGGATCTATCCGTTTGTCAGCGGCTTTACTTTCCGCGAAAGCCGCTGACAGGCGGTCTACGAATAAATACCTGTATATCGCTGTAAGCGATACGGGAACCGGCATCCCCGACGACGCAAAGGCGCTCATCTTCGACCGTTTCTACCAGACCGGCGACCGCAATATCTACCCCGTCTACGGACAGACCGGAACGGGCATCGGGCTCTACCTTTGCAAGCAGATCGTCGAATTGCTGGGCGGCATGATCTCCGTAAAAGATTCCCCGTCGGGCGGCGCTTCTTTCCGCATCCTTTTTCCGCTCGATGCGTCCGATTTCGAGGTAGACGACAATCCCGCCTATTATACCTCGCCCGACGTCTGCGACAGCGAAACCGCGACGGAAGAAGAAGGGCAGGAGAATCCGGCTGGGCAGGACAAGCCGCTGCTGCTTATTGCCGAAGACAATCCCGATATGCGTACCTTTATCAAGTCGATCCTGGCAGAAAAGTTTGCTATCATCGAAGCATCCAACGGCGATTCGGCCCTAAAGAAGACGTTGAAATATCTGCCTGACTTCATCATCTCGGACATCATGATGCCGGTAATGGACGGGCTGGAGTTTTGCCGGAAGGTGAAGAACAACTTCTCCACTTCCCATATCCCGGTGCTGTTGCTGACGGCGAAAACCTCTACCGACGTGCGCATCGAGGGCTACCGCGTGGGTGCCGACGGCTACATCGCCAAGCCTTTCGACGCCGGGTTGCTCGTCGCCCGCATCAACAACATGCTCGAGAGCCGCAACCGCCTGCACAAGGCCTTCGACAGCAGTCTCGACGTAAAGAGTCTCGACATACAGGAAGAATCGCAAGACCGTAAATTCCTCGACCGCCTGATGGAAGTAATCAAGGAAAACTATCAGGACGCCACCTTCGACGTCGCCGAGCTGATCGAGAAGATGAGCATGAGCAAAAGCCTGCTCCATAAGAAACTGCAATTGCTCGTCGGGCAGTCGGCGGTGAAGGCCATCCGCTCGTACCGCCTGACGAAGGCGAAAGAACTTATGGAGTCGGGCCGGAACAGCCAGGTGACGGTTTCGGAGATTGCCTACGAGGTGGGCTTCAACGATCCGAAATATTTTACCCGCTGCTTTACGAAACACTACGGGATGAGCCCGAGCGAATTTTTGAGCAGCTTGTAGCTTTCAAGGTTTGTTTGTGCGTGGATAACGAAAATATGCTTACATTTGCCCGCAATATTATGAACTAAATTAAATAACATGGAAAACACAAACTCTTCCTCAAAGGGGTATCTATTTCCCCTTGTCGTGATTGGCGTACTATTCTTTATGATTGGTTTTGCCTTGGGTATTAACGGATTGATTATCCCGTTCCTGTGGTACCGCCTTGGATCTGACGACAGCCGAATCGTATCTGGTGCTGGCTGCCACTTTCTCGACCTTCGTTATTTTCGGTTATCCCTGCGGATTGATCATTAAAGTGATCGGTTACAAAAAAGACAATGATTCTTTCCTTCCTGTTCTTTGCAATCGGTTTGTACCTGTTTATACCTTCTGCCGAAAACAAGAGCTTTACGATGTTTCTGGTAGCTTCTTTCATCAGCGGTATTGGTAACACGATGTTGCAGGCGGCGGTGAATCCTTATATTACCATTCTGGGCCCGATCGAAAGTGCGGCAACCCGTATGAGTATGATGGGGATTGCCAATAAGGCTGCCTGGGCGATTGCTCCGATTTTCCTGGGTATCTTCCTGAATCTGGGGGATGTTCAGCTGAATGATATTAAGTTGTCGTTCTATTTTATCGCGGGTATCTTCGTGTTCCTGGGTATCCTGGTAGCCTTTGTTCCCCTGCCTGAAGTGAAGGCGGAAGGCGAAGATGAGAATGATGAGGGGCGGCTTCCTCGTATGCCGCTAACAAGATAAGCATCTGGCAGTTCCCGCACTTGCTTCTCGGGTTGGTATCACTACTGTTCTACGTGGGTGTCGAAACGTTGGCGATGGCCAGTATTGTCGACTATGCGACCTTCCAGCATCTGTCGGATCCGCAGGTGTACACCTCTTATACGGTAATCGGCATGGTGATCGGTTATCTGGTGGGTGTATTCTTTATCCCGAAATATATTTCGCAGGAGAAGGCGATGTTTATTTGTGCCATCATCGGTTTGGTCAGCTCGTTGCTGATCGTGCTGACTCCGTTGAACCTTTCTATCTGGTTCGTTGTCCTCTTAGGTTTGGCCAACTCGCTGATGTGGCCTGCCCTGTGGCCGCTGGCAATGAAAGACCTGGGTAAGTTTACGAAGACCGGTTCCTCTCTGCTGGTAATGGCTATCGTTGGTGGCGCCATATTCCCCTTGCTGTTCGGCTGGCTTGCCGACGTATTCGGAAACATGCAGCAGGCCTACTGGATTTGCTTCCCCGCTTACCTGATGATATTCTATTATGCATTGAGTGGGCATAAGATTCGGGTTAAATAAATAGTAAGACTATAATTAATAGAAAAGCCATTCCACTATATCAGGAATGGCTTTTCTCATATCTTTATTCTTTCGTCTCCTGGTTCTGTGCCAGTATGTCGGCGAAGGAGTTTCCGGTTATTTTGCTTTCTATCCACGATAGTATATCGAATGTTTTCAATAGTTGCTTCTCGTATTTGTCCTGCCGTATGCTTTCAATCTCTTTTTGATATTGCCGCCACACCTTATCACGTGCATTCTGATAAGAGGGCAGCGGATAAGCCGAAACGAAGCGGAATAGGAGTTTTTCCGTACGGTAAGTCTGCCTTTCATACCGGATATTCCGTTTGATGGAAGTAATCTCGCTTTCAAAGAAATCGTAATTTCCCTGTTCGGCCTGTATCAGCAGATTGATAAGTCTTGCGGTCTTGTAAGAGGGTAAGGGATAAAATAGTTTCCCCGAACTGAATATCTTTTTCATACTTTTACGGGAACGGGCAAGATTACCGGTGCTGAGGGAAAGTATTGCAGTGCTGAGGTATAACTTGAGTTGCGTTTCGGGTCTTAACAGTTCTATCTTTTTTGACAGGTCTTCTTCGTCTGTCTGGTATAATTTTTCGGCAGCAGCGAAGTTGCCGGTGTTCAGATAACAGCTTTGCTCATATAAATAGATATAGACACGTATCTCCTGAATAAATTCCGTAGCATAATCGCCTTGTTCGATTTGTTTCAGGTAACGGATGAAATAGGGTATTTCCGCATACAATCCGGCCGTCTGCAAGCTGTCGAGTACGCCGCGTATGGCACTCAGATAGTAGATGGGCGGGTTTTGGATCAGGTGCTTATTCGATTCGAAAAGAGCAAGCAGCTCCTGGTAAAAGCGGATGGCGGATTTATAATTACCTGTATTCAGATAGTAGGTCGCCTGGAATAACAGATGCAGCTTTTTTGCTTCGAATCCTTTATAGGAACTGTTGGCTATCAAATTAAGTTCGCTTAAGACCAGGTCGTTGAGGTGTTCTTTCTGTTTCTCCGAGCGGGCATGTCCTTTGTAAATGATGCGATGTCCTAAGATATTGTAAAGTTGCAGGTGCAGGTTGGTGTTTCGAGTATATTTCATGACCTCGTTGATCTTCATCTGCTTGTTTACCAGCTCCCGTTCGCTGATACCTTTGAATTCGAGTGCACTCAGATATTTCAACTCCGTTCGCCTGATCAGTAATTGGAGCGGGTCGTTTTCGTGGGTGACGGCCAGTTTCTCGGCTTTATCCAGTTGGCTGAATGCTTCGTCAAACAATTCTCTTTCAAATAAGATATCCGCCCGGATGATGTAATTGAATATATGGCTCTGCACATCATTGTTTTTGCGAAGATGGATCAAACAGTCCATGATCACCCGGTAAAGATGCTTGGCTGCCATGTCGAAACTCTTTTTCTCCTGTAGTCGGCAATACGAATCATACAACATCTTGGGAGACGTTCCATTGTCGATCAGGTTGAAAAGAACCAGGTAACTTTTTTCCCCGCTTTGCAGGTTGGTATATAAACGAAAATACCTTTTCTCTGCTTTGGAAAGTGATTGTATGAGAAGTATCAGATACTCCGGTATTGTGTTCTTCATAATGTGTACATTATATTAAATATTAGGTATTAAATTTGCGAGACTAAGATATGCTTTTTTTTTGATTTGGGTTTATCTTTATTGCCGATTTATGATTGAAAAAGCCGGAAATATAGCTTTATATTGTATCGCTTCATTGCAGACTTTAAATATTTAATAGATATGAACATGGAACAGTTGAACCGGCACAATATTCTGGTAGTTGGCAGCAGCAATACCGATATGATTATTAAAGCCGAACATCTTCCCCGCCCGGGGGAAACTATTTTGGGAGGAACTTTCTTTATGAATCCCGGAGGTAAAGGAGCTAACCAGGCAGTTGCTATTGCCCGTTTGGGAGCATCCGTTACTTTTATCTGTAAGACCGGCAGCGATATTTTCGGTCATCAGTCGCAACAACTTTTTGAGGAGGAAGGGATCAATACTTCGTATATCTTTTCGGATTCCGTACATCCTTCCGGCGTTGCCTTAATTACGGTAGACGAACAGGCAGAAAACTGTATCGTGGTTGCTTCGGGGGCAAACGCCAACTTGTTACCGTCGGATTTGGCAAAGGCGGAAGAAGCGATCGACCAGGCAGACCTGGTATTAATGCAGCTCGAAATTCCAATGGAGACCGTAGAGTATGTAGCCGAAATAGCTTACCGTAAAAACAAAAAAGTAATATTGAACCCTGCTCCGGCGCATCCTTTATCCCCTTCGTTGCTAAAACATCTTTATATGATTACCCCGAATGAAACGGAAGCGGAGATGATTTCGGGAGTAAAGATCACCGACCAGGCATCGGCGGTGGAAGCTGCCCGGGTTCTTTCGGGAATGGGCGTGCAGAATATAATCATAACGCTGGGCTCGAAAGGCGCGCTGGTCTATTGCGACGAAGGCATCGAACTGGTTCCTGCCTTGAAAGTGGAGGCGGTCGATACGACTGCTGCCGGTGATGTTTTCAACGGGGCGTTGACTGTTGCCTTGTCGGAAGGACGTAACCAGATGGAAGCCGTACGTTTTGCCTGCAAAGCTTCGGCTATTTCCGTCACTCGTGTAGGGGCCCAGTCGTCTGTTCCCTACAGGAGTGAGGTGGATATCTTTGAATGAAAATCACATAGTATCTAATCAATAATCAGTAATATCATGAAACATTCTTATTTGTTAATCTTTGTATTATCTCTGCTGGTTGCCTGTAATGGCACAGCAAAGAAGCCGGCTCAGGAAGCGGCAGTTCAACCTGTTAATTTGATCCTCGACACCGATATTGGCCCCGATTACGACGATGTGGGGGCAATGGCTTTGATGCATGCCCTGGCGGATAGCGGCGAGGTTAAAATTCTGGCTACGCTTTCTTCTAATCATGACGAGCTGGTGGTTCCTTGTATTGAAGTATTGAATACTTATTTTAACCGCCCGGATATTCCGGTGGGGGCGCCTAAGAGTGAAGGTGGCGTTAATATGACAGCCGGCCATAAAATAAAATGGACGGAGGTGCTGCCGGCTAAGTATCCACATAAGACGCAGAAGACATCGGATGCTCCGGATGCCGTTCAGGTCTATCGTAAGATATTGAGTACGCAACCGGATAATAGCGTGGTCATTTGTACCATCGGCTTTTTTACGAACCTGAAAGACCTGTTGCTTTCCGGCGGGGATGAATATAGTCCTTTATCCGGCAAGGAACTGGTGGCAAAGAAAGTAAAACAGGTCGTAGCGATGGCCGGCGTGTTCCCACAGGGACGGGAGTTCAATGTCTATTGCGATACGCCTGCATCGAAAGTGGTTGCCGAACAGTGGCCGACGGAAATCGTATTCAGTGGCTTTGAAATTGGCGATGTTATCCTGACGGGGAAAAAGCTGGTCGCCTCCAATATCGCCGGCAGTCCGGTGAAGGATGCATACGCCCAATGTTTTGCAGAAGGCGATCCGAACGGTCGGAATAGCTGGGACTTGACTGCTGTTCTGGTGGCGGTAAAAGGGTACGAACCTTATTATAATGTGGAGCGTGGCACATTCAAAGTCGTGGATGATGAAGGTCGCAACACCTGGATTCCCGGCGAGAACGGCAGGGACCTGCGCCTGATCGAGAAAGTACCGGCTGCGCAAATGGCAGCATTGCTCGACGATTACATCATGCATCAACCAACCTCAAAATAATAAAGTTATGTTTATCGTACAGAATTATTCATTGGCTATTGTCTTCTGTGTGGTCACCATGCTTTGCTGGGGCTCATGGGGCAATACGCAGAAACTGGCTTCTCGGACGTGGAGGTATGAGTTTTTTTACTGGGATTATGTAGTGGGCGTTTTGTTGTTTTCCATTCTTTCCGCATTCACATTGGGAAGCATCGGAACGGAGGGGCGCAGTTTTATACCCGACCTGATGCAGGCGGATCCGCTGAATATCGGAAGTGCTTTCCTCGGTGGTATTATTTTAACGCTTCCAATATTCTGCTTTCGACAGCTATCGCTATTTGCGGTATGTCGGTTGCTTTTCCGGTAGGAGTGGGGTTAGCTTTGGTGCTGGGCGTACTGATCAATTATTTCGGTGCAGCGAAGGGTGAGCCGTTGTTCATCTTTGTGGGAATTGCATTGATTACCGTAGCGATTATCTTGAATGGGTTGGCTTATAAAAAGGCATTGGTCGGCTCGAAAAAGGTTTCGGGTAAAGGCATATTTATCTCAGTTGCCGCCGGGGTGATCATGGCTTTCTTCTACCGTTTTGTCGCCGCTTCCATGGATTTGGAAAACTTTGCTGCCCCGGCAGCCGGGAAGCTGACTCCCTATACGGCTGTGTTTATTTTTGCCGTCGGTGTATTTGTCAGTAATTTCCTGTTCAATGCGATTGCGATGAAAAGGCCGGTGGAAGGGGCGCCTGTTTCCATCTCCGGTTATTTTAAAGGGGATATGCGTACGCATCTGGTCGGTGTTTTAGGAGGTGTTATCTGGTGTATCGGCCAGTCATTCAGTATGATTGCTTCGGAAAAGGCAGGTGCAGCCATCTCATACGGGTTGGGACAAGGGGCAACGCTGGTTTCCGCCTTGTGGGGAATCCTGATCTGGCATGAATTTAAGGGAGCTCACAAGAGTTCCGATTATCTGAACCTGGGAATGTTCGTCCTGTTCGTGATCAGTCTCGGTTTTCTGATTTATGCCGGTGCCTGAACTGTTCGGATGAAATGAATTTGGGGATAAAGAGTGTTTTTACAGGCTCTTTATCCCCTTTTTATTGTGGAATGCCAAAAATCTCGGGAAAAAGCCGTACATTTGTCTTAGTTTCTTGTTTATTGGGTATAGTATATAACTAAAAAAACAGGTCTATGAAAGAAGAAGGCGATGTATTTAAGAAATTCTGGGATTCTTTTAACAAGATGGACGGGCATTTACATATATTGGAACAGCGTGTGCCGGTGGAACTTCAGATGGAGTATTTCAAGTACTCCGAACAGGTTCGGAAAGGCAAGGCAAAACCGGATTTAACCGATACGGATTATATGGCTTTCCGCGAAAGCCTGTCGGATCCGGAGTCGACAACAGACCATAAGAAATATATTTTATCCATGCTGGCTACTTCGCACCAAGTAAAAGCTTACCGGATGCTGGAAGACTATGTGCAGCATCCCGACGACGACGTAAGCAACTGGGCTTATATGGCTTTGATGGAAAGCCGTATCTCTTTGGAATCGGAATTGTCGGATGAGAAACAGATATATATTTCGACCGGTCTGGGAGGAAAAGGGGAGAAGTTGCGTTTTTACGTATTGATGCTTTCGAAAGATCGCAAACCTTTCCTGGAGTATCAGCGTAAAGTAATCGAGCGCGAGTTCGCTTATTACTTGCCGAAAGCTGATTGCGAGATTGAGCGCCTGACTATTGCCGAGCAATATGTAGAACTGGTATTTCTGATACCGGTGCGTGTCGACATCAAGATGACCCTCGACCAGGTTATCAATGAATGTAACCAGTATGGTGATTTCCTGTCTGATATCTTTACGATAACAAACGTAAAGGAACTGACGCCGCAGGAAGTCGCTGATATTATTAATAAGGATGGAAACAATAAAACAAGCCATTAAGTATGGTGTGGTAGGAGTGAGCAACACCCTGATAACTATGGTCGTTATCTGGGTGATGATGAAACTCTTCGGGTGCAGGGAAGGTTTATCGAACTTGACGGGATATGTAGCCGGGTTGCTGAACAGCTTTATCTGGAATAAACAGTGGACTTTCAAAGGAAGTTCTACCGGATGGGCAAAAGGGGCGATTCGTTTTGCCATTGCGTTTGCAATCTGTTATGTGTTGCAATATGGGCTGGTGCTTATCCTGAATTCCCAGCTGACGATCAATCATTATTATAACCATTTGATAGGAATGGTGTTCTATACAATGATCAATTTTTTAATGAACAAGTTCTATACTTTTAAAGCATAATGCAAATGAAGAAGCTGGCCGTTATTGTTCCCTGCTATAACGAGGAGTTGGTTATCTCCGAGTCATATCGTCGTACGAGAGAGGCGTTGCAATCGCTTCCGGTCTCTACGGAAATAATCTATATCAATGATGGAAGTCGCGATAAAACCCGCGAGTTGCTGGATGGGATCGCAGCTTCCGACCCGCAGGTAAAGGTGATTCATTTCTCCCGCAACTTCGGCCATCAGCCGGCGGTAACAGCCGGTATTAATAATTGCGATGCCGATCTGGCTGTCATACTCGATGCCGATATGCAGGATCCGCCTGAACTGATTGCCGGTATTTTGGAATTGCAGGAAAGAGAAAACGCCAATGTAGTCTACTGTGTCCGTAAGTCGCGTGAAGGCGAGAGTCTTTTCAAGAAAGTCACTTCCAAGGCTTTCTACCGTATGCTTAATTATATGAGTGATGTCAGTTTTCCGTTGGATACGGGCGATTTCCGTATGATAGACCGAAAGGTGATGGATCAGTTCGACCGTTTTCAGGAAAGAGGCAAATATATCCGCGGGCTGATAAGCTGGCTGGGCTACAAACAGGTTCCATTCTATTACGAACGGGAAGCGCGTATTGCCGGCGAGACGAAGTATCCGTTCAGCAAGATGTGGAAATTCGCTTCGATCGCCATGCTTTACTTCTCTAAAAAACCGCTTCGGTTGGCAACGAGCCTCGGTTTTATTGCCGTTGTTGTCGGTATTGTCCTGGCTGCATGGTTTACGTTGGGGAAGATATATGGGTTCAGCAATGCTGAAAGCGGATGGACTTCAATTATGACTTCCGTTATCTTTTTCGGTGGTGTTCAGTTGCTGACGGTCGGTGTGCTGGGGCAATATGTCGGTATCCTGTTCGACGAAGTCAAGGCGCGTCCGGAGTATATTATTGACGAAAAGAAGAATTTTGACGAGATAGTCTGAATAGTTTCGTTCGGGTGAAAATAAAGTTTCATTCGGAAGAAAATCTTTTTTCATCCGAGAGAAACTTTATTTTCATCCGAATGGAATAAATCAGTTATTGGATTTCTCTTAAAATGTCTACCTTTGTGCCGCTTTTTATGAAAAGGAGCAATTATGTTTAATTTGTAAGGAAAAGGGATAAGTCTATGCAAAAGTCCGATTGCATCATCAGTGTGGAGCATGTGTCTAAGTTCTTCGGAGGCAAAGCTGTGCTGAACGATGTGAATTTATTTGTCCGTAAGGGCGAGTTTGTAACCATTCTGGGGCCTTCCGGTTGCGGTAAAACAACGTTGCTGCGTTTGATCGCCGGGTTTCAGACGGCTTCGGAAGGTGAGATATCAATTGCGGGAAAGGAGATTACGCAAACACCGCCGCATAAACGTCCGGTCAATACCGTATTTCAGAAATATGCCCTGTTTCCTCACTTGAATGTTTTCAATAATATCGCTTTTGGTCTGAAACTTAAAAAGCTGCCAGCCGCAGTGATAGAGAAGAAGGTGAAACAAGCCTTGAAGATGGTAGGCATGACCGATTACGAATATCGCGATGTCGATTCCCTCTCCGGTGGTCAGCAACAGCGTGTAGCCATTGCCCGGGCCATTGTCAACGAGCCGGAAGTGTTGCTGCTCGACGAACCGTTGGCTGCCCTCGACCTAAAGATGCGCAAGGATATGCAAATGGAGTTGAAGGAGATGCACAAATCCCTCGGTATCACATTTGTTTATGTCACTCACGACCAAGAAGAAGCGTTGACTCTGAGCGACACGATCGTGGTGATGAGCGAAGGCCGCATCCAGCAGATCGGAACGCCGATCGATATTTACAATGAACCAATCAATTCGTTTGTGGCCGATTTCATTGGCGAGAGTAATATCCTAAACGGGCTGATGATTAAAGATAAACAAGTCTCCTTTGCCGGCCACGACTTCGACTGTGTCGACGAAGGCTTTGGCGAACAGACTCCGGTGGATGTGGTAATCCGCCCGGAAGATATTTATATATTCGAACCGTCCGAGGCTGCCATGCTGACGGGAACGATTACTTCCTCTATCTTTAAAGGCGTCCATTATGAAATGATGGTGCAGACTCCCGAAGGCTACGAGTTTATGGTGCAGGATTACCATTACTTCGATGCTGGGCAGGAAGTGGGTTTGCTGGTAAAACCTTTCGATATACATGTGATGAAGAAGGAACGCACTTGCAATACTTTCGAAGGAAAGATGATCGATTCCACGCATGTGGAGTTTCTGGGAACCACTTTCGAATGCAAAGAAGTTTCCGGTATCGAACCCGAAGCACCAGTAAAAGTCGAAGTCGACTTCCGCCATGTCATCCTCGAAGATAACGAAGAAGACGGCAAGCTGACCGGCGAAGTAAAGTTTATCCTCTACAAAGGCAACCATTATCATCTAACGGTGTTTACCGATTGGGACGAAGATATATTTGTCGATACCACCGACGTCTGGGACGATGGCGACCGCGTCGGCATCCGGATTGCTCCTGAAAACATTCGTATTATTCATAACTAAAAGGAAAGGAAGTGATAAATAAATTAGCCGCATTCTTCATGCGTCGCAGGAACTGGACAATTCCTTACGCATTATTTCTGGCAGTATTCGTGGTGATGCCGTTGCTCCTGATCGTTCTGTATGCTTTTACAGATGCCGAGGGAACGTTTACCTTTGCCAATTTCCGTAAGTTTATGATGCATCCCGAAGCGTTGAACACCTTCGTTTATTCTATCGGGATTGCTATTATTACTACACTGGTTTGCCTGATACTGGGTTATCCGGCGGCTTACATCCTCAGCCAGACACGTTTCAATACATCGCGCACGATGGTCGTTCTGTTTATCCTGCCGATGTGGGTGAATATTCTGATTCGTACGTTGGCAACGGTTGCCCTGTTCGACTTCCTGAACCTGCCGTTGGGAGAGGGGGCGCTGATCTTCGGTATGGTCTACAACTTCCTGCCTTTTATGATCTATCCGATCTATAACACCTTGCAGAAGATGGATCGCAGCCTGATCGAAGCGGTACAGGATCTGGGTGCAAATCCTTTCCAGGTATTTATGAAAACAATATTCCCATTGTCCATGCCCGGCGTGATGAGCGGTATCGTGATGGTGTTTATGCCGACCGTTTCGACATTTGCCATTGCCGAGTTGCTGACGATGAACAATATCAAGCTGTTTGGTACGACCGTACAGGAAAATATCAATAACGGAATGTGGAACTACGGTGCTGCCCTTTCGCTGATTATGCTGCTACTGATCGGCATAACGATTTTGTTTACGAATGAAGAAGACAGTGCTTCTAATGAAGGAGGAGGTGTGATATGATGACGAAAATAATGGCAAAGGCCTATTTGTGGCTGCTTCTTATCCTGCTGTATTCTCCGATCCTGATCATTATGATCTTCTCTTTTACCGAAGCAAAGGTGCTGGGTAACTGGACAGGATTCTCAACAAAACTGTATAGTTCGTTGTTTTCCGGAGGTGTGCAACGTTCGTTGGTCAGTGCTTTGTGGAACACGTTTGCCATTGCTATGCTGGCTGCTTCCATCTCGACGATATTGGGTAGTGTGGCGGCGATCGGCATCTTTAACCTGCGCAGTCGTCCGCGTCAGGTAATGAATTTTACCAATGCCATACCGATGATGAATGCGGATATCATCACCGGAGTTTCCCTGTTCCTGCTGTTTGTCAGCTTCGGTGTATCGCAGGGATTTACGACGGTAGTGCTGGCGCATATCACGTTTTGTACACCCTACGTGGTGTTGAGCGTGATGCCCCGTTTGAAGAAGATGAACCAGAACGTATATGAAGCGGCACTCGATTTGAGGGCGACTCCTCTTCAGGCTTTGCGAAAGGTTATCCTGCCGGAAATCCAGCCGGGAATGATCAGTGGTTTTATCCTGGCCTTCACGCTGTCTATCGACGACTTTGCCGTTACCATCTTCATCATCGGCAACGAAGGGTTGGAGACGCTTTCGACCTTTATCTATGCAGATGCCCGCAAGGGTGGTCTCACACCGGAACTGCGTCCGCTTTCCACGATCATCTTCGTCACCGTACTGGTGTTGCTGATCGTGATTAATAAGAGGGCTGATAAATCCGCCAAGTAACATCAAACAGGAAAAAAGAAATGAGTAGATTGATTAAAATAATATGCGTATTGGCTGCCTGTCTGGCGGTACTGTCTTTCTGTGCACGTACGGAAAAAGAACGCAGCAAAATCCTGAAAATATACAACTGGGCGGACTATATCGATGAAGATATCCTCGATGAATTTCCTGTCTGGTATAAAGAACAGACCGGCGAAGATATCCGTATCATTTACCAGGTATTCGATATCAACGAGATCATGCTCACTAAGATAGAGCGTGGTCACGAAGATTTCGACCTGATCTGCCCATCTGAATATATTATCGAGCGGATGCTGAAAAAGAAGCTGCTGCTCCCGATCGACAAGAATTTCGGCAAGACGCCCGATTATCTGGGTAACATCTCTCCATATATTCAGGAACAACTGAATAAACTGAGCCAGCCGGGAATGAAAACGACCGATTATGTCGTCCCTTACATGTGGGGAACGGCTGGCCTGCTCTACAACAAGAAGTTTGTCACGAAGGATGAGGTAATGACCTGGGATTGCCTCTGGAACCCGAAGTACAAGAATAAAATCCTGATGAAAGACAGCTACCGCGATGCTTACGGCACTGCCATCATCTACGCCCATGCCAAAGAGCTGGCGGACGGCACCGTAACGGTCGAACAACTGATGAACGACAACTCCCCCGAAGCCATCGCCATCGCCGAAGATTATCTGAAACGGATGAAGCCGAATATCGCCGGCTGGGAAGCCGATTTCGGCAAGGAGATGATGACAAAGAACAAAGCCTGGCTGAATCTGACCTGGAGCGGCGATGCCGTCTGGGCAATGGAGGAGGCTGATGCAGTAGGCGTGGAGCTCGATTATGAAGTCCCTATCGAAGGCAGCAACATCTGGTATGACGGTTGGGCAATCCCCAAATATGCGCGAAATGTAAAAGCAGCCAGTTACTTTTTGGATTATCTTTGTCGTCCCGACATCGCTTTGCGCAATATGGATGCCAACGGCTATGTAAGTGCCATTGCCACGCCGGAAATACTGGAAGCTAAAATAGATACAACCTTTGAAGAAACGTCCGACCTCAGTTATTTCTTTGGTGCAGGCAACGACAGTATTCACATAAACCCGGTGCAATATCCCGATCAAAAGGTAGTGGAACGCTGTGCAATGATCCGCGACTTCGGCGATGAAACCGAACTGGTACTCGAGATGTGGAGTCGTGTGAAAGGGGATAACCTAAATACAGGGATTGTCTTGCTGATCTTTGCCGTCTTCGGGGTATTATTTGTCTGGGTAGTCTACCGCAGGATACGTGATTATAAACAGAAACAGCGTCACCGCAGACGTCGCAGACGCTGGTAATAATAGGGGGATATGGAAGGTATTAAGAACTTGATTATCGATTTTGGCGGGGTGATTATTAATCTGACCCGAAACCGTTGCGTAGAAGCCTTTGAGAGTTTCGGCATTCCCAATGTCCGCGACTGTATATTGAACAGCAAGGATTTGTTTATGCAAATCGAAATGGGAACCATCACTTCCGCCCAATTCCGGGACGGCATCCGCCATCTGACCCAACAACAGCTGACCGATGAACAGATAGATACCGCCTGGATCGCCATGCTCGATGATGTGCCCGGTTATAAACTGGACTTGCTCATGGAGCTTCGCAAGAAATACAATACGATGTTGCTCAGCAATACCAACGAGATCCATTGGCAATGGGCGGAGAAGAACAGTTTTGCTTATCAGGGACATCATGCCGAAGATTTCTTCAATAAGATATATCTTTCCTACGAATTGAACATGGTCAAACCGAATGCCGATATCTTCGAATACGTACTCCAAGATGCCGCCATCAAATCGGAAGAAACCTTGTTTATCGATGATACGGTAGCTAACTGCCGGACGGCCGAGTTATTGGGCATTCATACGTATACGCCCGAACCCCGCGAAGACTGGTCGCATCTCTTTAAGTAAACGTTAATTAGCCTGATTCGAAAAACCAAATGGTTTCTATGCTGTTCCTATAAGCATAAATCTAAACAAACATTTGGTAATTATGAACAAGTTAGTTTTTTGTACACTCTTATCAATCCTGTTTCTGGGCAGTTGTTCGAAGGATGACGACTGCCGTTGCGTGAATAATAATGATCTTATCAGTCCCGAACTGGCAGATATAAAGGTAGCTACCGGTGGTCAGTCAACCGTATTTACCGGAGTCTTGATGGTTTATCCATGCGAGGGAGACTCGAGCCTTTATTATGGAAATTATACGGTTAAAGGTGATCTGTGGCCCGTTAACGCTACTTACTCTATAAAGGACGGATCTGTTTACAAAGCAACCAATCCAGTCAGGCTTCCTTTGGGTGATTATAATTTTCTATACTGGGGACTTGCCAAAAACAGCCAGACCGACTCGGTATATGACGCCTCTGCCATCAAAGAACCCGGCTTGCGCCTGGGAGCCAATTTGTCTGAATTATATATGCCGATGTATCAGGAAAGTTATAATGATACGACTTATATGCCGGTCTACGATTACCTTCATGCGGTAAATCCGATCAAAGTCGGTACTGACAAGATGCAGGCTACCTTGAAGCATGCAGTGGCAGGTCTGAAAGTGACATTGACGAATAAGAACGGCGATAAGATGGACAGCAACATCGCTTCTGCCCGTATCCTGGTCGGCAATATTGCTTCCCGCTTGAATTACTATACCGCCGAACCCAGTGATTTCACAAAGACGGTTGCATTCCCTCTGAGCATGTCGGCAGACAGTATGTCGATGTCTGCCAATTCAACCGTAATGGTTTTCCCTTCTTCCGCCAATCCGCCGCTGACTATATTGTTGACTTTGAAGAACGGGCAGGTGAAGCATTTCCAAAAGCCGTTAGCAAATACATTGACTGCCGGCAACCGCTTAAGTCTTACTATTACATTAGGAGATATCTATTCTGAGGAAACTTCTGCCAATGGCTTTGAAGTAGCAAACTGGACAGAAAGTTCCGAAACGATCGATATCCCTTCTGCCATCTAATTCCCCTGTATATCAACACACCCCCTGCCCCCTCTCGGAGAGGGGAAAGGATACTCCCGACGCTAAGGGGGACAGGGGTGAAGTGTTTAGGGTGCCAGTATTTTTATCGCCTGGCTGTTGAGACGGGCGATGTAGAGACCGGATGGAACAGGCAGCCGCGTATCGCCGGGAGCAAGCTCTATCGTGCGATAGAGGGAGTCGGCGAGGGTAAAGAGACGGAGCTGCCCCGCCGTATCGGTGTGGATGCAGAACGTTTGTTGCTCTGTCCACAGGCGGGTGCCGGCGGTGAGGACGGCGTTGGCAACGGGCGGCTCGTTGGCGGTGATGCCTTCGATGGCGATGTCGATGTCGCTACGCACGTACTTCACGATATACTTGCCGTCGGACGAGCGGGGCGAGAGCGTCTCCCCGCGGTCAGTGGTGACGACGGGCGTCGACTGATTGTAGGCCGGTTCGAGGGTGAGGTAGAAGCCGAAGCTGTCCCAGGCTTCCACTTCGTAATCTCCGGCAACCGGGTCGGTGGCGGCACCTTCGACGGCGGGGATGGTGACGATGTAGTAGACGGGCGGAGTGTCGTTGCCATCATCGTTGTCGTCATTGCCACCCGATGGGGCGGAGTAGGCTTTCCAAGTGATACCGAAAGGACTGAAGCTGGAAACGGCGAATTCCAGACCGCGGACGGTTTTCGTCAATTGCAGTTCGCCTTTCGATGCGTCCGGACTTTCTTTGTAGACTTCGGTAGTGCCGTCGGTTTTCAGGTGGACGATTACGAAGGTGCTTTTGCTATCGAGACCGACAGGGTAAGGGTAGACGATATGAACTGTCGTCCCATCCTTTGGCTGGATAGGCTTCATGATTTCTGTGCCACCATTGTCGGTTATTTCTACCAGCGCTATTTCGGCAAAGATCATATTCGTAAAGGAGCTGAGTTCGCTTTTAAGTTTATCTTCCAGGCTGGTTTTATGCTCTTGTTCTTTCAAATCTCCGGAAATCAGTTTGATGGTAGCGGAGCCACTGCTGGCAGTCGTGTTGTTTGGATCGACTGCGGCTGTCGGAGCATTTACCGTTGCGGGAAGTTCGTTTTCACTCTTGGCTACTTCCGTTGTTTCGGGTTGAGTGGCGGATGATTTATCCTCTTTAAAGCTGCCGGTTACTGTGATATTGGTAATGTCAATATAAGAACCGGTGTTATTCATTATATCAGGAACAGTATATTCGCCGGCAGCAGCGGTTATCTCGGTTGACGTTGATGTTGGCTGAGAGTTCCCCGTTGCAATAGTAGTTGTAACGGTATATTTCTCCAACTTATAGCCTGCTATCGGATAGGCTTTGAGTTGGAGTTTTGCTCCATAGACAACGCCACTACTATTTTCCGACAACGCGGCATTATTGTAAAAGACGGAGATAAGACCGCCTTCATCGGGTTGCGTTAGTGTGACGGGGATGACCGGTTTTACTTTAAGAAAAACTGTATTGTTGGTTGTGACACTGAAAGGTTGATAATTGTTGGATGTGTCATAACCTTGCTGTTGTGTCTTTGTCCCGTCTGTTTCGTGCCAAAGGGTATATTCTGTATTGGGGGAAACATTGGTTGCGAAACCCTTTATATTCGTATTCGTCAAATCAAAAGTTTCATAAGGAGTTCCCTCTTTATCATCTGCCTTGTATAGTTTTAAATAGCCTTTGTATTGCTCTGAGTCATTCCAATTGAGTCTCCAGCGTAGAAGAGATCCTGTTATATTAAATCCACGACTCATTAGTAAGGTATTTGTTCCCCCAGCCAAATAAACCTTAGCTCCTTCTTCAATGATTAAGCCGGTTTTGTCATAGAAGGTTAGTGCGGTTGTTTCCTCTGTTACGATATTAATCTTTCCCGACAGCGTGATTGAAGCTGTTGTTGTTGCCCCTTCTGCATTCTTAACCGTTATCGAATGCGTAAACGCCGTTTGCGAGTTTGACTGTTTAATGACTCCGGTAAAGACGGTTCCGGCTTCGACTGGCCCGGTAGATTGGCTGGTTGGTGTTACGCCTGGTGTTCCACCTGTTGCTTTTGCTACCGTATATTCCCACTGGCCGGCATCGTTTTTGGTGATGGTGATGTTGCCGGTAAGGGTGGTTTCGGAAAGGTCTAATGCTTTCAATTTCCCGGGCTCGCTTGCCAGATAAGTCGCTTTTGCAAGGGATGATTGGGTGGGGACTGACTGTCCTGTCCAAACATTCAACGTGGGTAAATTATCATCGGTGTAAGCCCATGGGGATGTAGCCGGGGCACTTATGTCGGCATTCAAGATATCGGAAATATTATCTTCCAGATAAATATCTGCGCCGTCTTTTTTTTATCTGTGGCTTTATCATAGGTATAGTTATCCGGCATAGTCGTTAGGGTGCTGGCGTAGTTGTTGGAAAGCTTTGTATTATAGCTTGCATTACTACTACTACCAGTATAATAATTTCCGACAACGCGACCCATCTTTATGGATATACCGTTTGTTACAGTTACGCTAATAGCAGGACTGCCATCAGCAGCACTCTTGTTTAATGCCAGGCAATTGCTGATGGTTGTTTGGGAACTGCTAGAACCGGCAATACCTCCGGCACAACAAGAATTTGAATTATAAGTATCACTTTTACCGCTATGAGTTGCAGATACTGCACCGGTGCTATAACAATTGGTAATGGTCTTATTATTAATTCCGGCAATACCTCCGGCATAACAACTATTCTCACTATTTGAATCATTAACCTTAGCCTTAACTGCCCCGGTAGAATAGCAATTCGATAACTGCATGCTATTGCTTCCGGCAATGCCACCGGCAACATAGGCTGTAGCTGTTGCATCTATCTCGCCGGAATTGAAACAATTGGAGAGGGCTTTACTATTAATAGTTGCAATACCTACTATTCCTCCGATATAGCAATATTTTCCCTTTGTCCCACTGATTTTTCCTTGATTGGAGCAGTTTGTTATTGAGCAATTAGTATAGTCTATCTTTCCGACAATGCCTCCTACATTTATCTCGTAGTTTTCGCCGGCACTACCATAATCGATTGTGCATTTGTTGTGGCAATTGTTGATGTTCCCTTCTGAATAACCGACAATGCCGCCAATAAATTTAGTAGATGAGGTTGCGTAACTGCCCAGTTCTATTTTCCCTTCTACTGTCAGGTTATTTATGCTGCCACCTTCTATGCGACCGAAAAGACCTATAGCATTGTAATCTGTATACTCTTCCGTAATCGACAGATCGGTGATGGTTTTGTTGTTGCCGTTGAAGGTGCCTTTGAATTTGTGGCTTAAATATCCAATAGGCACCCAACTATCATTAGTATCTCCGACTGTATTTAGCTCAGTGGGGAGAGCCAGCGAAATATTGTCAGCAAGTTCGACAGCGCAGTCCTCAAAGCCGGCCTTGGCAGGATAGAAGCTATCGTAATTCGGTTCAGAAGTAGTAGTAATTTCGGGGTGAGTTTTCCCTTTATTCGTCACCCAGGCAATCCAGGCAAGGCCTGTGGCGGTTTTGACGGTGTAGGTGGTAGGATTGCCGTCACCGGTACTTTCAGTTATCACTACGTCTGTGCTACTTACGTCTGTCCCGACTGTGGCTGCTTTGGCTTGAGTTACCCAGGCAGGGTCAGGATCGGTTTGTGCCTTTGCCACTGCCGCAATCATCGGCAAAAAGGTCAGTATAGCTATACTGACGAACCACCGGAAGCAATTTCCGGTGGTTCGTTTACTGTTAGAAGGATTGTTTCTATCTTTCATATCTTTCGTTATTTATTATTCGATTACTGGACGGTCGTCGTCGCCAACCGGGTCACCGGGCGTAACGGGGGTGTCGGGTTCTTCGGGCGACGGGTCGGGCGTGGGATAAGGTTTATCATCGGGGTGGGTCGGTGTAGAAGGGCCGCCTTTGGCTGCGATCAGGTCTTTGTATTTACGGTAAATCTGGTTGACGGTGTCGATGAAATTGTTGATTCCGTCGGTCGGCTCGAGTACGGCGTAGGCGTTGACGCGCTGCACGATGAGGTCGAGTGTCTCGTCGGTCGCCTTGCGGGCTTTCGAGGTGTCGGTCTTCACGCGGGCGGTGTATTCGTCGGTGCGTGAAGCATCGAGGGTTTTATATTCGTCGTTCTGCGTTTTCAGTTGGGTGAAGTAGGTGTCGAGGTGAAGGGTGGTGGCGGCCTTCTTCCGTTCGGGGTCGTCCATGTCGCGCAGCAGGCCGTCGATGAGGGCGGTTTCTTCGCTGTATGCCTTGCTGTACAGGTTCTTGTAGGCTTTGAGCGCTGCGTCGAGCACCTTGGCGGCTGCCTGCATCTGCGGATCGGGGCAGACGAGGTAGGAGCCGTTCATAGAGGTGATGAACTGGAATGTTTTGTCGCGTTCTGCGTCTTTCGCTTCGAGTTGCTCGGTGGTCGCGCTTTTGGTGACGCGGTTCACGCTTTCGCCTTCGCGGTCAAGGCATTGCTTGTAACCCGGTTCGAGGGTTTCCAGGTGAAGGACGGCAACGGTGACGGCGAGGATACGGTCGTGTATCTCGGTGTTCATCGCCATGTGGGCGGAATTGGTGAGGTTTGTCCTCGCAATTGTCCCGATTTGTTTTGCTAATGGCATAATTGTGTAATTTATAGGTTATTATTCGTTTGAAATGATCGTTTCCGGTGCGGGAAAGGCTCCCGAGAGCTCCGGAAGGGTCGCTGAGACCTCTGCGGTATCATCCGAGGGCTCGGAAGGGATGGCTGAGGTTGTGGCGGCACCTTCCGAAGCGTCGGAAAAAGTAACTGAGACCCGGCTGTTAACTTCCGAGGTCTCGGGAACAGTCACTAAGGTCTTGGTGATACCTTCCGAGCCCTCGTCTCCTTTTCTCCTTTGTGTGTCGTTGAAAAAAATTCATGCGGCGAATCTATCGAAAGATGTTGAAGAACGATAGAAATGCCTATTGACAGTTTTCTGTACAAATGCGTATAAGGCTTGAAAATGACTGGTTACTACGTTGTTACAAATTGCGGAAAAATTCGTCGAGCGGCGTTTCCTTCGGTATTTGCATCTTTTTGCGCAGGCGCGAATGCGAGGTGTGGACGCTGGCGCGGTTGTTGCCGAGGGCAAGGGCGATTTCTTCGGGGGTGAGTTGCAGGCGTATCAGCATCGCCAACAGCTCCTCGCTGCGGGTGATGTCGGGACAGATTTCGCGCAGGCGGGGCAGGAAGCTGGGGTGGATCAGGCAGAACTCGCGGCGGAAATCCTGTTCTTCTTCGGAAGTGAGCAGGCGGGGCGACAGGCTGCTGATAAGGCCCTCGAGACTGGTGCGGGCGTCGGAGCGTTCGAGCTCGTTGCGCAGTTCTTCGTTTTTGCGGTTCAGCTCCCGGCGGTCGCTGAGCATTTGGCGGAGTTGCTGTTCTTTTTCTTCGAGCAGGAGACGGGCTTCGCGCTGGTGGGCGAGGTCGAGTTCGTGCTGCCGGCTGTCGGCGATGTGTTGCAGCTTGAGCGCGCGCTGGCACAGGATGAACCAGCCGATGGCGGCGCCGGAGAGCAGGAGCAGGGCGACGATGAGGATGAGGTTGTTCTCGATGGTGCGCTGCTTGAGCATGACTTCGGAGCGGAGCAGTTTGTTTTGCTGTTCCTTCTTGCGTGTTTCGTATTTGACGCGGAACTGCGAGATGAGTCCCGCATTGCGGCGTTCGGTGAAGCGGCTGTTTGCCCGGCTTGCCAACGGGTAGTAGCGGCAGGCTTCGGCGGTGCGGCCGGTGCGGCTGTAAAGCTCGGCAAGCGCGTAATAGATGTGGCGCTGCTGGTTGAGCAGGTTGTTGCGGCCGATGTAGTCGCAGCAGATCGAGTAGGTTTCGATGGCCAGGGCATCGTCGCCTTTGTCGGCCAGGGCGTCGCCCAGCAGGCGGCAACTGAGGACGGCTAGGTCGTCGAGGGGCTGGCCGGCAAGCTCGCCGGTCATCTTGCGGGCGGCGGCAAGGTAGCTGTGGTCGCCTTTCGGGGCGGTGCCGATCGCGAGGACACAACGGTAGTTATCGTAGAAACGGTGGTAGAAGGAGTGTTGCGAGCGGTCGGGCAGGCGCGTTTCGAGACTGTCGATCAGGCTGGCGGCCGTCGGGTAATCTTTTTGCAGCAGGGCGTAGTAGGCGGCCAGGTTGTCGACGCGCAGGAAGGCGTCGGGGATGGCACACGTCTCGGCTGCCTGGCGGGCTTTGGCGAGGTGGTTCTTCACTTCTTCCTCGATGCCCCATTCGTCGAAGAGGTGGACGGTGTTGGCTTCGGCGGCGCAGAGTCCGTAAGGGTTTATCTCGCCCTGGCCGGAGACGATCAGGCTGTCGTAGGCGGCAAGTGCCCGGTCGAACTCGCCGATCTGCTGGTATTGGTAGACGAGGTTGCCGAGCACGAAGGCCATCTTGCTCTTGTCGGGCAGGGTGCGAAGGATGGCAAGGCTGCGGTTGTTGCAGTCGATGGCCTTGCGTATCTGTCCGACCTGGTTGTAGATGACGGATGAGACGCCATAGTCGACGTAGAGTCGTTCGGGCGAGCGTCCTTCTTCCGGTCGTGCCAGGGTGGTGTCGACGAGGGCGGCTGCCTGGTCGGGCCGGGCGGCTTCGTAGAGGGCGTAGGCGGTGCTGATCTCGATGTCGCGGGGCGAGCGGCGGGCTATCCAGCAGGTGCTGTCGCGGCGCAGGCGGGTGAAGTATTCGGCTCCATCTTCGCGCCGGTTGGCGAAGATGTAGCAGTACATGAGTTGCAGCAGGCTTTCGGCCAGTGGCTCGACGGCGGCTTCTTCCTCTCCCGCGGGCGGGGTGATGGCGACAAGCTGTTGGTAACGGGCGATGGCGCCGGCAAAGTCGCCGTTCTTCTGCAAATCTTTGGCTTCATCGAAAAGGGCGCTGATGGCGGTGGTGTCGGCATCGGCGGGGATAGTACCGGCTGCTGCGGATGCCGGCATAAGGCTGGCAAGGAGCAGGGGGAGTAGGCATACGATAATATTAATACAGTGTACTAGCTTTTTCATTGGTATAGTGTGTTAGTGCTGCAAATATAAGAAGTTTTGAATATCACAGCAAGAATGAGGGAAAAAGCTTGGGAGATAGCATCAGTCGCTATAACCGGACACACTATAATAGCTTAGTTCTTTCTACAATTGAATTTTCTCCTGCTCAGATATCCTTTACCTTTAATATATTGTAGGAAGTTCCGACATCATACACATCCGTCCCGTCTACTTTCTTGATATACTTCACGACCTGGATCGTTACGGGAAGGATAGTTACTTCGTAGAGCGATTTTAGTACCGCCTGCGTCCCGATCATGATAAACAGTTCTTTGACAGGGATCAGTCCGGCAAAGGCTATCGGGAAGAAGATCATCGAATCGGCACTCTCTCCAACCAGGGTCGAGACGATGGCACGCAGGGAGAAGTTTTTTCCTTGCGAAGCGATCTTCATCTTGCTCATCACGTAGACATTGAGGAACGAACCGACCAGGAATGCGATCAGACTTGCTATGGCAATGCGGGGCGCCATGCCGAATACGAAATTGAATCCTTCTTCTCCTTCCCAGAATGGGGCGGCAGGCAACATGACAGCCAATTGCGCAAAACCGATTACGAGGAAGTTGGAAGCAAAGCCGCTCCAGATAATCAGGCGCGCTTTCTTAAATCCCCATACTTCGGCGATGCAATCGTTAATGATATACGAGATCGGAAATACGATCAGTCCGGCGGTGGCGGTGATGCCAAATACCTGAACTACTTTCGTCTCTAAAAGGTTGGAAGCAACCAGGCATATATTGAAAAGGATGCCCAGCAGCATGAACGGGATTGTTACAGTCGTTTTCTGCATAATTCTTGTTTTTTACGAGGTTTATCAAGCACTCGGGAAAGCGGAGACTTTCCGTATCATGTTTTTTAATTACGGCTGCAAAGATACATATTTTTTTCAGAAACGGTGGGAATAGGTTACGCCTATTGCATACTTGTAGTTTACCGGATCATATACATTGAATATATGATAGCGGTAATACAGTTGCAATGAATTCAGCTTGTTCAGTTTGTAGTCGCTTCCTGCCGAAAGGCGGATCCGATCGGTATGCATATTTCCCCGATAACCGGTGTTATTGAATAATTCGGCATAAGCGAAAGGAACCAAGCCTGTTCTCCGTATCTTATAAGAGAGTGTCAGCATCGTACGCAGATAGTTTGTCGGATGCGGGGCTTTTGTTTTGTAAGTACTTTGAAACCGTTCGCGGAGGGAGAGGGAGAAATTGCCGATAGGGTAATTGGCGGAGGCATAGATATAATAACGGTTACGCAATTCGTTAGCTGCTTTATATTGGTTAAGCAACATATAAGCGACTCCCGTTTTCAGATAACGGTTGAATGTATAATTTACCTCGCCGGTCGTCAGAAACCATTCCGCTTGCCGGAAATTACTTTGAGGGCGTATATCTTCCTCAAACAGGAAGGAAAAGTTGCGGTATATTCCCCGGACAGGCTTACCTTGAACGCCATACCGGCTCCGTCCATAGCCTGCAAGGAGTTACAGGCCATCGATGCCAGAAGAATAAATAGGAGAATGAAACAATTTCGTTTGAAATAGTTTTCCATGAAACTGTAAATGTGTTACTCAATCTCCAACACTGCCGGACAATGATCCGAATGTACCGCATCATTCAGGATATACGCCGATTTAAGCAGCGGCTTCACCGGTTCGCTCACCATGCAGTAATCGATTCGCCAGCCCTTGTTGTTTTTTCGTGCATTGAAACGGTAGCTCCACCAGGTGTATTGTTGTTTCTCCGGGTTGAGGAAGCGGAAAGTATCGATAAAGCCGGCATCGAGAAACCGCGTCATCCATTCGCGTTCTTCGGGAAGGAAGCCGCTGTTGGTTGCGTTGCGGACAGGGTCGTGGATGTCGATCGGTTCATGGCAGATGTTGTAATCGCCACAGAGGATCAGCTTTTGGCATGTCTTCTGCAATTCCACGACATACTTCTGGAAGTCTTCGAGCCACTCCATCTTGAAAGCCTGCCGTTCATCGCCACTGGTTCCCGAAGGGTGGTAGACGCTGACGATAGACAGGTCGCCGTAATCGGCACGCAGGAAGCGGCCTTCGTTATCATATTTTTCGATGCCCATGCCTGTTTCCACATGGTCGGGCTCCCGGCGGGTAAGGATGGCAACGCCGCTGTAACCTTTTTTTTTGCGCACTGAACAGATGGGCTTTATAGCCTAGGGTTTCGAACGCTTCGGCAGGATATTGTTCGGGTTGCAACTTGGTTTCCTGCAGGCAAAGAACGTCGGGGCGTTCCCGGTCGAGCCACTCGGGGAGTCCTTTCCCAACGGCGGCGCGCAGGCCGTTTACATTGTATGTGATGATCTTCATATTATCGGATTAAATAGTTTATTCGAATCCAAAGATACAATAAATATCTATTTCCCCAGAAAATGTGTTTCCAAATACAATGTAAACTTATCCTTATACTGGTTGCCCACCGGGATATAAACATCTTTTCCGAAGATAATCCGGTTGTTCGCCACCGCCGTAATCTTCGACAGGTTTACCATATAGGAACGGTGCACCCGCATAAACCGGTCCGAAGGCAAGCGCTCTTCCAGTAGCTTCATGCTCAACAGGGACATGACCGGCTTCTGGTCTTCCGTAAAAATACGGACGTATTCGTTCTGGCTTTCGATATACAATATCTTATTCATATCGATGCGGATCATCTTATAGTCTGCTTTGATATAAAGGTTGCTATTCTCCGGTTGAATGCTCTCGTCTCTTGGTACCTGTTGGGTGGGAGAGGTGGCAGGCGCTTTCATTAACTCCATCTGCCGGAGCGCTTTGTTGGCGGCTTTCAGGAAGTCGCCGTAGCCGAACGGTTTCAGCAGATAGTCGAGCGCATCGACGCGAAAACCTTCGACGGCATACTCCGAATAGGCCGTCGTGAAGATGATAAGCGGCTTTTTTATCAGCGACTTGACAAAATCCATCCCGTTGAGGTCGGGCATACTGATATCAGCAAAGATCAGGTCGACGGGATTTGAGGAAATAACCTCCAATGCTTCCAACGCATTCGAACACGCTTTGACCAACTGAAGGAAAGGCACTTTCCCGATATAACCGGTTATCTGCGTAAGCGCAAGCGGCTCATCGTCGATGGCAATACATCTTATCATAATTGTATGGGTATTATCAGTAAAATACGGTATTCGTTATTCTCGCTCCGGATATCCAGTGTATAATTATTATCGTATAGCAACCGCAATCGTTTCTTTACGTTCTCCAGCCCGACCCCTTTATACTGCTCGCCGGCATTATTGAAGCTGCTATTGATTACCTGGCATTCCAACTCATTTCCCTTAATCTCCATCGACATGTGGATGAATGATTTCTGCCGGTAACTGATGCCATGCTTAAAGGCATTTTCGAGGAAAGAGATGAATAGCAATGGCGGAATCTGTATGGCAGGCACTTCTTCGGGCAACGAGATATGAATCTCTACCTGGTCGGTGTATCGTAGTTTCATCAGTTCGATATAATTATTCAGGAAACCGATCTCCTTCGTCAACGGCAACGTGGGTTGCGTGGCGTCATACAACACATAACGCATCATCTTCGAAAGCTCGAGCACCGTCTCCTTTGCCTTCTCGGTATCGAGGTCGATCAAGGCATGGATATTGTTGAGCGTATTCATAAAGAAATGCGGGTTGATCTGATGTTTCAGATATTCCAACTCTGTTTGCAACGTATGCTTTTCCAGCTCCTTCATCCGGTGTTCGTCGCGGATCGATTTGAAAAGGAATTTGATCGCCACATTGAGCCCGAGTACAAGGAGGGCAATTAAAATATAGTTTACCATCGGCGAGATCATGTCCGGCATTTGCCACATCGGGGGACGCATTCCTTCATAGGGTTCCTTCTCCATCGGGAATTGATGCATCTCGTCGTTTACCGGCGGGCGGTTCATCATAAACTCGTGCAGCGGTCGCTTGTCCCTCTTGCCGGGTTGTTTGAACTTCATAAACGGGTTGAATGTAAATATCGAACCGATCGTCAGGAAAGTGAATAGTAGGTAAAGCCACGACTTTTTCCGTATCAGCAATAGCGGGATCAGGATATAGTTATTAATAAGGAATAAGAGGAAGAAAGGTGCAATCATTTTCCAGGCTTGAAAGATATCGTTCCAGTTGATCGTATCTCCGTTATATTTATGTTTCAGAAGGGGAGAGATCAAAATTACCACCCAGATAATCAGGTAGATCAGGTTCTCCAATAGTTTCTGTTTCCGTACCTGTGTTTCCATATCCATTAAAATTTATAAGCGTATCCCAATCCGATCATGTGTTGTCCATTCCCTTCGTCGTCATCCTTGAAATTGATGTAGCGATAGAACACTTGTAGCGAGTTGCGCTTGTTCAACTTATATTTGCTTCCTGCTGTATATTTCAGTTTGTTCATTTTGTTCCCTTGCGGATCGTTGAGCGTATTGTAGAGCTCCACCGAGGCGAAGGGCTCGAATTTGCTATGCCTTATATTATATTCCACTTCAAGCCGGCTACGCAGGTAGAGTTTCGGATTCGCCCGTTTGCTGGTCTCTTTCACTCCGACGCGGCAGGTGCTTTGAAAACGTTCGCGTAAAGATACGGTAAAACGGTTAAACTGATAGGAGCCGGTTGCAAAAAAGTAATACCGGTGGCGCACTTCCCAGCCTTTTGTTTCATGATTGTAATTAATCAGGTTGTAAGCCCCGCCCAGTTTCAGATATTCCAGGGGACGGTAGCTTAGTTCGAGCGTGGTGGAGAAACGGTCTGTTTCGCCCAGATTATCGCGCAGGCGGAATTCTTCTTCGAGCGACAGGTTCAATCCCGGAAGTATCTTCTTGGTTACCTCCGCACTCAGCGATGCGCCCGTATTATCCTGTGCCCAAGCCATGCCGCTACCCAGCAGGCATATTGCAAACCCAATTGTCTTCAAACGTTTCATATCCAGCCCTCCTTTTCTTGTTTTTATTCGCCTTCCCGCGGAAAGCGGGTTAATGTATCCACCGAATTGATTTCCCTCACTTCCGATTCGTAATACACTTTGATAAAAGCCGCATCGCGCAGGAAGTCGATATGTCCGATCTCAATCTTTTGGATATCCAGCCCGGTGCGGTTGCGGAGGTCGCTTATCAACTCTGTCCGTTTCTCCGGCACGATCAATTGGATCTTATCGTAAAGGATCAGTTTGCAGGAAATATGCTTCAGCCACCGTTCGCTCTCGAGCAGCCAGGTGACGAGCAGGAAAATGCAATTCGTTGCCAGCAACTCCGCATAACTGATCTGGACCGACAGGGCATTAATGACCGACAGGGCAATAATAATGAACAAATAAGTCATCTCCCGGATAGGCACCGACTCGGTGCGGTATCGGATAATTCCGAAAATCGCAAAGATGCCCAATGCAAACCCTATCTTCAGTTTCACGCTTCCCATCAGGATAATCAGAAAGAAGACGCTTACATTGATCAGCGAAAAGGTAAAATAGTAATCCCTGCGTTTGCTTTTCGGATAATAAAAGAAATGGATAATAATCCCCACGACCACAAAGTTGAAAAGGAAACGAAGGATTAGTTGCGTAAACGCATCCATATCCATAACGGGCGTACCCATCAATTGCACGTCTTCTGCTATATCAAAAAATGTATCCATACGAGTAATTTGCTAGTTTATTTATTTGAGTAAGTTTCTTTTTAAAACGGTTATGCTTGGCTGAAGGGTTGGTGAGCAATGTGCCCAGGCAATATTTGCTGATGCTTACCGGATGGATATGCAATTGCGACAAATACGATTTTGCCCGCGAAGGTATATTGCCGTCCTGCTTCAATTCGATAATAACCAGTCCCGGCAACGATTGTTCCCTGCCCGAAGAAAGATTGCGGAAGTGCAGGTTCGTATCGATCGTCAGCCGCTCGGTTTTCTCGCGGTTCACCAGCGTAATGCGGTCGAAAGAGTTTTCTACCTGCAATTGTAAATCTTCCAGCTGGAACGAAGCATGTTCGTATAGGAATGCATCGGCTTCTGCCATCAGATACGCGTTCATCGAAGTGAGCGGCATGCGTACTTTCCGCGTCCTTCCCTTGTTGTTCTTGTCTTTTATTTCGAGGAATGTCCGGTCGGAACCGATATACGAGCGCATGCGGATTTTCTCGCGCGTCCGGCGTCCGTTCTGGTGGGCAAGATACATGGCAAGCCCGGGCGTATCCAGATAAACGGTGCGATACGGGCTGATGCGTTTGCCGTTGATTTCCTGTACGTAATAATCTTTTTCAAGCAGAAGCAGGAACTGCTTTAATCCTTCGTCCGTGGTCGTGTATTTCGTGTCGACCCGGTTCATCAGCCGGACTCCATCCATCTCCGCGAGGGAGATGGATGGGAAGTTTTCCAGCATTGAACAGATAACATTTTCTTCCATATTGCCTTTCTGACTAATTGAAACACTGATTACAATTCTGTTTCAAAAGTAGGGGGAGGGGGTCCGTACTGGAAAAAGTAATCAATGAAGTTCTTGTTTTATTCAATAAAACAGGTACTCTTCCAATTGTTTCTGTTTGCTGATAAAAACGGTTTGTTTATAGATTCTTTTTTAACGGAACAGGAAGCGGTTTTACTTTTGAACCCCAAAAGAATAAGGTTATGGTAAAGTGTGATGTGGTAAAATCAATTCTATTGGTTATTGTTTTGTGTATGCCGGCTATTTTTCTGCCGGCTTGCGATACAGAAGATGTACCTTCGGAAGAAGAATCGAAAACCGTTCCCAATGACGAAAAAGATGAGGTGAAAAACTCTAACTTTTCTCATACGGTAACGATTACATTTGGTAATACGGTGACCGTATCCAATCCGATGGAAGGAAACGGGGTTGAAGTACAGGTTAATGACAATCAAGTGGCTATCGTATCGACGGAGGAAGAAATAGAATATGTGGTATCCGGCTCGACTACTGATGGCATGCTGAAGGTGTATAGCGATTATAAATTCAAACTGACGCTCGATGGCGTGAGCATTACCAACCCTTCGGGACCTGCCATCAATATCCAATCTCATAAACGTGTCTTCGTGCAACTGAATGACGGTACGCTGAATACGTTAACCGATGGTTCCTCTTATAGCACCGATACCGGCGAAGACCAGAAAGCCGCCTTTTTTAGCGAAGGGCAGCTTATCTTTAATGGCAGCGGCTCGCTGACGGTCAACGGCAATAACAAACATGCCCTTTGTAGCGACGATTATGTACGCATTTATGAGGGAACCTTCAACCTCACCAGCAAAGTGTCGGATGGCATCCACACCAACGATGCCGTTGTTATAGACGGCGGCACCTTGTCGATCAACGCTACGAAGGATGCCATCGAATGCGAGGAAGGCTATATCCTGATCCAGGACGGCGACATCACGATTGTGAGTGGCGACGAAGGCATCACCACCTCTTACGAAGGAACCGATTCCTCTATCGATCCTTATATGGAGATCAATGGCGGGACCCTTAATATCACAACAACCGGTACGTCCGCCAAAGGATTCAAAAGTTTGGGCGACCTGACTATCAACGGTGGTAATATTCGGGTGAAAACCTCACGCCAGGAAGCCGAAGGCATCGAGAGCAAAGCCGAACTGGTTATCAACGATGGCTATATCATTGTCGAGGCTTACGACGATTGCATCAATGCAGCCACTTCCCTTATCATCAACGGTGGCGAAATCTATTGCTATAGTACGGCAAACGATGCCATCGACTCGAACGGCACCCTGACCGTTACGGGCGGCACCGTCGTTGCCATCGGCACCTCTTCTCCCGAGGACGGTTTCGATTGCAACCAGAATACCTTCACCATCACCGGCGGTACCCTTATCGGAGTAGGTGGCGGAACCAGCATCCCGACGGCCAACACCTGCAAGCAACCTTCGCTGGTCTATGGAGGTTCCGTCACGCAAAACACGATGTTCCATATCAGCGCAACCGATGGGACAGACGTGCTCACTTTCAAGATCCCGCGCACGCTTCAGCAGATGACGTTATTATTCAGTAGCCCCGCCCTGGCATCCGATTCCGATTACACCATTTATACCGGCGGTTCGGTGACGGGTGGGTCCGACTTCTACGGCTTATATACCGGAGCCACTTACTCGGGCGGCACGCAGGCGGCCACCTTCACCACCGGTTCGATGGTAACGACGGTCGGCTCTTATTCAAGCGGTCCGGGTGGTAATCCTGGCGGATTTCCTGGAGGTAACAGACCTCGTTAACATTATTTCGTATTACCTGTATCTACAATCGTAGCAACCGTAGCATCTCCCGTAACATTAACGGCGGTGCGCAGCATGTCGAGCGGGCGGTCTATTCCCAGGATCAGGGCAAGGCCTTCCGCCGGGATGCCGACAGAGGTCAATACCATTGTCAGGATCACGTAGCTTCCGCCGGGAATGGCTGGCATGCCGATAGAGGAGAGGATCGTCATTGCTACGATAATCAATAGCTGGGTGAAACTAAGGTCGATTCCTAGTACCTGCGCAATAAACAGGATGGCAATAGATTGATAGTAACTGGTTCCGTCCAACTTATTATATAAGTTTACTCTCAATCTCTTTTACTATATTTGCAGTATCAAAATGATAAACAAATATATTAAAATATGAATGCAGTTTTATTATTACGTTGTAGTACTGATTCACAGGATTATGACAGGCAGTTAAAAGATTTGACACAATTGTCAAAAGATTTTGGTTATACAGTGCCAGAATACTTAATATTTGGGCAGTATATAACAGGTAAAGATGATGTGAGGAAAGAAGATAGAGAATCTATTCGTTCTCTTAAAGCAGCTTGTTTACTAGGTGAAGCAGATGTTATCTTTATCAATGAAGTTTCCAGATTATCTAGAGATAGTATAACTGGTAGATTATGGATCAGAGAATTTAATAATGAATTGAAAGTACCTATCTATTTTAGGGATAAAGGTAGATGGACTATTGATCCTACTACTGGCTATGTGGATACAGGCTTTGAACAACAGTTAGGATTTTACTTTGATAGTGCAGCAGAAGAACTAAAATCAATGAAGTCAAGATTTGCTTCTGGTAAGCGTAAAAATGCCAGAAGGAATCAAATTTTTGGAGGTAGACCTGCTTTTGGATATAAAAGGGTAGGTGGAAATAAAGCTGATTACAACACTCTTATTATTGATGAACCAAAAGCAGCTATAATTCAAGATATTTTTAATCGGTACTTACAGGAAGATGGCTCTTTAAGTAGTGTACTTAGATATGTGAAAGGTAAATATGACCTTCATATTACCACAGGTCATATAAGACAATACTTAACATATACTGGTTATACAGGTGAAACTACTTTAAAAATAGCTGATCCAGATAGACCAAATGAAGAACCAGAAGTATATGTAATTAACTTACCACAGATAATAGATAAAGATACTTTTAATTGGGTTCAAAAGAAGTTGAAAGAGAATAGAACGTTAATAGTATATCCAAAAGCAAAAAAATACCTTCTACAGAAACTTATTAAATGCCCTAATTGTGGTTATTACTTTTCACCATCAACCAAAGGAGCAAAAGGAATTACTAACTGGAGGTGTCATTCTAAAGACACTACATTAACAGGGCTCTATTGGGTTGGCTTTAAATGATGCTAATTTGACTACTATAGTATGGCACATAGTGAAAACTGAGTTAATAACCTTATCTTCCTTAAATGAAGCACAGAAGCAGGAAAAGGTAGAAGAAGAACAAAAGAGCATTCAGCAATTAAATGAAGAAACAATAGCTTTAAAAACATTACTGGCTAGTAGTAAGAATAGTAGTAGAAAAGCCTATGCAGCCTATGAAGTTGATGCTATTTCTTTATCTGATTACAAAGAAAAGGCTATTGTGATAAATAAAGAAATAGAATCTATAAATCAACGTATGCTAGATGTAGAAAGTAAAATTAGTCTACATCAAGCTAATATAGAACGTTACCAACGAACAGATTTTACTGCTGAATATTTTAATGGATTAGAAATAATATTGACAAACAGAAAGAAGTTTTAAAAGACTATGTAAATGTAATAATCCCTTATAAGGTAGC
>JAJPZM010000098.1 GCA_021204335.1 Parabacteroides sp. | reverse complement strand
ATACGACGTATCTGATCAAACGGACGGAATATTTGCAGGCAACCGGCAATTAATTGGTTCCCGGAACTTGTATGTTCTAATTAATTTATATATTTGTCGTTGAATAACAAGATGTATTCATTTATAAGACTTACACGGATTATTCAATATAGTATTAATATGACAGACGGATATAAACAACAACTGGAAAGTATAGGAGTCGATCTGGAGCGTGCTATCGATCGTTTCGTAGGGAACGAGGCTATGTATGAAAGGTTTCTTGTGAGATTTCTTCAGGATGAAAGTTATAGGAAGTTGAACGAGTATATAAACAAGGGGGATATACATCAAGCCTTTGTTCAGGCCCATACTTTGAAAGGTGTTGCCGGAAATCTGGAATTCCATGGCTTATACCGGGTGTTGGAGCCTATGACCGAGCATCTCCGGAATAATGATTTATCGACCTTGCCGGAAGAAGTAGAGCTTCTGAAAGTCAGATATGAGGAGGTCTGTCGTGTTATTGCCGGCAATAAATAATACGTCTTATCTGTAATATAGAATAAAGAAATCCGGTATCTTCCGAACAGAGATCACTTGTGTCTCCGGGGAAGATACCGGATTTGTCGTATCCGGCAATTTTATTCTTCTACCTGTACTTTAACGATTACTTTACGGATATTGCCTTCGCCGATGCCGGGAGCATACCCGTCTTCCGGAAAATAGACGGCAAACTGTCCCGGATAGATCTTGGTGTATGCCGTAGGGCGGTCTACATAAAAAGCGATATCCTTTTCTTCATCGTAGGGGATGGATACTTCCTGCAATTCGCAACCGGGTTTCCATCCGATCTTTTCCACACCGAGGAGAGGCAGTTGTATATCGATATATTTTTTATGGGTTTCGATAGCTGCTTCGTCTTTCTTTTTACCAAACAGGCTTGCTACGCTGACAAAGAGGCGCGAACCTTCCAGTTCGTACTTTCCGTCTTCTATTTTAGAGAAATCCGTAGCCTTTACATAGTCGAATGCTTTTTTAAATAAGGGGTGCAAACGTTCAACCTTTTCTGTGCTGTTTAGGGAGTCAAGTATCATACGTATTCGTTTTTTAATTCATTCGTTCATTCGTCTGGCAAAGATCGCATATCCGAATGTTAAATAATAGCGTAAAGATACCAAATAAAACTATTTAATTGTACATATCTTAACGAAGTGTTATGAATATCCGCAACTTTGTTGCAACTGTTTTATTCGTATCTTTGTTTTCCTATTAGATAATTTATAGAGGACCGAAAGAATGAAAGATATAGAAAGTAAAATACTGCCTGTTCTGGAGATGAGCTGTGCGGTTTGTGCCAATAATGTGGAGAGTACGGTGAAGGCGCTGCCGGGGGTGGAGGGGGCTTCCGTTAATTTTGCCGCCAATACATTGTCTGTCAAATATCATCCGTCTGTTATTACTTTGCAAAAGATGCAGGAGGCTGTGCAGGCGGCCGGCTACGATTTGGTGGTCGAAGCGGAAGATCCGCTGGCCGTACAGGAGGAGATGGCTCGCAAGCATTATAAGAAGTTGAAGCGCAATACGATAGGGGCATGGATATTATCTGTTCCTTTAGCTTTGTTGGGCATGGTGTTTATGCATGCGCCCTACGCTAATTGGGTGATGATGGTGCTGGCATTGGCCATTATGCTTCTGTTCGGGCGGTCGTTCTACACAAGCGGGGCAAGGCATACCATCCAGGGGAAAGCGAATATGGATACGCTGGTGGCTCTCAGTACCTCGATTGCTTTTCTGTTCAGTTTCTTCAATACCGTCTATCCTCAGTTCTGGCTGGAACGGGGACTGGAGCCGCATGTTTATTATGAGGCTTCGGGTGTGATTATCGCCTTTGTCCTGTTGGGCAAGTTGATGGAGGAGCGGGCGAAGAACAGTACTTCGTCTGCCATTAAGGGCTTGATGGGGTTACAGCCTAAAACAGCCCATCGCCTGATCGACGGGAAGGAGGAAGAAGTTCCCATCTCGTCTTTGCAAAAAGGGAATGTGCTGAGTGTACGTCCCGGAGAGAAAATACCGGTGGACGGCGTTCTCTTGCAAGGTTCGTCTTCTGTGGATGAAAGCATGTTAAGTGGCGAACCTATCCCGGTCGAGAAATCGGCAGGCGACCGCGTATTGGCGGGAACGATCAACCAGAAAGGCGCCTTTACAATGGAAGCGACCGGAGTCGGGAATGAAACGATATTATCGCAAATCGTGCAGATGGTGCAGGCTGCCCAGGGAAGTAAAGCGCCGGTTCAGCGCATAGTTGACAAAATAAGCGGTATATTTGTTCCCGTAGTCGTGCTCCTTTCGGTAATAACCTTCGTGTGCTGGCTGGTGATTGGCGGAGGGGATTATTTCTCATACGCTTTGCTGTTGGCTGTATCCGTACTGGTGATAGCCTGTCCCTGCGCATTAGGCTTGGCCACGCCTACCGCCTTGATGGTGGGAATGGGGAAAGGAGCCGAACGGCATATTCTGATAAAAGATGCCTACGCGCTGGAGACACTTTGCAAGGTCGATACTGTCGTGCTGGACAAAACAGGGACACTGACCGAAGGGATTCCGGTTGTCGTCGATTCCTGCTGGCTGACGGAGTCGAATGCTCTTTATCTGAATATTCTTTATACAGCCGAACTGAAATCGGAGCATCCGTTGGCTTCCGCCATTATCCGTTGGTTGGAGGATTCGGGAGCATCGGCTTATGAAGCAGGCAATTTTGAAAGCCTTACCGGTCGTGGTATTCGTTTGGAAGTTGATGGAGTTACTTATTGGGTAGGAAGCCAGGGGCTGCTGGAACTGTTCGAGGCCCGTATTCCGAATGAAACGATGGCGCAGATCCGTCGGTGGCAGGAAGATGGGAAAAGCGTCGTGTATTATGGCGAAGGCAATCGCCTGTTGGCTGCACTGGCCATTTCAGACCGTATCAAACCGACATCAGCGGCTGCCGTCAAAACGCTGACCGATATGGGAATAGAAGTGCATTTGCTGACCGGCGACGGCGTTAAGACAGCCGAAAGGGTTGCCGATACATTAGGAATAAAGCATTATAAGACAGAAGTTATGCCAACCGATAAGGAGGAGTATATCGCAGCCCTTCAGAAGCAAGGAAAGATTGTCGCTATGGTTGGCGACGGCATCAACGACTCGCAAGCCCTGGCACGTGCGGATGTCAGCATCGCTATGGGCAAGGGAACGGATATTGCAATGGATGTAGCGATGGTTACACTGATTACTTCCGATTTGCTGTTGCTGCCGAAAGCGATTCACCTGTCGAAACGGACTGTGCGGCTGATTCATCAGAACCTGTTCTGGGCGTTTATTTACAACCTGATTGGAATACCGTTGGCGGCAGGTGTGTTATTCCCGGTGAACGGATTGTTATTGAACCCGATGCTGGCGAGTGCGGCAATGGCATTCAGCTCGGTATCTGTCGTTCTTAACAGTTTGAGGCTGAAATTTATGAAGTGATATTATTAAGTATAAAGATTATAAACATAAAGAGTTATGACAACAATGAAATTTAAAACAAACGCAAAGTGTGGTGGCTGTGTGGCAGCTATCGGTGCCAAACTGAATAAGTTAGTGAAGGAAGATGAATGGTCTATCGACCTGAAATCGCCGGATAAAGTGCTGGAAGTGACGGCAGACGTTCCTGCGGATAAAATTGTTGCTGCGGTGACGGAAGCCGGCTTTAAGGCTGAACAATTATAGCCTGAGCAAATGGTTAGGGCCCAACAAAGACGAACGTATGGCGAGGAAGTAGCCAATGTACTTACCCATGGTGCAGGAATGATTTTCGGGATAGTTGCTATCTTTGTATTGATGGTAGCTTCTATACGTGGAGGAAATCCCTGGGCGATTGGCAGTTCGGTGGTTTATGCACTCTGTATGACATCCTCTTATGTTACTTCCACTTTTTACCACGCATCGGCTAATGCGCGACGTAAGAGGTCGCTCCGTCGCTTCGACCATAGTGCAATCTATTTGCATATTGCAGGGACTTACGCGCCTTTTACGCTGGTAGCCTTACGGCAGGAAGGGTATTGGGGCTGGAGCTTATTTGCAATCGTCTGGATTTCTGCAATTATCGGCGTTATCATCAGTTTCAGGAAGATAAGAAAGACCGACCATCTGAAAACAGTCTGTTATCTGGCGATGAGCTGGGTGGTTGTTATTGTTTTCAAGCCGTTGGTCGATGTGTTCCAGCGAACTGATTCGATGCCGATTTTGTATTGGTTGATAGGTGGCGGCCTTTTCTATACAATAGGATGTGTCTTTTATTTCTTTGATAAATATAAATATATGCATCCGATTTGGCACTTCTTCGTCTTAGGTGGCAGCATCTGCCATTTTATTTCGGTTTATTTGTTGGTTAAATAAAAAAAAGGAAGAAGAAAACATCAAGCTTTCTCCTTCCTTTCTT
>JAJPZM010000286.1 GCA_021204335.1 Parabacteroides sp. | reverse complement strand
TAGAAACGTACGATTTGTTCAAACATTATTCCGTAAAATTGGTTACTTCCGTTTTTATTCTGGCAAATATTCTAATTTTGTGATGTTGAAATAACAAAAAAGAAAGAGCAAATGAAAAAGAATGTATTCCTGATATTGATCCTGGTAATAGGACTGGTATCTTGTGGCGATGATGATAAGCCTGTCGTAGCAAAAATGAATAAACTGACTAAGGTTACCTGCAAGAAGAATGGTACAGAATATCCTGATTATTCCTTGGATATTTCTTACAACCAGGATGGTAACGTCAGTAAAATCGTGACTTCCAGAGGAACTTTCAATTTGATTTATACCGGAAATAAAGTATCTGTTATCAACGGTTCCAACATGCATACGGAAGATTTCCAGTTATCCGGGAAGGTGGTACTTACTAAGGATGAATGGGCTGTCAACGAATATGTACCAAACGAAGAATATATAAAGAACCAATACAATTATAAATATAGCGGTAGCAATCTGAGTGAAACAGATTGGGTCTTCCAGCGTCCGCTGGAAGAGGGTGGTTATAAGAAAAATACGCCGGTATCTGTTGACAAATATACCTGGCAAAATGGAAATGTAGTAACGTATGCGTATCTTCCTCGGGATGAGGTGAGCTATACGTATGCAACGCAAGTACGTCCGGAGAATTTCCCTTTCCGCGTTGTCAATACGCTTCAGCCGGTAACTCCCGATCTGGTCAGTCCTTTAAATACGCTATACGGTACCATGAACCGTTATCTGCCGGTATCGGCAAGCCGTTACCAATTGGGCGAAAGCAAGGAGAGTGCCGAATATTCTTTCAGTTATATGCTGGTAGGCGATTATGTAACCGGCATGACCATCCGCGAAAAGATCAGCGGGTCATCGGACGAGACTACCTATGAATATGCTTTTACTTATAACTATGAGGAGGAATAAGTTATTTCCCTTTCAATAAATCCGGCCGCAACCGCATAGTACGTTCCTGTGCTTGCTGTAACCGCCATTCGTCGATCTTTCTCTGATGGCCTGAAAGAAGCACATCGGGAACTTTCCATCCTTTATATTCGGCAGGACGGGTGTAGACGGGCGGTGCCAGCAAATCATCCTGAAAAGAATCGGAGAGGGCACTCTGTTCATCTCCGATAGCGCCGGGTATCAGCCGCACTACGGCGTCTGTGATAATGGCGGCTGCCAGCTCGCCACCCGTCAGCACGTAATCGCCTACAGATATCTCTTTGGTGATAAGATGTTCCCGGATGCGGTAATCGATCCCTTTATAATGGCCGCAAAGGATGATGATGTTGTTCAGCAACGACATGCTGTTTGCCATCGGTTGGTTAAAAGTTTCTCCGTCAGGGGAGGTATAGATCACCTCGTCATATTCCCGTTCATTTTTCAAAGCGGAGATTGCCCGGTCGATAGGTTCGATTTGCATCACCATTCCGGCTTCGCCACCAAAGGGATAATCATCTACGCGACGCCATTTATTGGTCGTGTAATCACGAAGGTTATGTAGATGTATTTCAGCCAGTTCTTTATCCTGTGCTCTTTTAACGATGGAGCAATTAATCATTCCATCGATCATTTCCGGCAATACGGTGAGTATGTCAATACGCATAGCGATTCATTTATTTATCCTGCAAAAATAAGGCTTTATTTTATAGTTTTCAAAATTCTCTTGGTTCATAATATCTTTTTACTACATTTGTGATCTGATTGAAACGGTTGAAAAATCAATGCTTTTTGGGGATTTGAACGTATAGTTTTATATAAGCAAATAATTTTAAT
Organism: Parabacteroides sp.; assembly: GCA_021204335.1. Taxonomy (GTDB): domain Bacteria; phylum Bacteroidota; class Bacteroidia; order Bacteroidales; family Tannerellaceae; genus Parabacteroides. The sequence goes on along the minus strand of JAJPZM010000286.1, from coordinate 2,662 downwards.
GGGAAAAACACTTGATGTAGGGCGTTTTAAAGTGTTGCTGCTCGCTGTTTCCCTGGTCATTTTAGTTGTGGCTATTGGGGCTTTTTGTGGAAACAGAGGAGAAATAACGTTTATAGACGAGGTTGGAAATGCAGAGGTGGAATATTCTCCCCAATCAGACGAATTGAATTTGTCGAACTCCTACGAATATAAAAGTTGGAAAAATACGACTGATACAACCTTTAAGAGTTTGTATAACGGTAATTAGGCGGAAGATATGTTGGCGATGCGGCCTGATATGGTCATCCTGTGGGCCGGTTATGGCTTTGCCAAAAGTTATATGTCTCCAAGGGGGCACATGTATGCTATCGACGATCTTTATCGTAGTTTGCGCACCGGTGCTCCGCGGAAAGCGAACGACGGACCTCAGCCGGCCTCTTGCTGGGCATGTAAAAGTCTGGATGTTCCGCGGTTGATTGACGAAGTCGGCTCACAAGGCTTTTATAAAAAATGTGGTACGATTGGGGCTCGGAAGTAGTCAATCCCGTTGGTTGTGGCGATTGCCATGATCCGGAAAGTATGGATTTGCGTGTGCCCCGTCAATTCCTCGCCAATGCATTGGAACGGGAAGGCGATCCTATTGAAGATGCTTCCGATCAACGGATGCGTTCGTTAGTCTGTGCACAATGCCATGCTGAATATTATTTGACAGGGAAAGCAAAGAGGTCGTTTTACCCTGGGATCTGGGATATAGCGTTGAAGATATAGAAAATTACTATGACAAGATCGGTTTCTCGGATTATACTCATAAACTAAGCAGAACTCCCCTGCTGAAAGCCCAGCATCCGGATTACGAATTGGCGCAAATGGAAATCCATGCCCGTCGCGGAGTTTCTTGCGGAGAATGCCACATGCCTTATGTGGAGGAAGAGGTCAGGGAATACAATAATCATCATATTCAAAGCCCCTTGGCAATGATCGATAAGACATGCCGTTCCTGTCATCGCCAAAGCGAGGAGGAGCTCCGTCAGGACGTGTACACCCGGCAGAACAAGGCGATGGAATTGCGGAATAAACTGGAAAAGGAATTGGTTAAAGCGCATATCGAGGCAAAGTTTGCCTGGGATAGGGGAGCGTCAGAAAGCCAGATGCAACCGGTTCTCAAACTGCTTCGCCAGGCTCAATGGCGTTGGGACTTTGTGATCGCTTCGCATGGAGCGGCTTTTCATGCCCCGCAGGAAGTGCAGCGTGTCTTGGGGGACGGCCTTTATAAAACAATGCAGGCGCGTATGGTTGTAAAAGATGTTTTAAACAAGCATGGTTACAATAATGATGTTCCGTTGCCTGATGTTTCAACCAAAGAAAAGGCACAGAAATATATAGGACTGGATATTCAGTCGAAAATCGCCGCTAAGGACGAATTTCTGAAAACCGTCGTACCGGAATGGGTTGAAGAAGCAAAAGCCAACAATCGTTTTATTGAGAAGTACGGGGTAGCGAAATGGTGAACTTACTACCCTTGCCTTCTTCGGAATCCAGCAAGATCGTACCTTTGAATGTTTTTATGATACTCATGCTGATAGCCAGTCCGAGGCCGGTTCCTTTCGCAAATTCATCCAGTTTCTGAAAACGTTCGAATACCAGTTTGATCTTGTCTTCGGGAATCCCCTTTCCCGTATCTTCTACCGAAATCAGGATATGTTGGTTGTCATCGCTGTATTCGTACTTGACTTTGATATATCCGCGTGTGGTGAATTTGGTTGCGTTATTAATGAAATTGGTAACCATCTGCGTCAGTCTGAAGCGGTCGGTGTTGATAATAGCCGGTGTTTCGGGAAACTCCCTGATCAACTCTACGCCTTCGGGCATAAGTAATCGGTGTGTATTATAGATATCTTCTACCAACTGGCTCAGGTCGCAGTTGGCAAACGTAAAGGATATTTGCCCGGATTCGATACGCGACAAATCCAGAATGTCGCTGATCAACTTAAGAGGCAAATCATTGTTCGTGTTGATCAGGCTGATAAATTCGTTTTTTCTTCCTGGTCCAGTTCCATGTCCGAACTGAGCAATTGGGAGAACCCGACGATAGCGTTAAGCGGCGTACGTATCTCATGGCTCATGTTTGCCAGGAATGCAGATTTCATCTTGTCGGATTCTTCCGCTTTCTTCAATGCTTTTGTCAGATTTATTTCCGTTTCCTTAATTTGCTGGATGTTGAGGCAAAGACCGTTTACCTCAACAGAGTGGTCGTTGTTTCCTGTCTGGATATTGGTATTTTGGGCATAGCGGAATTCCCACCATTGATGGCCTTTCCCGTTAAAATTATATCTTCTTCTGGTAATTTGCCGGGAAGGGAATCCATGATCCAGCTTGTATCTGTTTTTCTGGAAGTCAGCCTGTTCTTCCGAATGGATCGCATTACTGAAACGTTTCGCGCTGATCGGCTCTTCGGGAAGGTCCAGATAATGGTAAAACTCTTTATCAAAGTAGAAAATGCCGTTTTTGTAACGGAACGTGAATATATTGCCGCTTTCCAATGCAAAAGAGAGGAACTCTTTTTCCCGCTTCAGGTTTTCCTGCACTTCTTTTTTATGGGCCGACTCTCTTTTGTATAATATTCTTTGATAAACAATGATGACCGTCAGAATAATTCCCAGTAAAATAGCTATACATATTATAT
>JAJPZM010000071.1 GCA_021204335.1 Parabacteroides sp. | reverse complement strand
ACTTCAAATCCAGAATTTATAATAGGACATTATGCGGATAATCATTTTATTTAAAACCTCTATCGCTTTGCCGGTTCTCAGCAGGTCGAACCATCTGTGGTTCTCGAATGCCAGTTCCAGTCGGCGTTCTTTGGTAATGGCAGTCCTGAATGTTTCCTGGTCTGGCAAATCAGAACTTGTATATTCGGTAGCATGGCTGCGTTTGCGTATCTGGTTCAGATACTCTAATGCTTGCGGCTGACCATAACCTATTTCATTCATTATTTCCGCAGCCATTAATAACACATCTGCATATCTTAGCACCATGATATTGAATCCCATACCGTTGTTAGTACCTTTTGTGTCGTGCCATTTATAAAGTCTCCAACCTTGTACACCGAGATCGATTACCGAAGCATCCTTTCTGTCGTCCTGATTTTCTTCGAACAATTTGAGCAAATTGTCAGAGGGCAGATTGTTTACGTCGCTTCCTGTGATCAACGGGTCTCCTCCCATATAGCCCTGTCCTTCGATTGTTTTATCGAATTGTACTTCAAAAATAGATTCTTTATTGTTTTTATTATCAACGGAAAATACATCTGCAAAATTGGATAATAGCCCGTACTGCCCGCTCGAAATTACATTATTCAACAGAGATAGAGCCTGTTGCCAGTCGTGCTGCGTCAGATAAACTTTTGCCAGCAATATTTGTGCAGCACCTTTTTGTCACACGGCCAACATTCGCTGCATCATAAGATTCGGGCAGGTTACCGATTGCGAATTCCAAATCTTTGATGATCTGTTCGTAGACAGCTTCCGAGGTACTCCTCGTATGGTTAAACGCATCATTTACATTTGTCACTTCCTCCGTAATTAAAGGCACTCCTCCCCATATACGAACCATATTGAAATAAGTCAAAGCCCGCAGGAAGTAAGTTTCTCCCTGTTTTCTCAACTTAAAGTTTTCACTGATCTCTTCGTTTTTTTTCAGTCTGGTGATTACAATGTTGCACCTTTGTATTCCGTCATAACAAGCGACCCATGTATTTTCTGCCTGGATATTTGTGGGATCCACGATAAAGTTATCGAAGGATGCATAGGCTCCACCTCCCATTGTAACGTTCCTGTTCCATGTATTATCGGATGTTACTTCCATGAATGAAGAAAATCCGTTTCCCCCATATTGTTCGGTCGATTGCAGGGCGTTGTATGCAGCCGTTAATGCCTGTTCCATTTCCAGTGAATCTTTATAAAACGTGTTTGCGTTTTGCTGCGAAACAGGATCCAAATCGATGAAATGATTGCATGAAGCGAAAAGCAGGGGTATAGATAATATCAATAATATTTTTTCATATTCCAAATTATTTAAAATGTTACATTTAAACCGCCTATAAAAGATTTAGCTACAGGGTAATTACCGAAGTCTTCTCCGGCAGTGATCGCACTGCTTCCTCCATTCGAAACTTCCGGATTATAACCTGGATAACCTGTAAAAGTAAAAGGATTAGTTGCTGATACATAAACTCTTAGTTTCTGTAAAAAGCCCAGATTCTTAAATGTGTATCCAAGTGTCAGGTTACGGATACGAACAAAAGATGCATTTTCGACATGCCAACTGGACGGGCGTGTATGGCTCTTTGTTCCGTATGCCCACACCGGACGTGGTGCTCCGTCTTCAAGATAAACGGATAAATTATTACCCCACGATTCTGCCAGATAACGGTGCATGGCATTGAAAACCTGCTGCCCGTGTTTTCCTTCGATACCGAATCCGAAATCAAGGTTCTTCCATCCTAAAGTTCCGTTAAGTCCCCATGTAAAATCGGGATTGGCATTTCCCAGAATGATACGGTCTTCTTCGTTGACTTTACCGTCATTATTGGTATCTGCATAAATAAAATCACCTACGCCTTGATTAGCATTTTCCAAATGTGGGGTGGAATCAAATTGCTCCTTGCTTTCAAATACGCCTAACACTTTATATCCGTAAAAAGATCCGATGGGCTCGCCAACCTTAACAATGAACGAAGGATCCGGCAAACCGCTTGCATAAAGTATTTGCTTTTGTCCGGGAGCCAATGCCAGCACCTCGTTTTGGTTGGTCGACATGGCTAACGATACATCCAGGGACCAGTCTTTGTTCAACTCCTGGAAAGTTGATAACATCACTTCCAGACCTCTGTTTCTGACCTTGCCTACGTTTTGAAGAGCACTTGTCAGACCGCTGGATGCCGGTACGGTTACATTTAAAAGCAAATCTCTGGTCGCTGCCTAATAGGCATCGATGGTAACCTGTAAGTTATTGTTCCATAATCCGACATCTATACCGAGGTTTACCGTAGAGGTACTTTCCCATGATAAATCTTTATTCGGAGCATTTTCAGGAGAGAATCCTAAAGCTATATCTTTGGATGTTGAATTTCCGAAAATATAGTTGTTGGCAGCCAAAACAGGCACTCCGCCGTAATAAGGAATTTCTGCATTACCGGTTATTCCATAGCTTGCACGTAGTTTTAAATTGTTTACCAGCGCCTTTTTGGGATAGAAACTTTCCTGGCTTATGTTCCAACCGCCCGATACGGAAGGGAACCAACCCCATCTGCTGTTTGCAGCAAAACGGAATGAACCGTCATAGCGTAAAGAGGCGGAAAGCATATATTTGCTGCCGTATGAATACATGACACGACCCAGGAATGATGCCATAGCAGCCTCTTGACCGATTGAAGAACCGGTGCTGGTTGCCGCAGTATTGATAGTCGTTACATTGTCGTTCGGGAAATTTTGTCCTTCCAGCATCGAAAATGAAATAGTCTCTTTTTGAGCGGAGAAATTGCCCAGCACATTCAAATTGTGGTCGCCAAAATTAACATTATATGTTACGTTTGTTTCAGATATCCAGTTAAATATGGATGATCGGCTGTTAAGGCCGTAGTTATAACTCTTTATAGGTGCCATCTCATTGGCATGGGAAACCGATTTAGGACGATAGAATGTCCGGTGTAATCCCATTGATTCAACGCCAAAGGCTGTATTTACTTTCAGACCTTCAATAATAGTATATTCTAAATCGGCATTACCGATAAACGTTCTGTTTTGCAGTTCATTGGTTTGCATTTTTGCCAGTGTTATCGGGTTTTGCAGTTTGGCAACATTCTGTCCTTTCTTCAGTTCATCCAACATTAAATGCTGGCAATGGAACCGTCCTTGTTGTAAGCCGGCAGATTAGGGTGATACATCAATGCCGTGATAACAATACCTTCCCTTCCCCAGCTACCTTCCGACTGGACGAGATTGTTATCTGTTTGATTGGCATTTATACGCAATCCCAAACGTAATTTGTCTGTGATATTCATATTCAGATTGGACCGAACACTATAACGTTTGAGTCCTGAATTAACGATAATACCCTCTTGGTTCATGTAGTTTCCTGATACGTAATAATTCACTTTTTCCGTGCCTCCGGCTACGCTGATATCATAGTTCTGCTGTACAGCCGTCCTATAAATTTCGTCTTGTCAATCGGTATTGGTAAGTCCTTGTTTTCCTTCCAGATAAGGTATCATGTAATCCGGATAGGTATAATTGGCACCCGTACGTATGCTCAAAGGATCATTTGCATTTCCGCCAACGGCAACCCAAGCCTCGTCACGTGATAAATTGGTGTATTGAGCCAGTTGATAAGCATCCATTACATCTACTTTCTTACTCAGTTTCTGTGCACCGGCGTACATATTGAAATTTACGACAGGTTTGCCCTCTTTCCCTTTTTTAGTAGTGATCATGATAACACCGTTTGATCCTCTTGACCCGTATATGGCGGTTGAAGCAGCATCTTTTAAAACGTCGATACTGGCAATGTCGGATGGATTGATCGATGACAAAGGATCGATGGCATAGGAACTTTGGAAGCCTGCTATGGTCGGCTTTCCTTGTAAAGTTTCGTCAAAAGAGCTGTTAGACAAAGGCAAACCGTCGACAACAATCAGCGGATGGCCTCCGAAATTAATAGATGAGGTACTTCTGATTTTAATATTTACCCCGGCTCCCGGAGCTCCGGTGGCCTGTTGAATATTTACACCTGGAAGTTTGGGTGCCAATGCCTGGTCAAAACTAGAAACGGTTAGGCTCCCGATTAATTTCGAACCTTCGATTTTAGAGATGGAACCTGTTACTTTTGCTTTCGACTGTGTACCATAACCGATTACAACGACTTCCTCCAATGCTTCCGAGTCTTCATGCAGAGTAATCTGGATATTCGCTTTGTTAGCAATAATTTCCTGTGTTTTATATCCCACATAACTGATAACCAACGTCGATTGATTGGACGATACATTCAAAAAGAAATTTCCATCTATATCCGTAATGGTTCCGTTTGTAGTTCCTTTTTCCAGTATAGATGCACCGATGATCGGTTCCCCCTTGTTATCAAGGATACTACCCTTGACCTGAATAGGTTGGCTAGTAGTTACGTTTAATTG
>JAJPZM010000348.1 GCA_021204335.1 Parabacteroides sp. | reverse complement strand
ATAGTGAACAACAAATATAAGTAAAACAAATGAAGTAACCCTGTATTAATAGGGCTACTTTTTAGGTGATAAAGTTATCAAAACCACTTAATCTTTCTGAAAACAAAGAAGGCCAATGCCGACAGAGCTATCGATAAGAGGACGATGGCGACGAAGCCATGCTGCGCTTCTTCGATATGGTTGACAACGTTCATGCCGTAGAAGCTGGCGATCAAAGTGGGAACCATCAGGATGATCGATATGGAAGTCATACGCTTCATGATGGTGTTCACGTTGTTGGAAATGATGGAAGCGAAAGCATCCATCGTACCGGTGAGGATGTCGCTGTAGATATTAACCGTCAGGTGCGCCTGCTTCAACTCCGTCTCCACATCTTCCAGGAGCTCGGCATCCATCCAGACAGATTCCTGGAAAATGCTTTGCAATTTGGTAAGCATCACCTCGTTTCCGCGGATGGAAGTGTTGAAGTACACCATACTTTTCTCCAGTTTCATCAGCCGCAACAAGTCTTCATTACGAATACTTTTCTCCAGTGCCACTTCTGCCCGGACTACTTCGTTGTTGATCTGTTTCAGATATTTCAGGAACCAGACGGCCGACGAATGGATCAGGCGCAGGATCAGGTCGTATTTATGTCGCACAACCACTTCCTTCCGCCGCGTGTAGCGGATAAAATCAGGAATCAGTTCCGTTTGATGATAACAGACGGTGATGATGATATCATTATTCGTAATGATACCGATCGGAACGGTCGTGAAAGGAATGCTCCTTTCATGGTTTTGTATTGGTATACGCAGAATTGTCAACAGCCAGTTGCCCTCATATTCGATACGGGGACGCTCGTCGGTATCTTCGATATCGCTCAGGAATGATTCGGGTACATGAAACTGGTTTAAAAGATACTGGATATCTTCGGGGGTAGGGCATTCTACATTTACCCAGCAGTTCGGAAGCCATTTGTCTTTTTCCACAAAGCCGGCTTCACAATAAAGAAATGATCTCATTATTGTCTCCTTTCGTTGTTAATGCGAACAGAGACGATAAGAATCCTCTGTCCGCTACTTTTTACTTGTTTTCGTTTCTCGCGGAATACTGTCGTCCATAATTAGTTAATTACTTTTTACGGTTGCAAAGGTAGAAAAAAGGGACGAATACCAAATAAAAATCGTAATTTTGATGCCCGATAAATAGACAGATAATGGCAGAAGGAACTAGAAATAATAGTGGAAGAGGAAAGAAAAAGCCGGATATGGTGCCCGATATGGGACGTCTGCAACCGCAGGCTCGTGAGTTGGAAGAGGCGGTTTTGGGAGCCTTGATGCTTGAAAAAGATGCTTATTCGATCATTAGTGAAATATTGAAGCCGGAGTGCTTTTACGAGAAAGCGCATGAAATGATCTATGCGGCTATTGTAGACCTGGCCATCAGTCAGCGTCCGGTGGATATGCTGACCGTAACCGAACAGCTAAGGAAACGCGGCGAGCTCGATCTGGTGGGCGGCCCGTTCTATATCTCCCAGCTGACCAGTAAAGTGGCCAGTAGCGCGCATATTGAATATCATGCCCGAATTATCGCCCAAAAGTATCTGGCGAGGGAATTGATCTCCTTCACCGCCATGATACAGGGAAAGGCTTTCGACGAAACGATCGACGTGGAAGACCTGATGCAGGAAGCGGAAGGAAAGCTGTTCGAGATTTCCCAGCGTAATGTAAAGAAGGATGTCACACAGATCAACCCGGTTATCAAAGATGCTATGGAACTGTTGCAAAAAGCCGCCAACCAGAAGGAAGGCTTGAGCGGTATTCGTACCGGCTTTGAAGCGCTGGATAAGATAACTTCGGGATGGCAGAACTCCGACTTGGTTATTATTGCCGCCCGTCCTGCCATGGGTAAGACGGCCTTCGTCCTTTCCATGGCGAAGAATATGGCGGTCAACCATAACGTGCCCGTCGCCCTGTTCTCTCTTGAAATGAGCAACGTCCAGTTGGTGAACCGTCTGATCGTGAACGTCTGCGAGATCCCGGGCGAGAAGATCAAGAGCGGACGTCTGGAGAGCTATGAGTGGGAGCAGCTGGACTTCAAGATCAAGGAACTCTATGACGCACCTATCTTTGTGGATGATACGCCCAGCCTTTCCGTATTTGAACTGCGTACGAAAGCGCGCCGCCTGGTTCGCGAGCATGGCGTGAAGTGCCTGATCATCGACTACCTTCAGTTGATGAATGCCAGTGGTATGAACTTTGGTAGTCGTGAGCAGGAGGTGAGTATGATCTCCCGCTCTTTGAAAGGGTTGGCGAAAGAACTGAATATTCCGATCATCGCCCTTTCGCAGTTGAACCGTGGTGTGGAAAGCCGCCAAGGAGCTGAAGGAAAGCGCCCGCAGCTTGCTGACCTTCGTGAATCGGGAGCGATTGAGCAGGATGCGGATATGGTTTGCTTTATCCACCGTCCTGAATATTATAAGATTACGGAAGATGAGCGCGGAAACTCGCTGGTCGGCCTGGCCGAGATTATCATTGCCAAGCATCGTAACGGTGCGACGGGTGACGTGCGTCTGCGGTTCAAAGGCGATTATGCGAAGTTCATGAATATCGATGAAGATGTGGCGGTGCGCGAGTTCTCTTCGAATATGAACAGCAACGATCCGCTGCCGCCGATTCCGCCTGCCGGAGCCGATTTCCTGAATCAGGGAAGCAGCAGCGAAGTACCCTTTTAACGTATGAACCTGAATACAATATCTTTGATCGTTCAATCCCATTTGGGTGAGATTATTTCGCTCGGAGTGGCCGTTTCGTGGACGATTACGGCTCTTTGCTTCGAGTTTGCCGGGAAGCGGATCGGTGCCTTGTCGCTGAATATTATCCGGTTGCTGATGGCAATTGCGATGTTGGGCGTCACTTTGCTGGTCTTTACCGGCAACGCTGTTCCGCTGGATGCAGGTCGCGAGGCTTGGTTCTGGCTTGCCATCTCCGGCTTTATCGGATATGTCCTGGGTGATTATTGCCTGTTTAATTCCTACGTACTGATAGGTTCCCGTTTCGGGTAGCTGTTTATGACACTGGCTCCGCCGTCGGCTGCGTTGGCGGGAATGCTTGTGTTAGGGGAGCGGATGAGTTTTTACGCTATTATCGGGATGTTTGTCACCATGTTTGGCATCGGGCTTTCCATTGTCGGTCGTGGCGGCAATTCGGACGGGAAACTGCATCTTTCCTTGCCGTTGAAAGGCGTCCTTTTCGGGATCGGGGCCGGAGTAGGGCAGGGTGTAGGATTGGTTTTCAGTAAGTTGGGCATGGATTATTATATGCAACAGATCGATCCGGCCGATTCGATGGCTGTGCTGATGGTTCCTTTTGCTTCCACCCAGATTCGTGCGATTGTCGGTGTGTTCGGATTCCTGGTGATTCTTTTATATACCAGGCAAGGCCGTTCTCTGATCCGTTCTGTGAAAGACGGGAAGGCGATGTGGCTGGCAACCGGCGGAACCATATTCGGCCCGTTTCTCGGTGTCTCGTTCTCATTGATGGCTGTGCAATATACCGAAGCCGGCATCGCTTCGACCTTAATGGCATTGACTCCTATAATAATCCTGGCACCCGCCTATTTCTTCTTCAAGCAGAAAGTGACGCTTAAGGAGGCCATCGGAGCCATGATCAGTGTGGTTGGGGTGGCGTTGTTCTTTATTTGATAATCTAATCTTTTCGCAACAGTCACTGCCGTTGCGAAAAGATTAGCTATTGAGTTTACCAGGGAGTAATCGTTACATTGCGGAACTCCACTTCTTTTCCTTCGCTTTGCAGGCCGATGTAGCCCTCTTTCTGTTTGTTCCATCCGGTATTCTGATAAACGCCGTTGATGTAAACGTTGATCTTGCCGTCTTTCACATAGATGTTGGCTTCATTCCATTCGCCTGCCGGTTTCTCACTGCTCGGAGCATTCTTTTTAACCATAGGGAAGCCCGGACGGGGTTCGCCCGGTTTACCTTGATACTGTGCCAGGTCGGAACCGCCCAGCAGAACGAAGTCGCCCGCACTCCCCAGCATGAGGTTACATTCGATGCCGTTCGGGAACGGATTTTTCGGCTCGGCTATCAGCAGGAAGATGCCACTGTTTGCATTCTGGTCGCCGTTCGGCCAACGCCATTCCACATGCAGTTTGTAGTTGCTGTACTTTTCTTTCGTGTACATATAACCGAAAGGCTGCCCGGTGATCTTGATCACACCGTTGCTTACGGAATAAACCTGTTCGGGGGGGGGACGGAGTTTTTGTCGACTACAAAGTTCCAGTTCGAAAGGTCTTTCCCATTGAACAACTTGGTCGTTTTCTGTGTATTTGCGTCACTTCCGAAACACAAAAAGGCGGCAGCCAACGCCGCCATGCAAAACATTCTTTTTTTCATGGTACTAAATGAATTTATATAATTAAAATGATTATCCGCATAATGTCCTATTATAAATTCTGGATTTGAAGTC
>JAJPZM010000425.1 GCA_021204335.1 Parabacteroides sp. | reverse complement strand
GTATGCAAGAGGAGGAATACACATTCGTTACGCTAGACAGTGACGACTCCGTATTTAGTGATGCGGTAGTAGTAGATGTGGACGGGGGAAATGATTTATCTGATGTCGTAGTGATCGACAATGATAGTATGGATATATCAGATTTTATTACGATATCTGATGATATGGTTATCTTGTCTGATACAGACGTGCATGATACGTTTTCAACCGATTTTGATGGATCTGATATAGCATTTATGTTATGATTTCTGTTAAATGTCCGCATTGTCACGTAGGGTTAAAGGTAGACGAGGGGAAACTTCCCCTCAATCTAACTTCCTTTAAATGTCCGAAGTGTAAACAGGCGATTCCTGTCTCTTTGCTTAAACTGGGAAAGAATAGCGATGATTCCGACCAGGATACAATCCTTGTCCATCCCGTTTCGACAACAACGGGACGGTTAACTGTCATAGCCAATCCGCTTACTCTCGAGCAAACATTCCCCCTCTATGAAGGTATTGCAATCGTCGGTCGCAAGTCGAATGCCTCAAATGCAACCATAGGTATTGTGACAGCCGACAAATCAATGAGCCGGGAACATATACGAATAGAAGTTAAAAAAGACCCTAAAGGAGGTTATAAACATTATCTTTCTGACAATAATAGTAAAAACCATACGTTATGTAATAGCAATTACCTTGAAAATGGAGAAGTAGTGGTGCTTAACAACAATGACGAGATCATTATCGGGCACACTGTTCTTCGCTTTAATGAATAAATCTGTTCGTGCTATGAATATAACGATTGGTAAACCTTGGGCCGTTTGTGAAAAAGGCGGCAGGCAAAATAACGAGGATTCAATTTACCCTTTACCGGAAATGGTAAATTCCAATCAAAAGCTATTTCTGGTCTGTGACGGTGTCGGTGGATCGGAGAAAGGAGAGATTGCAAGCTCTTTAGCTTGTGAATCTTTTCAAAGTTTCTTTTCCACTTTTCTTGAAAACGAACCATCTGAAGAATTTATAAATAAAGCTGTCAGATATACGGAAGCTCGTTTCGACGATTATGTGAAAATCCATCCCGAAGCAAAAGGTATGGCGACGACTTTAATAATGGTTTCAGTCGGAGCATCCGGGGTAACTCTTGCCCATATCGGAGATAGTAGGATCTATCAATTCAGGAAAGGAGAGATTATCCATCAAACAGAAGATCATTCATTAGTCAATTCGCTTGTCAAACTGGGAAAGATAAGTAAAGAAGAAGCGCTGACCCATCCACAGAAAAATGTAATAATTCGTGCTATACAGGGAACAGAGCATCCCACTGAAGCCGATGTCGTTCTTTTAAATGATATAGAAGTAGGGGATTATTTTTTCATGTGTACCGATGGAGTGCTGGAACGTCTGAAGAATGAGGATTTGTCTTTTATCTTTTCTACTTATACTAATCCGGAGGATATCAAAGATGCGATTATGGCTTCCTGCTGCGGAAAAACCAGGGATAACTTCTCTTTTTACATTTTACCGGTCCAAAATGTAGGAGAATTTATCGGAATAAAACAAAATATTCTCTCTTTCCTTTATTCTTTTATTTAAATAACGTAATTTTGGCAGATTAAAAGGAGTTACGCGATTAAGTTATGAATTTGCCAAACGGACATCCTCTTCAAAATGGAAAATATAGGCTTACCCATGTAGTTGGTCAGGGCGGCTTTGGTATAACTTACAAGGGCGTTTGGTATACAGAGGTTAAAGGACCGCTGGGAACTATCAAGACTGAAGTTCCTATATGTGTAAAAGAATATTTTTTCAAAGATTATTATTACAGGGACTCTGAGTCATTTGCAGTCAGGGTTCATTCGGAGACAGGAAGGGCGCTTTTTGAAAAGTTTAAGGAGAAACTTATCAAAGAGGCTAAGATCTTGTCGGATGTACATCATCCCCATATTGTCAATGTATTGGAAGTGTTTGAAGAAAATGACACTGCCTATATTGCCATGGAATATATTTCAGGTAACAGCCTAAAATATATGATGGACAAAGAGGGAGTTTTGCCGGAAGCACGAGTGCTCAGGTATGTGCATCAGATCGGAGAAGCGCTTCAGTTTGTTCATGAAAAAAATATTCTTCACCTGGATATCAAGCCCAGCAATATACTGATAGACCATAGTGGCAAGGCTCGCCTGATCGATTTCGGTGTAAGCAAACGTTATGATATAGAACAGCAGGAGACAAGTACGACTATGTTAACCTTGTCGAAAGGTTTTGCATCCATTGAACAATACGATAATGAAGGTACGCAGAATTTTTCTCCGTGCCCGGATATTTATTCCCTGGGTGCAACAATGTATAACTTATTGACCGGTAAGATACCGACAGAATCGATTCTGCGTGCAACACGTCCGTTGCCTGCACCGAAAGAATTGAATCCTGCAATCTCCGATAAAACAGAGGCTGTTATTATCAAAGCCATGCAGATCATTCCGGCAGATCGTTTCCAGTCTGTGTCGGAAATGCTTGCTGAGTTAGATTATCCGCAGGAAGAAGGGAAAAAAGTAATAAAAGATATCTCATCACCAGAATATTTCGAAGAAGATGAGATAACTATCTTATTTACGACCCGTTTGCCTCAGTCGAAGGGGGTAGAAGACGATGAGACTGTACTTCAAGGCATGGCTCCGTCTCCCGTCTCCAAAAAGAAAAGAAGAAAAGTAACGTTAATCTCTTTGTTAATTATTATATTTGCAAGTCTTGGTTCGGCTCTGGCTCTTTTAGTACAACGATATAAGCCCGTTCCTCCAGTTGCTGAATTAATTAATTCGGCACCGGATATAGAAACAGATTCCGTAACAGAGTCAATAGCTCCCATTGTTACTGAAGAGAGTAATATCCCGGAAGTTATTAAAGAAGAGCCTGAAGTTGAATCAGATAAAAAAGAGACCGGCGATCAGCAGGAGAAACAGACTAAGCCCGTAGTTACCCCGGAGGTCACTGCTTCACGACAAGTAGAACCTGTGAAACCGACTGAACCGGCTGCTAGTGATGTTGAACAACCGGCTGCAAGATTATCTTCTACAGCAAGTGAAGAAATTAAATCAGAGTTTTTAGCTTTGATTGCTTCCGGGAAAGATAAAATGGCAGCAACAGATTATTCTGGTTCTAAATCAGATTTTTCTAAGGCAAAGGCATTGGCAACACAGTTGAATGGCGAAGACGGTGCACCGTTGATAGAGGAAGTCGTAAGGCTTGAAATGGCCAGCGATGAAAAATATAAAGAGCAACAAATTGCAAAACGTAAAGCATTGTATGAACTCAAGATGGCTTTCGGCAAATATACAATTGTCAGGAAGAAATCTGATAATACTTATGGGGCTATCGATTCGGAAGGCATCGAACGTATTCCCTGCAAGTATACGCTGGTTGGAAAAGTGGATGACAAACGTCGTGCATTTGGCAGGGATGATGGTTCATTCGATATATATAATACAGATGGAGATTTGATTGGTGAGGGTTTACCGTATTATTAAATGTATTTTATGAAGAGACTTTGGATACTTATCTTATTAGTTGTTGCGTTGCCGGGGTGTTTGATGGCACAGCAACTAACGGATTACAACAGAAAAGGTGATGAAGCAATGGCACGCAAGGATTATAGCGATGCCAGAATGTGGTATGAGGAAGGAATTGCTCAGTGTGACTCGTATAGTATCGATCAGTTAACCACTATCTGGAAGACGAATAAGCAAATGCGTGTTTCCATGCGTAGTTTGATGACAAAGTGTCTGAATTGCCTGCTTCAAAAGGCCGGTGCGGATGATACTGTTGCCATATCCCACTTAATTGTATATTATACGGATGGGATAGGAGTAGCTGCCAATGATAAAATGGCATCGAATTGGAGTAAACGGCTGGAAACTTTGCGTAGGCCTTATCCTTCTCAGAAAGAGAGTAAGCCGCGGGAGCCGATGAAGTTTTTTGTCGGTTATGCATTTTCCCTTGAAGCGCCTTATGGGTTGACAATTGGTGGTGTAGGAGAAAGATTCGGTTGGTATGCACGGTTCCGGACCAATATATCTTTTAATGATTATTCTACGGAATGCAAAGGAACGGATGAAGTTATTCCCAAGCCGGATAACGAATCGTATAAATTTTCTAACGAGAAGAAAGTTAACTGCCTTGCAGCCTCTGCCGGTCTTGTTATTAAATGTACTTCCTGGTTATATACATCTGTTGGATTAGGATATGGAAAACGAGAGCTATTGTACGAATATACGGCAATAGATAAGAA
This sequence comes from Parabacteroides sp., assembly GCA_021204335.1. Lineage (GTDB taxonomy): Bacteria > Bacteroidota > Bacteroidia > Bacteroidales > Tannerellaceae > Parabacteroides. The sequence goes on along the minus strand of JAJPZM010000425.1, from coordinate 207 downwards.
TGATACCGGTAAACAAAATACCTATTGGGCAAAGCATATTGATAATTCGTATGAAGGCGTAGCTGCCGACTTAGATTTTATGGTAAAGTTCGGTCATGTCTATGTGAGTGCCGGCTGCAATACGATAAACTTTAAATATGTGGATTTGAATGCCGGTGTTGGCGTATTCTTTTAACTGATAAAAATTATGAAACAATTATACTATAC
>JAJPZM010000250.1 GCA_021204335.1 Parabacteroides sp. | reverse complement strand
TCAGTTAACTATCTGCAATGAAAACTTTACAGATCTATTAAATCTTACCCAATAATACATCAAATTGTGTAAATTTAGATAGGATTTAATAGATTTTGTTTTGAGGAGATATCGAATTCAGCCTCTCTTTTTATTCGACGTAAAGTACCAGTCCTTTCAGATATTCCCCTTCCGGATGGTAGATGTTGACCGGATGATCGGCGGGTTGCGTCAGCTGGTGCAGGATACGCACGTTGCGACCGGATTGGGCGGCGGCGCTGAATACGGCCAGGCGGAAATTTTCTTTGCTTACTACCTGCGAGCAGGAGAAGGTGAACAGGATACCGCCCGGTTTGATCTTCTCGAAAGCGATCGCATTCAGTTTGCGGTAGCCTTGCAAAGCGTTGCGAAGCACATTCTTATGCTTGGCGAATGCCGGTGGATCCAGGATAATCAGGTCGTAATTGCTGCCCATTTTTCCCAGATATTTGAAAGCATCTTCTGCAAAGGCTTTATGGCGGGGATCGCTGGGGAAGTTCAATTCCATATTCTTGTTGGTCAGCGAGATCGCTTTGGCTGAGCTGTCGACCGAGTGAACCACTTTTGCTCCGCCACGCATGGCGTAGAAAGAGAAACCGCCGGTGTAGCAAAACATGTTCAGCACCGAATGGTCTTTGGCATAACGTTCCAGCAGGGAACGGTTCTCGCGCTGGTCGACAAAGAAACCGGTCTTTTGTCCTTTCTGCCAGTCTACACAGAATTTCAGCCCATTCTCGACGGCTACATCTTCCACTTCTCCGCCATACAGGTAACCGTCTTCGCTTCCGAGGTTCGCCTTGTAAGGCAGGGTGGCTTCCGATTTATAATAGATGTTTTGTAAAGTATCTCCCAATACGGTTTTAAGCGCTTCCGCTATTTCGTGTCGTGCGTAGTGCATCCCGACAGAATGTGCCTGCATAACTGCGGTGTGGGCATACATGTCGATGACCAGTCCGGGAAGATTATCGCCTTCACCATGTATCAGGCGGTAGGTGTTATTATTCTCTACTCCGGCCAGATGCAGTTCGCGGCGAAGCGTGTAGGCAACCCGGATACGTTCGACCCAGAAATCCGCATCGATCGTGATCGGTTTGAATGAAAGGATACGTACGGCGATACTTCCGATCTGGTAGTGCCCGATAGCCAGGAAACGCTGGTTTGTTCCATACACTTCGACGAGATCGCCCTCTTCCGGGTTTCCTTCAATACTTTGGATAGCTCCGGAGAACACCCACGGATGGAAACGCAGTAACGATTCTTCCTTTTTCGGTTTGAGAAAGACTTTACAATAGTTCATTCTATTTATCTTGATTCAATTGATTGTAAATTTTCAGGCAAGCCCAGGCGTCGAGGGCTGCATATTTCTTTTGCTGTTCGGTCAGTACGTCGGCATCCCAGTTGCTCAGGCGCTGTCCTTTCGATATTTTCTTCTCGAAAAGGATGGCGTATATCTTTTGCAGGCTGGCGTCTTCGATACCGAATTGCCCGACGTAATTCTGCAAATCCAGGAAGTTGGCGGGTTTGATATCCTTCCGTTTCCGTATGGCACCGAAGTCGTCGCGCAGGGAAAGTCCGATCTTCAGTATTTTCTCGTTTACCAGGAAATCTTCCAATGGCTGCGGGATGCCGATCCTGTTCAGCCGGAAAAGAAAGCAAGCCTCGTCCGTTGATATCTGCATCAGCGATATTTTGTAGCGCATGCCCTTTTTAAAGCTGGGACGTGTCTCCGTGTCGAAACCCACGGCTTCGAACCCGGATAAATAAGTGACGGCTTTATCGGCATCTTTTTCGGTGTCGATCACGATAATCCGTCCTTTAAATTCTTCTATTTCGAGAAGCGATATTTCTTCTTTGGATATGGAATGTGTATATTGTGTCATCATTCTTCGTTCGTTTCAGTAATTTCATCATCGCTGTAACGGATAGCATGGAGTGCTTTTAAAGCGTTCAACAACTGCTGTCCCCAGAATTCTTTAAAATTGGTATGGCATAAGGCGATTGCCTGAAGCATGACTTCCTCATACCCCTGCCGGAAAAGCGAAACGAAATTGCCTGTATCCTGATAAACGTCAGCCAAATTCTCAGAGATGAAAGCGGCGATAGGCGTGTCGCTATATTGCATGTCTGGGTGGAAAGTTTCCAGATAGGAATCTTTTTCTCCCAGCAATCCGGCAATCCGGGTACGAACGGATTCATACATGTCTTCCGTCACTGTCAGTTCCGGATCGGCCTCTTCATCAACCTCTGCTTCAGGCAAAAGCGTTGCTTTCAGATAGAGCAGGGGCAACAGCTTGACTGCCTTGTCCACAAAATCGAAAAGCCCGTTCTGTCCGGCTGTTTCAACGAATGTGCAAAACTCGAGCGCCACAGTGACAAACTCCAGCGTATTGCGGTCGTATATGGGATTATTTTCCTTTTCCATGTTACTTCTTATGGTATACCTAAGATTTCTAACTCGCAAAAGTAAGAAATATATTGCTATAATCATAATTATTAATGCTTATTAAGGTCTGATATCTTTCTTGACAGGATTTCTAAAATATTATAAATTCAAATAGTTTCATGTATACCGTAAACTTTTCCGGCTTTTCTGTAAAGTTTACGGTATACGTGAAACTTAATTGTTTTATTATTGGAAGAAACCTTTAAAAAGAAGCGATGAAGAGAATAATTTACCCCATTCTTTTGTATCTTTGGGCGGAATCAAATCTGTGGCTGATAATTGTCGGCCGTATGGTCGATAACTATCAGCCGTATGGCTGACGATTATCAGCCATACGGCCGACGGTTATCGACCGTTGATTAGTCGCCATACTAATTCGAATTAGTATGGCATGCAGGGAAAAATAGTATGTAACCTAATAAATAATACCATGTCTATAAAATTTAAAGTTTATTCGACGCCGAAACCGAATGGCCGTGAAGGCAGCAACGTGACTCATGCCCGTGCAATCAGCCAGGGCACTTACAATTTGGAAAAAGTATGCCGATTGATAAGCGAACGTTCGGCTGTATCGTCGGCAGAGGTGAAAAGTGTTTTGGATTCATTCGCCTGGGTGGTCGAACTGGCATTGGAGGATGGCTGTCATATCGAGTTGGACGATTTGGGCTATTTCTCACCCTCGTTGCGAACTGTGCCGAGCAAGCAGGATGAAAATAAGAATACGGTTTACGTTGACGGAATCAATTATCGTTGTTCCACTTCTTTGCGGAAAAAATTGCGTGAAATCGATTTGGTGCGTGTAAAGGATAAAAAGAAACCGGATAGTTGGGAAGAGCGGAAAAACAAAATGTTGAGTTATATTGTGGATTGGGACAGCATCAGTCCGCGCGGCTATGCCGAAGCCATTGGCTGCTCCCGTTACCGGGCGGAAGCCGATTTGAAGAAATTTGTGGAAGAGGGCGTATTGGTCAAGGTCGGGTACAGGAATAAGGTGATGTATTTGTTGGCGAATGAGGAGAAAGTGAATAAGTGTTAAATATTGTTGTTTTTTTAAGGGCTGGGTGATTTCGGTGAGTCATACATATTATAATAAGTATACTTTAAAAAACAATATATGAAAAAAACATCGATCAATGCAGGACGCATGTCCTTTTATCTCAGGTTTAAGTATCTGTTTGTTTTTTACTATAGTGCTGTCGGCTTGTATAAAAACAAATAAGACAAATGAGGAAATAATAGTACCGGAAGAAAGTGCTGCTATTCCGGTATTAGATATCAGTTCCAACTTGTCGAGTTCTGTTCCTGATACATTTACATGGAATAGTATTGCCGAGCGTGTACAGTTTATACCATTGAGTTCAGGAGTACTTTTAAGTACTAGTTTGAAACCTGTCTATATAGGGGATAACTTGAATATAATAGTTGATCATCAAGTAAATCGGATAAGTATTTTTGATTCTTCCGGTAAATACAAATCCTCTTTCAGACATGTAGGTAAAGGTCCCGGTGAACATGTTTACCTGAATTTTGTGAATTTTAATGAGGCTGATTCGACCATCTTTGTGTTTGATACAGGAAGCTATAAAATTATGACCTATTCGTTAGAAGGAAAATGTTTGGATGAAAAATTTTTGGAAAATAAGAGTTTTTCAAATATTCGTCTTGTCGATAAGGATGGAATGGTATATACTAGAGGAACGGTTGATGGGGATGCTTTAGTTTTTGTCTTAAATGAAAATTTCGAAGTGGATAAAGAGTTGTTTTTGTTTGATGCGAATGCAACATCCAAAAAAAAGGCAGCAACAACTTTAGCTTGTGCCAGAAGTGAGACTCGTGATGCTTATATCGTGAATAGGGCATGGGAAGATACCGTATTTGTCATAGAGAACAAAGAAGCAGTCCCTTTTTGTGTATTAAATAAATCCTCTCATACTTTACCCGAAAATGAAGTTGAAAATATTTTAAAACTACCGTTGGAAAATGATTATTTTACATATACATCAATTGATTGC
>JAJPZM010000010.1 GCA_021204335.1 Parabacteroides sp. | reverse complement strand
AATTAATTGTAACTGCTTTAAATCATACAGAGACAGTTTAGGTGTTAGAGTAATTTATTTCAAACTTTTTAGTATAAGTAATTTATGACAGGCGCAATAGCAGGAGACATTATCGGCTCCGTTTACGAATTCGATAATATTAAGACGACGGAGTTTCCGTTGTTCACAGATGAAAGTGATTATACCGACGATACGATTATGACGGTTGCCGTAGCGGATTGGTTGCAGAATGGCGGTGATCTGGTAAAAATTATGCAACGTTACGGACGTGAATATCCTTGTCCTATGGGCGGCTATGGCGGACGTTTCAGCAGTTGGCTTCGCGAAGCCGATCCGCAACCGTATAACAGTTGGGGCAATGGCTCGGCGATGCGGGTAAGTGCTGTCGGATGGCGGTTCGATTCGTTGGAAAAGACGTTGGAGGTGGCAAGAGAAACGGCAGTTGTTTCCCATAACCATCCGGAAGGAATAAAAGGGGCACAGGCTACTGCCGCAGCTATCTATCTGGCACGAATCGGCAAAAGCAAAGCGGATATTAAACAATACATCGAATCAACTTTCTCTTACGATCTGAACCGGACTTGCGATGAAATCCGTCCGCATTATTCTTTTGATGAGAGTTGCCAGGGAGCGGTTCCCGAAGCAATCGTTGCCTTTCTGGATAGTTCCGACTTCGAGAATGCGATCCGCCTGGCCGTTTCATTGGGTGGCGATAGCGATACACTGGCTTGCATAACCGGCGGTATTGCCGAGGCTTACTATGGCATTCCCGAAGAAATAGAGGTTGAGGTAAAAAGAAGATTGCCGGCTGATTTCCGGCAATGCATCCAACGGTATTGATCATTAATCAGCTCACTGTTTCTTTCCTGGAAAGAAACTTTTTCAAGTTTTTGTCTTTTCAAGAAAGAAACTCTCTTTGCATCACCACCACTTCTTCAAATCTTTTCTGAGATGGAGTGCCGCTAATCTTTTCTTTTGCAGGAAACTTCTTGTCGAATTCGGCAATAGCTTCTTCTTCTACATTGTGTATATTATCTTCAAAGTAGCGGCCTTTTGCATCTGCTAAAGCATTTTCGTACAACTCGCAAACGTGAAGTGCGGCAGCATACATATTCTCGGATGTACGGATACCGAGCGTTTCAGCTTGTATAAATCCGACACGTGAGTAGCAATCAGGATCTCCGCATAATAAAATAGCGCGGAATCCCATTTCGCGGGCAACTTCTCTTGTGCGCTCTATCAGCAGCCTGCCTACGCCTTTACGTTGAAATGCAGGGAGGACAGAGATCGGACCCAGGCTTAAAACCTCGTATTTCTCTCCACTATCAGCCATAATATACGACTTCATATAAACAACATTCCCGATTATCTGATTATCCAATACGGCAACAAAGTCAAGCTCCTTAATAAAATTCGGACTGTCACGCATGATGTGTAACAGGTAGTGTTCGCAGCATCCGGGAGAATAATGATTCCAAAAGGTCTCTCTTGTCATATTCTCTGTTTCCCGATAGTCTGATTTCTGTTCGCGACGGAGTTCTATATTCATGTTTTATCTGTTTATGGATTGTTTTATCTGACTTAATTAAACGGTTGTAAAGTTACGAAAGTAATCCGGTATTTATGCAAACCTTTTCCATATCCCTGTTGTTCTCATACCGAAAGTATACATTATGTCGCTCTTTCCCGACTGATCGGCATAGCTTTTTTCTTTTGACTTTGTATAAAGGTGACAAAATGTCTTGTTTTTGTTCTGGTATCTGTTTTGTAGGGATATCGGTGAAGATTTAAAATAAGAAAGATAACAAGAAAAGAATATAAAGTATGAATTTAAACAATTTTACAATTAAATCGCAGGAAGCTGTTCAACAGGCGGTGCAGTTGGTTCAGGAGAACAACCAACAGGTGATCGAACCGGTGTATCTGCTTAAAGCTGTCATTATGACGGGCGAAAGCGTGACCAACTTCCTTTTCCAGAAGCTGGGTGTGAACATCCAGAATCTGAACATGGTGCTGGATCGCCAGATAGAATCCTATCCGAAAGTATCCGGCGGCGAACCTTACCTGTCGAGCGAATCGAATGCCGTTTTGCAGAAAGCAATCGACTATTCCGGTAAGATGGGCGACCAGTATGTTTCCCTGGAACATATTATCCTGGCTTTATTGACAGTGAAAAGTACCGCTTCGCAAATACTGAAAGATGCCGGAGTGAGTGAAAAAGAACTGACGATGGCTATCGAGGAGTTGCGTAAAGGCAATAAAGTAACCAGTCAGTCGGCCGAAGATACCTACGACTCGTTAAGCAAATACGCCATCAACCTAAACGAACGTGCCCGTAGCGGTAAGCTCGATCCGGTGATCGGACGCGATGACGAGATCCGTCGTGTATTGCAGATCCTGAGCCGCCGTACGAAGAACAACCCGATCCTGATCGGTGAACCGGGTGTCGGTAAGACTGCCATTGCAGAAGGGCTGGCACATCGTATCGTACGCGGTGATGTACCAGAGAACCTGAAAACTAAACAGATATTCTCTTTGGATATGGGTGCCCTGATTGCCGGTGCCAAATATAAAGGAGAGTTTGAGGAACGTCTGAAATCGGTGGTGAATGAAGTAACCAAGTCGGAAGGCGAAATCATCCTCTTTATCGATGAGATACATACCTTGGTTGGAGCCGGTAAGAGCGACGGCGCCATGGATGCCGCCAATATCCTGAAGCCGGCTTTGGCTCGTGGCGAGCTCCGTTCGATCGGTGCTACGACATTGGACGAGTATCAGAAGTATTTTGAGAAAGACAAGGCGTTGGAACGTCGTTTCCAAGTTGTAATGGTGGAAGAATCGGATGAGTTGGATACGATCTCTATCCTGCGTGGTTTGAAAGAGAAATACGAAAACCACCACAAGGTGCGTATCAAAGATGATGCTCTTATCGCAGCCGTACAGCTTTCGAGCCGGTATATCACCGACCGTTTCCTGCCGGATAAGGCGATCGACCTGATGGATGAAGCCACCGCCCGTCTGCGTTTGCAGGTAGACTCTGTGCCGGAATCGTTGGAAGATGTTACCCGCCGGATCAAACAGTTGGAGATCGAACGCGAAGCGATCAAACGGGAAAACGATAAGACGAAACTGGAACAGTTGAACAAAGAAATCGCCGACCTGAAAGAGGAAGAAAGAAAGCAAAAAACCAAATGGGAAAGCGAAAAAGAATTGATCAATAAGATCCAGCAGAATAAGATCGATATAGAAAACCTGAAGTTTGAAGCCGATAAGGCGGAATGCGAAGGCGATTACGGGCGAGTGGCCGAAATACGCTACGGAAAGGTCAAAGCGAAAGAAAAAGAAATCAAGGAGGTGCAGGAGAAATTGCACACCATGCAAGGAGCTGCCGCCATGATCAAAGAAGAAGTCGACAGCGAAGATATTGCCGATGTCGTGTCCCGTTGGACGGGCATTTCGGTCAATAAGATGATGCAGAGCGAAAGAGAGAAACTGCTTAAGCTGGAAGACGAACTGCATACGCGTGTGATCGGGCAGGAGGAAGCTATCAGTGCCATTGCCGATGCCGTACGCCGCAGCCGTGCCGGTTTGCAAGATCCCAAACGACCGATAGGTTCCTTTATCTTCCTCGGTACGACCGGTGTAGGTAAGACTGAGTTGGCGAAAGCGTTGGCCGAATATCTGTTTGACGATGAAAATATGATGACGCGTATCGATATGAGCGAATACCAGGAGAAATTCAGTGCGACCCGTCTGATCGGTGCGCCTCCGGGATACGTAGGTTATGATGAGGGTGGGCAGTTGACTGAGGCGATTCGCCGTAAGCCTTATTCCGTCGTTCTGTTCGACGAGATCGAAAAGGCGCATCCGGACGTATTCAATATCCTGTTGCAGGTGCTGGACGACGGACGTCTGACGGATAACAAAGGGCGTGTCGTGAACTTCAAGAATACGATCATTATCATGACCAGCAACATGGGCTCGTCATTGATCCGTGAAAGCTTCGAGAAGATCACGCCTGATAATCGCGAGAAGGTAATCGATGAAACCCGTATCCAGGTGCTCGAATTACTGAAGAAATCCATTCGTCCTGAATTCCTGAACCGTATCGACGAGATCATCATGTTTACCCCGTTGAACGAGGAGGAGATCCGCAAGATCGTTACCTTGCAGTTGAACAGTGTGAAGAAGATGCTAGCCAACAATGGAGTCGCATTAAACTTTACCGAAGCTGCCATCGACTTTATTTCGGATGCCGGCTACGACTCGCAATTCGGTGCCCGCCCTGTGAAACGTGCTATTCAGAAGTATGTGTTGAACGAGCTATCAAAGGAAATCCTGGGTATGAAGATCGATAAGAACCGTCCGATTACGATCGACAGGGAAGGCGACGGATTGGTATTTAAGAACTGATAGGATACATTCGTATATAAAAAAGGGACTGTCCAAAAAGTGGATAGCCCCTTTAGCTATTGTTTATTTCG
>JAJPZM010000399.1 GCA_021204335.1 Parabacteroides sp. | reverse complement strand
TAATGAATTGGCCGCATAACAAAAAAAGAAGGCATCCTTTTAGGACACCTTCATTGTTCAAACATCCGATGGAAACCTTGTTTTGGCTACTTATAAGGGGATCTGTATTATGGATAAGCAAAGAGAAGAGTTCCTGCATATCTCCAATAATCCCGACAGAAATTTTGGGCTAAGTAATAATTTTTGCAGCTCTCTTTATCTTGACGAATATAATACGGTATGGATTGGTACGGAAAAAGGAGGAGTCAACAAAATGGATAAGAAAGGTGACATGTTCAGAACATATCGCCATAATAGTTTAGATCCCTTGTCTATCTCCCCTAATCCGGTGAATGCTATATATGAAGATCACCGTGGAAATATCTGGGTGGGAACGGTGGAGGGAGGATTGAATAAATTACCTGCTCAGAAAGAATCTTTTGTTCATTTCAAATATGATGTAAGAGATAAAAACAGTTTATCTCATAATGCCGTTTGCTATATCATAGAAGGAGGAGGCTATCTGTGGGTTGCTACCTGGGGAGGAGGACTGAACCGTATGTCGTTTGCCCGGGAAGGGTATTTTGAACATGATACTACGTTTATCCGGGGCGATATGTTTAAAAGTAGATTTATATCCGGAATGGTATATGATGCTGTTCTGGATGGTATATGGGCAACAACCAATAGTGGGCTGGAATTTCTGGATTTACAGAATATGACCGCCATTCCGGTCCTGCAGACAGCTATTCCGGATAAGCGCATTACTTCTGCCGCTCATCTTTTCCTGGATCATAACCGGACTTTATGGGTAGGTACTGAGAAAGCCCTCCACAGTATTAACCTGAATATTTCCGAAGTAAGAAAAGGGAAAATTATTTCTAAGCGGCATAAAGTACATGCCAAAGGAAAACCGGCATCCGAAAACGATAAAATCAATTGTTTGTATAGTGACAGGAATGGGGTCTTGTGGATTGGAACCTATGGTAACGGACTTTTTTGCCGGATAGAAGATGAAGAAGGCGGAGAAGAATTTATCAATTATGGTACCGATGCCGGACTGGCAGACAATGTAGTCTATGCAATAGAAGAGGATTTGGCTGGTAATCTATGGCTTAGTTCAAATAACGGAATCTCCTGTTTTAATCCGGCAACAGGGTTGGCTACTACTTTTGCAAAAGAAGATGGTCTCCCGGATAATCAATATTACTGGACCTCATCCTATTCTTCTCATGATGGACGCATGTTTTTTGGCTCAATTAACGGGATGGTAACATTCGACCCGGAGGTAGTAAAACCTGACACATCACTTCTAAAAGTAGAAATAGTGGGAGGATGGTTATACAATGAACAGAAAAGTCTGGACGAAGTAACAAATGACTGGACAATTCATGAACGGGATAAATCTTTTTCTATCTCTTTTTCTTCTTTATACTATCCCTCGCCTGAGAAAATTCGTTATGCCTATATGTTAGAAGGCTTTGATCCGGATTGGACAGAGGTAGATGCACCCCGTCGTTTTGTAACCTATACGAACCTTTCAGCCGGGAAATATACTTTTAAAGTAAAATGTACCAATCCGGATGGCCAGTGGTCGGAGGCAATCACAAAATTAAGTATCCGGGTTATACCCCCTTTTTATAAAGAACGGTGGTTTATGATACTCATGATGTTTATCTTTGTTCTGGCTCTCTATACCATAAATGAATGGAGAACCAGGAATTTGCGCAGACAAAAACAGCAACTTAAGCAAATGGTAGAAGAACGGACTGAAGAAATCGAATCCCAGAAGAATATCCTGGCTAAACAGGCCAATGATCTGGAAGAAACCCTAGAAGAATTAATGGTCAATCAACGAGAGATATCCAAGCAGAATAAAATGCTGATAGAAAAGAATAATGAAATATCTCTTCAAAAACTACAGTTGGAAAAACTCTCTGAAAAGTTACATCAGGCAACACAGGATAAAATCAACTTCTTTACCAATATTACACATGAATTTAAAACACCGCTGACTTTGATCCTGGGACCTATAGAACAGGCTTTAAAATTAAGTATTAATCCTAAAGTGATAGAGCAACTTCAACTGGTACGTAAAAACTCCAAATATTTGTTGTCATTGATTAACCAATTGATGGATTTCCGGAAAGCAGACACGCAAACAATGAAAATCAATAAAACACCGGGCAATTTCCAGGATTCCCTGCATGCGATCGTACTGCCGTTTGATTCTCTCATCCACTCCCGGAATATAAAGATTGAAGAGCGCATCCGGCTGGAAAATCCATATTTCCGGTTTGATCATGATCTGATGCAGAAAGTAATTGTAAATCTACTTTCCAATGCAATTAAATTTACTCCGGATGATGGCCACATTACTGTTTGCACGACTCTTTTAGACGATCCGGATAAATCAGTCAAATATCTTTATATTTCTGTCAATGATTCGGGTTTCGGCATTCCGGAAGAGAAGCAGGTACATATCTTTGATCCGTTTTTCCAGCTTGAAAACAAATCAATCTATCCGGTGTACGGACAGAATGGGACCGGTATCGGACTTTACCTTTGCCGTCAGATCATAAAATTACTGGGAGGCCGTATCAGTGTTAAAAATAACTCTTCGGGAGGAGCATCCTTCCGTATACTCATACCGCTTGAAGCAATGGATATGGAGGTAGACGCAATGCAGGAATATTACGATTCGCCGGAAGTATATGACCGCTCTTCCGTAGAAGAGGAAGACATTGAACCGGAAGATCCGGAAAAACCAGTACTGCTGGTCGTAGAAGACAATACGGATATGCGGGCTTTCATTAAATCAATTTTAAAAGAACATTTTACTGTTATAGAAGCTCCGAACGGAGAATCCGGACTGGCAAAGACCATTAAATATGTACCCGATTTTATTTTAAGCGATATTATGATGCCGGTTATGGATGGATTGGAATTCTGTAAGAAAGTAAAAAATAATTTTATTACTTCACATATTCCTGTAATTTTGCTGACAGCAAAAAGTTCTACCGATGTCCGTATAGAAGGATATAACGTAGGAGCCGATGGATATATATCCAAACCCTTTAGTGCCGAACTCTTACTGGCCCGTATCAACAATATGATGGCGAGCCGTAACCGGATGCATAAAGTATTCGAGCAGAGCCTGGACGTAAAGACTCTGGATACGCATGAAGAATCGCAGGATCGTATCTTTTCGGATAAACTCATGGAAACCATTTAGGAAAATTATCAGGATGCTACCTTTGATGTTGGAGATTTGCTCAGTAAAATGCATATCAGCAAAAGTTTCCTGCATAAAAAACTGCAATCACTGGTTGGTCAATCAGCTGTAAAAATGATTCGTTCTTACCGTCTATCCAAAGCAAAAGAAATTATTGAAAATAAAACAGGATCCTCCCAGTTAAATATTTCTGAAGTAGCTTATGAAGTAGGATTTAACGACCCAAAATATTTCAGCCGGTGCTTTATGAAACAATATGGTAAGAAGCCCAGCAGTTTCCTTGAAAAATAGCCCGGTACAATAGAACAGGCACTTATACTGTTTATAAAGAAAAGAAGAAACTTTTTCTTTCCGGTAGGTGTTTGAAGAACGGACTGTTTCTTTAACGCATTTATATTCAGGAAAAATGTTACCTTTGTATGAGGTTTCCCGAATGTGCATTTAATTAAAGTAGTTATGAAAGAGAAGAATGATATTTTCGAACGTTTCCGTAATTCCTTTACCACCATGCAGGGGCATTTCCATATTCTGGAACAGCGTGTTCCGGTTGAGTTGCAGATAGAATACTTCAAGTATTCGGAGCAGCTAAGAAAGGAAAAGAAAGGTTTGACAGATGATGAATACCAGATATATGTCAATAATCTTTCAGATAGAGAGACAACTACTGAACGAAAGAAATATGTTCTTTCAAGTCTGGCCACCTCCAGTGATGTAAAAGCGTACCGGCTACTTGAAAAATATGTACAGGAACCGGATCCTGACGTAACTGATTGGGCCTATATGGCTTTAATGGAGAGCCGGATTTCTCTAGAATCAGAATTGTCGGAAGAGAAACAGATCTATATATCAACCGGTTTGGGTGGAAGAGGGCAAAAGCTACGCTTCTATACTTTACTTATCGGTTCGGAGAATAAACCCTTTGAGGAATACCAACGCCGGATAATAGAGCGCGAGTTTGAATATTACCTGCCTAAAGAAGAGTGTGAAATTGAACAACTGAATATTCAGGACCTCTATGTAGAATTAGTATTTCTGATACCAGTACGTAATAACCTGAAAGCGATACTGGATAATGTGATCAGCGAGTGTAACCAATATGGAGATTTCCTTTCTAAATCATTTACAGTAACAAATGTAAAGGAATTATCCCAGGAAGAGATCACAGATATCCTTGATAAAAATATGGAAACAATAAAATAAACGATTAAATATAAAGTTTAGTAATCGTGAATGCCTTCCTCAGGTAAGAAAAGAATTGAGGAGACAAAAGAACATA
>JAJPZM010000462.1 GCA_021204335.1 Parabacteroides sp. | reverse complement strand
TTCATATGATGTTCAATAAATCAACGGACATCATGCGGATAATCATATAAAATTTATACCAAAAAGGGGCTGTTTCAAATAGCCCTTTTTGGTATCGTCTATTATTCGAAAAGAATACGGAAACGGGTTGGCCCGTCGGCATAAGTACGCAGGGAGAACGTGCAATTCTGCTTTTGCAGCACTTCACGTATAAAGATCAGCCCAATCCCCTGCTCGTTCGGTTTAGTGGAAAAGAAGGGACTGAATAGCTTGGCTTCGGTTTCCTTATCGATGCCTTTTCCTGTATCGGCAATTTCCAGAGATATCGGATTATGGGAAGTACGGATGAAAATCTTGCCATCACTTCCTATCGATTCCGCCGCATTCTTTATGATATTGACCAGCACCTGCTCAAAAAGCGAGCTATCCAGTTTTACGACAGGTGACACCTCGTTCAACTCCATCACAATCTGAATATTCCGGTTCTGGCAAATCGTTTCCATAAAGCGTTTGCAGGAAGTAACTACCGTATTCAACTCATGGCTGCGTGTTTGCGGCTCGGGAATACGTACCACATCGGCGAAGTTCGTTATGAAATGGCTCATGCTGTAACAACGTTCGATCGAAACACGCAGCACCTCGCAAATATCTTCCGTATTCTCCATCTCGCTGAAAGTAGATTCCAGCGTATCCAGTGTAGATGTGATCCCGGCTGTCGTGTTATTCACCTCGTGGGCAATCATACGGATAACCTTTTCATAGGCCTTCTTCTCTGCCTTGAAGACTTCCTGTGTCAACACTTCCACCAGATAGAACGAATGGTGGAACCCGCGATCCACAAAAGAAGAATGGGTACATTTATAGATATTGGCATCGTTCAGCCGAACCGTCTGCGACTCATACAAAGGGATATTTGCCAACTCCATTGCCAACGTAGAGTCGATGTCCGTCAGCGACTGCCCGGCTAAAGCGACCGATGAAGGCAAGCCGAACATCTTATAGACTGCAGGATTTACAGATATAATCTCGTTATCCAAATTCAGCATAATAACTCCCATCGGAGAGGCATTGATCAGCAAGTCGAGGAAATGGTTCTGTCCGCGCAGATGCAAACGCTCGTTCTTCAGCTGCTCCATCATCTTATTGAAAATATCGACGATACGATCCGCCTCTGCCTGTCCTACACGGCTCAGACGGGAACTGAAGTCCTGTTCTTTCAACAGTTCCATGCCATTTCCGATTATACTCAACGGCTTAATAATACGGCGATAGAAAAGGATCAGATAAAGAATTGTTATGAATATCAGCCCTTCCACCACAAAAAAACAAGGTGGAAGAATAGTTATAGAAAACATAGTAAGTCATCACCGCCAGCACAACCAGCAGCAAACTTGTCAATATCCAGAACAAACCTTTTATCCTCATCCGAATATCTTTTACTTATCTGTGGGAATATCATACTTTTCCAGACGACGGTATAAAGTGGCACGACTGATACCCAGCGCAGAAGCCACATGCGACAGATTGCCGTCGTGTGTTTCAAGCGCTTGCAGGATAGTTTGCCTTTCTATCTCATCCAATGCCATTCCTTCGAAATTTACCGTACCGGTCTTACGGGGCGTTTGCGTCGCTCCCGGATTCAGACATTGCCTTTCAAAGTCAGACATATCCAGTACCGACTTACCGGATACTAGCATCGTCCTTTCCACCAGGTTCTTTAATTCGCGGATATTACCCGGATAAGGCAGACGTTGCAAAAAGGCTTTTGCATCCGATGAGAACTCCACCCGGGGCAATCCGTTCACTTCCGACTGTTTATCGGCAAAATGGCGGGCGAGCAGAGGAATATCCTCTTCCCGTTCCCTCAACGCCGGCAGATGAACGGTGATCAGATTGATACGGTAAAACAAATCTTCGCGGAAAGTGCGGGCTGCTACCATCTCCGGCAAGTTGCAGTTCGTTGCACTGACCACACGAATATCCACTTTCCGGGGACGGCTGTCGCCCAGCACCTCAAACGTCTGATCCTGCAGCACACGCAACAGTTTCACCTGGCAGGAGAGTTCCAGGTCGCCTATCTCATCCAGAAATATCGTCCCTTTGTTGGCCATCTCGAAACGGCCAGTCCGGTCGATATAAGCATCGGTGAAGGCACCTTTCTTATGCCCGAACATCTCGCTTTCGAAAAGGCTTTGCGACAAGCCACCCAGATTAACCTTTACGAAAGGCTCTTTCATCCGCGGGCTATTGACATGGATTGCTTCCGCAATCAGCTCCTTACCGGTTCCGCTTTCCCCCGTAATCAATACCGAAGCATTGGTCGGAGCAATTCGCGAAACAGTGCCGAGCACTTCCATCAGGGCATCGCTCTGTCCTATTATCTTTTCAAAATGGAATTTACTGTCGGCCTCGTTGCGGTTCAGCGGAGATTTCTGCATCTTCTTCTCCTCGATCAATTCTAAAGCCGTACGGATGGATTTCAGCAGCACCAGGTTGTTCCAGGGCTTGGTTACGAAATCGAAAGCACCGGCCTGCATTCCCTGCACAGCCAGCGAGATAGATCCCATGCCGTCATCAGGATAACCGGCACGTCGGGTTGAAATATTTTTACCTGCTTCAGCAGTTGTATCCCTTCTTCTCCCGTCGTAGTCAAGGTAAAGTTCATATCCATAAGGATAAGCTGCGGCGTTTCCCGGCGCACAATCGCCAAGGCTTCCTCAGGCCCCGGAACGGCTACGGGTTCAAACCCTGCCCGCTTCAACAGGAAAGTAAGTGAAGAACGAACAGCGGCATCGTCATCAACAATCAATATCATAGGTTTCTTTTTAGTTTGTCAAAGATACTATTTTCTGATGATTTCCTCAAAATCGGCGTCCAGATTACGATCGTTCATGAAGTCGTAAGGCGTTACGCTACGCACATTGTAGAAATAGCTCCAGAAGCCATACAATTCCTGTATGTGTTTTTGCTTGGCTTCGTCTTTCGACTGCTGGGCATCGTTGAGGTCAAGAATATTAATCTTTCCGATCATGAATGTTTCTATCGATGTCTTATAGCGCTTCTGTGCGATTTCGTCGGCTTCAACAGCGATTCCCAACTGGGCGGCCTGGTTATTGAAGTTTTCCACCAACAGGAAAACATCCTGGTTAAACGTCATTTGCTCCTGGCGGTTGCGGGAAAGCACCACTTCGCGGTTCGATTCGGCCACTTTTACCTTTCCTTTCCGCTTGCCCCAGTCGATCAACGGAATAGAGAAACCCACTTCGACTACCTGGTTATCTCTCAAAAGATTATATGCGCCTTTAAATTCGCTGTCTTTCCCGGAATAACCGACGGTGGCAAACAGTTTTATATCGCGCCGGTTGCCTTTGGCGGTAGCCACTGCATAATCGGCTTCCAACTGTTCGCGCAGTATCCGCTTGGCAAACGAATTGTTTTCCTGTGCTTTTTCCAGGACTTCCTGGTAGACCAGGCACATGTCGGGAGCCGATTCGGGCAGAACCGGTTCGATGATATCGTCCTCGCTCACCCCCAGAAAAGAACGGAGCTGAAACATCTTTGCATTCAGGTTCGACTGTGCCTCGGTCAGTTTCCCTTTTGCCTGCAATGCCGACAGTTTCAGTTGCATCAACTCGCTTTCGGATATATGGCCTATCTTACGTTTGGCAATCGTTATTTCATACAGCTTATTGGCATTTTCCAAGTTCTGTTCCGATGTAAACAGGATTTCCTTTGCCAGTAGGAGATTAAAGAAATAGTTGATTGTCGACATCGTCACCGTCTCCACGCTCTCGATATAAGCCGCTTTCGCTTCCTGGTAACGAACCGGTTCGATACGGCGTTTCCATTTCTGGTCGTTCACGCCGAAGATCGGCTGCGTCAGGGTTAAGCCAACCGGAACGCTCATAAACTCATTATATGCGCCATGCCCCAGCTGACGGGAGAAATTCAGGGAAGTATTCAAAGATATTTTACCACCGGTCAGGGCAATGTTCTGGTCGATCGAGATCGCTCCGTTCATCGACAGGTTGTTATCCCGCACGAAAGCGTAGGTTCCGTCCGCCTGCTGATAACGGCTGTATTGCTTGCTGTAACTAGGGATCGTACCGGTAAAGTTAACTTCCGGCAGCTGGTCCGCCACATGCGTACGGTATTCCCAATAAGAAGTTTTCAGTTCGTTGAGGGCAACAGCGGCATCTACCGACTAGGTTTGTGCCAGGTTTATTGCCTCTTTCAGCGTTAACCGGACAATATAATCTTGTCCTTCTGCCTGCAATCCAACGCTTGTCAGCAATAAAGATGTAATGGCTATATAGATCTTTTTCATCGTAATATATTGTTTTGGCAAATCAAAGGCAAAAGCTATGCCAAAAACATACATCATTGATTTACTGAAATATAACAGATTCCAAAGGTGTCCGATAATGAACAGTCTGTCCGAAAATGAAGAGATGGATATTATTTGATTAAAAACATCTTAGTTCGTTAAAAACTATGTCAATTTACCGAATTTCAATGGTCTGAGTTGTTT
>JAJPZM010000442.1 GCA_021204335.1 Parabacteroides sp. | reverse complement strand
GTGTCACAATATATGACACTACAGTATCATAATATATGAGAAAAAAGCAGAAGTTCAGTTACTTTCTAAAAACAACTTGTTCCATCGTAGCAATGCGTACAAACGCATTCCTTCGGTAAGCCGATCGAGGCGATCAGATCTTCTACGGTATTAAATTTGAGCGTCGTTATGTTCAGTTTCTCGCGGATACATTCTACCAGCCGGTTATATTGTTCCGTTCCGGTAGTTGCATATTTATCCAGGTCTTTGGCGTCATCGCCTTCCAGCTCTTTAACAATACGGCGGGCAATCAGCTCCAGGTGAGACTTGGAAGCAGAGAAACCGACGAACGGACACGCATGCAAAATAGGCGGACAACCGATACGCATGTGTACCTCTTTCGCCCCATATCCATACAATATATTTACATTGTCGCGAAGCTGTGTGCCACGAACGATCGAGTCGTCGCAGAAGATAACCCGCTTGTCTTTCAACAACTGTCGGTTCGGAATCAGCTTCATCTTAGCCACCAGGTCGCGCACTGCCTGATTGGCCGGAGTAAAGCTGTGGGGCCATGTCGGCATATATTTAACAATGGCACGACGGTAAGGAATTCCTTTCCCTTCGGCATAACCCAGCGCCATGCCGATACCCGAATCAGGAATACCAGAAACGAAGTCGGCCTCCACCGTATCTTTCTTCGCCATCGAAACGCCACTGGCATAACGGGCGGCATCCACATTCACTCCTTCATATTCAGACACCGGATATCCGTAATACACCCACAGGAACGAACAGATTTGCATCTTCTTGTTCGGCTTGCGGAGCTGCGTCATCTTATCGGCAGTCAGCAATACGATTTCGCCGGGACCTACATTATATTCTATTTCATATCCCAGGTTCGGGAAACTGCAAGGTTCGCTGGATGCGGCATACGCGCCATCTTTCTTTCCGATCATAATCGGCGTACGTCCCATTTTATCGCGGGCAGCGATAATACCGTCTTCCGTCAGGATCAGCATCGAGCAGGAACCTTTTACCTTTTCATATACAATTTCTATACCTTCGGCAAATGTCTTACCCTGAGAGATCAGCAATGATATCAACTCGGTTTGATTGATCTGGCCCGAACTCATTTCAGAGAAGTGACATCCCTTTTCCAGTAATTCTTTCTGAAGTTCTTCCAGATTATTGACCTTCGCCACCGTAACGACAGCATATTTCCCGAGATGAGAATTAACGAATATAGGTTGCGGGTCTGTATCGCTGATGATTCCTATTCCTGCGTTCCCCTGGAATTTGTCCAGTTCGCTTTCAAAACGAGTACGGAAATAAGAATTTTCCAGATTATGGATCGAACGTTTGAACACGCCGTCATGAATAGTTGCCATACCGCCTCTGCGGGTTCCCAAGTGAGAATTATAGTCTGTGCCGTAGAATAAGTCGATAGCACAAGCCGAGTTAGAAATAGTTCCGAAAAAAACCACCCATCGCTTTTAGTGTTTTTGATTTTTGAATTAGGGTACAAATTTACAAGAATATTTAAACATATGCCAGAGCTGGCCGGAATCTATCGAAAAATAAGTTCCCGCCAGTACATGGCAGACATCTTCATACGTCTGATTACGAACGGCTAATCTGCAACCCTTTATCCGAAAGATTCATTTCAACGAAACGGGCGTTCGGATCACGGGGCGATGCAGCTAACTGCTTGCGTATCTGCAAAGCAGCCTCGGGATCTTTGGCTACCATATATAAATAGCCGCCTCCACCGGCACCGGGCAATTTGCATCCCAGAACATAGTCTTTGATCTGCGCGATCAGTTCTTCGACAGCCGGGGGATTGGTTCCTGTGTCGAGCGCTTTCTTTTGTTCCCAGGTTTTAGCGACCAGCTTGCCATAGGTCTCAAAGTTACCGCATTGGATGGCATCGAACATATCCAGCGCATGCGCTTTCATTTCCGAGAGCAACCGAAGATGGGTGGCGCTGTTCAGGAACATTCCCTGCACGATTTCGGCAAGAATATTTTTTGCCGTACGCGTAATTCCTGTATAATATAACAGGTGGCATGCCTGGTATTCAGGATCGGTAAACAAATATTCAGGCAACCAGCGCACAGACGGATTCTGATTAAAACCTTCGCCCGTCTGC
Organism: Parabacteroides sp.; assembly: GCA_021204335.1. Taxonomy (GTDB): domain Bacteria; phylum Bacteroidota; class Bacteroidia; order Bacteroidales; family Tannerellaceae; genus Parabacteroides. The sequence goes on along the minus strand of JAJPZM010000442.1, from coordinate 2,403 downwards.
AAAAGCTTCAATCCATGCAACACGCCTCCGTACTGATCCTGCCAGCCGCCTCCGGTGGTGAGCAATTGTTCGAGGATCAATGTGCGATAACCTATTTTATTTTTATCCCATGCCAATCCGCAGAAATCGGAAATCGCCCCCAGAACGGTTGCGGCCAGAATAGAACTGGAGCCCAATCCCGAACCGGCAGGAATAGCAGCTAATAAAGTCACCTCCAATCCACAACCGAAATTCTTCAGCTGGGTTTCAAGCGAAACATGATGTTCTGCCGAAAACTCCGGTACAAAACCGGCAAGCGACAATGCCGCTTTAGGTATGGAGAAAGGCGAACCGATCTTCTTATAATCCCGCAACTCTTCCCAGGTGGAGACGACTTCCATAGCACCCAGATCGATCGAACACAAGATGATTTTATACTCTTTCGCCGGTTTTACATAGACCTGCAAGGGTGGTTGTCCGTTCAATTCGATTGCCACATTGACAACATTTCCGCCGGCGTACATGCAATAAGGCGGCGTATCTGTCCAGCCACCTGCCAGGTCGATACGGACAGGGCTGCGTCCCCAGACAATCTGGTCGCGATACACATTCAGATAAGGAGATTGCTTCTCGCGGGATACGGAACCGATCAACCCTTCGCGCAACAAAGAGAAAGCGCCCTGCTGTTCTTCCTCAAAAGTTTTTCCTTCGAGTTGCAGGATACGCGCCCGGAACATACGGTTGTGTATCTGCTTCATCAGCGGAGCATCGGAAGAAAGCGGATCGGGCATGTCTATTCCCGACCCGGCAAATTCGCGGGCGGCATCAGCTAGGTCTAATTGATAAAAGACACTCTTTTCATGATTGGCAGCAAGCATCGGCCAGTTGGCACGACGGAAGTTTTCGCGCTGGGCAAACAAACGGCGCAGGTCGGCATGATCGGATAATTCGTTTGCCGACATCTTTACCGACGACTCCCATATCCTGCGCCCACTCTCCAACGCCGGTTCGGAAACCATCCAGCGCATTACCAGTCCCAATTCATCTATATTTTTACAAACCGGGAATAACGGAGCATTCTGCAAGTCACCGAACGGTTCGAGTGCTATGCCTCTTTCCTTTGCCCATGCAGCTACCGGCTGTCCCATAAAAAGTGTTTTCTCATCTGCCGATGCTCCTTTAAAAGAATCGTTGAAACCATACGGGCGGGCAACCCATTCCTGCTCGCCGACAGGGACAACATCGATACAGACACCGGCAGTAACGGTCAATTGCCAGTTATTTTTAGGAACACCGGTAATGATATGGCGGTTATCCAGCTTCCAATCCTTACCTATATAACTGTTTTCGATCCATAGTTCGGAATTACCGGCAGTCAGTTTCAAGTCAATCCGGGCATTTTGCACGAACATGGCAGGATGCGGTTTTACTTTGCGGTGCATAATAGCCCGCTGGTCGCGTACCAGATTCTGTACGGCCAGCGTAGAAGAAATCAACTCGCGGCTCGTACCGTAATGATAGAATCCCCCCCCTTCAAGAGGCAGGATAGCCACACTTAGCCGGTTCAGTTCCGGATCGGCAATACGGGGATTATTTCCCAGCGACAAACCGAATTCCGAATAAAGATCATACATCTTCATTTCTTTCCCATCTGCCGAATACGAACGCTTCTGAAGCAACTCCATCGCCCGGTCGCTCAACAGCCATACGCCTATATCCATCAGAAACAGATGCGTTTGCGCCAATTTCCCCAACTCGTCGAGAGAAGGCTTCTGCAACATGAAATCCAGTTTGTCGGGATTCTGCCTGTCGGAAACGAACACGCCATGATTAACCGCCAAAGCCGGATCGACCCACAGGCCGTAGCAAACCACATCGGCCTCGGGTATATCCTGCAACGGCATGCTGTTACGTATATAAACATCGCCGCTGGCAATCAAAGTATGGAGCGAACCGGGAGCTTTATGCATGATCTCCTCATAAAGAGGAAGCTGCAACGAAAGCAAATTCTGTGATAGCTTCTGCCCCCTCGCCCATCGGAAAACAGGTATCGGAGTCAAAATCTTACCGGACGGGGCATATCCCGGTAAACGCCGGCTTTGCCCTCCGGCATGCAATAATATTCTTTTTTCTTTTGCCAACCATTCCTTTAGAGGCATTTCCGGTGCTTCATTTTGCCGGCATGCTTCGACCAGCCAGGTAGTCCCGCCGCCGGAACCCAGTCGCGCCCCGACCGGATCGGAAGTGCAAAACCATTCATTTATGCCGACTTTCGCTATTTCATGGAAACTGCCAACCAGGTTGGGAGGCAATGATAATAACTTCTTCATACTTAGTTTATCTATGATCTTTCCGACAAATGTAGTTGAATAATCTGAAGTTTTAATTTTTAATTTAATTTTACAATTGAGAATACTACTGGTT
>JAJPZM010000134.1 GCA_021204335.1 Parabacteroides sp. | reverse complement strand
TGTTTTTGCAACGGTAAGATAATACTTTTTACCGAAATAAACAATAGCTAAAGGGACTATCCACTTTTTGGACAGCCCCCTTTTCTTGTTACCGGTTTATTTATTCCTCTGTCTTTTCGTATTTCTTGTGCAGGCTTCTCAGTTCGAAAGAAAGCATAACACGGAAGATGCCGATGATAAGAAGGGCATAAGCAATCATGTAAACCAGCGTGAATACGCCCAGTCCCGGTTGCCAGATAATGGCGATGCTACAGATAATAGCCAGGATACCGAATGCCATATACCATCCCCAGGTGCCCGAGCCGAACCGTTTCAAATCCATCGCATAACCTGTCGAAGAAAATCCGCGGAACATCAGCCAGAAAGCCAGAATAAACGGAAGGACGGCCATGCTCAACCCCGGACTTGCCATCAGATAAATACCCAATATAAGATCGATGATACCACCGGCCAGATACCAGCCCCAGCTGGATATGCGTTTGCGGTTGGTCGCAGCAAAAAGAATCTCCAGTATACCACTTACGAACATGGCAACGCTAAATAGGATACTTAAAGCTACATAACTTGCCATCGGTGTGAACATCAGGCAGATGGCAATCAGGATATATAATAATCCCAGCAGAAGTGAAACCCACCAGTTCTTTACGGCTGAACTGATTCTTTCGTTAAATGTATTCATATCAAGTTACTTTAAAAATTTATTTATACTGTAACAAGATGCGGGAAAGAAAGGTTTCGGCAGTAAAGCCGGTATGGTTCTTTTTGCCAATCAATAGTTTTCAACAAATACTTTATATTCAACTGCTGTGGTGAAATACCTGTCGAACTGGTATAAACGTCCTGAGTTCATAGTAAAGAACCGTTTACCTGTATCGACAAATCGAATATTTTGTATACATTTGTAGCCTGTTAAGTTAATTTTAAAAGACTGTTCTTATGAAAGGTATTGTATTGGCAGGCGGTTCGGGAACGCGTTTGTATCCTATTACGAAAGGCGTATCCAAACAATTGCTGCCTATTTATGATAAACCGATGATCTATTATCCGATCTCTGTCCTGATGCTGGCGGGGATAAGGGAAATTCTGATCATTTCCACTCCGCAGGATTTGCTCGGTTTTCGCCGGTTGCTGGGAGACGGTTCGGATTACGGCGTCCGTTTCGAATATGCCGAACAACCTTCGCCCAACGGACTGGCACAAGCTTTTATCATCGGGGAGAAGTTTATCGGTAACGATGCCGTTTGCCTGGTGTTGGGCGACAATATCTTTTACGGGCAGAGCTTTACGGCTATGTTAAAAGAAGCCGTCAACAATGTGGAGAACGAACAAAAGGCAACTGTATTCGGTTACTACGTCAACGATCCGGAACGCTACGGAGTGGCGGAGTTTGATCCCGACGGTAACGTACTGAGTATCGAAGAAAAGCCGGCCAACCCCAAGTCTAATTATGCGGTTGTAGGACTCTATTTTTATCCGAATAAGGTAGTCGGTGTGGCAAAAAATATAAAGCCCTCGGCACGCGGAGAGTTGGAGATCACCATCGTAAACCAGGAATTTCTGAAAGACGGGGAGTTGAAGGTTCAGTTGCTGGGGCGCGGTTTTGCCTGGCTCGATACCGGTACGCACGATTCGCTGTCGGAAGCCTCTACTTTTGTGGAAGTAATCGAAAAACGACAGGGGCTGAAGATTGCCTGCCTGGAAGAAGTTGCTTACCGGAAGGGATGGATCGATGCTGGGAAGCTGAAAGCCATTGCTGCTCCTATGATTAAAAACCAGTATGGCCAGTATTTAATGAAATTGGTAAAGGAATGAATAAAGATAGTAAAATATTCGTAGCCGGCCATCGCGGTTTGGTGGGATCGGCTATTCTGAAGAATCTGAAAGAAAGAGGGTATTCAAATTTTGTTTTGCGCACGCATGCCGAACTGGATTTAACAGACCAGCAGGCCGTGAATGATTTCTTTGCAGTTGAGAAACCTGAGTATGTATTTCTTTCGGCCGCCCATGTGGGAGGGATCATGGCAAACAGCCTGTATCGTGCTGACTCTATTTACATCAATCTGATGATTCAGAATAATGTCATCCATGCTTCCTATATTAATAATGTAAAGAAACTGTTGTTCCTGGGTAGTACCTGCATCTATCCGCGGGAAGCTACGCAGCCGATGCCGGAAGATTGCCTGCTAACTTCTCCGCTGGAATATACGAATGAGTCCTACGCTATTGCGAAGATTGCCGGAATAAAGATGTGCGAAAGCTATAACCTGCAATACGGAACCAATTATATAGCCGTTATGCCCACCAACCTGTATGGCCCCAACGACAACTTTAACCTGGAGACTTCCCATGTGCTTCCTGCGATGATCCGCAAAATCCATCTGGCCAAATGTCTGCATAAAGCCGATTGGGATGGATTACGGAGAGACTTGGATGCGCGTCCGGTAGAAGGCGTATCGGGCAATGCTACTGAGAAGGAAATACTTGCCATTCTGGAAAAATATGGAATTTATCCGGGAAAAGTAGAGCTGTGGGGAACGGGGAAACCGCTTCGCGAATTTCTGTGGAGTGAAGAGATGGCGGATGCTTCCGTTTATATTATGGAGCATATTGATTTTGCCGATGTCCGTCCCGAAGGCAAGGAAGTGCGGAATACGCATATTAATATAGGTACGGGAAAAGAGTTGTCGATAAAAGAGGTGGCGACCCTGATCCGTGAGAAGATCGGTTTTGAAGGCGAACTGGCATTCAACTCATCCAAACCCGACGGTACGTTGAGGAAACTGACTGATGTCAGCAAACTGCATGCGTTAGGCTGGCAGCATAAAATAGAAATAGACGAGGGCGTAGAGCTTTTGTATCACTGGTATTTAGACAAACAAATAAACTGAGTATAATGAGTAAAGTAGCGTTAATAACAGGTATAACAGGTCAGGACGGAGCTTATCTGGCTGAGTACCTTGTGAAAAAAGGATATATAGTACATGGTATTAAACGTCGTTCATCTATGTTTAATACGGATCGTATCGACCATCTCTATCAGGATCCTCATGTCGAGAACCGGAATTTGATCCTTCATTATGGCGATCTGACCGATAGTTTGAACTTAACCCGTATTATCGGTGAGGTGCAGCCGGATGAAATTTATAATTTAGCGGCAATGAGCCATGTGAAAGTGAGTTTCGATACGCCGGAATATACAGCCAATGCCGACGGACTGGGGGTTTTGCGCATATTAGAGGCTGTACGTTTGCTTAATTTGATCCCGAAAACCCGTATTTATCAGGCTTCTACGTCTGAATTGTATGGCTTGGTGCAGGAAGTTCCGCAAAAGGAGACAACCCCGTTCTATCCGCGTAGCCCATACGCAGTAGCTAAGCTTTATGGTTACTGGATAACGGTAAATTATCGGGAAGCGTATAAGATACATGCATCTAACGGTATTTTGTTTAATCATGAATCGCCGCTTCGTGGAGAAACGTTTGTAACCCGTAAAGTGACTCGTGCTGTTTCGCGTATTGCATTGGGTATGCAGAAAAAAGTTTTCTTGGGAAATTTGTCATCGAAACGTGACTGGGGGCATGCCAAAGACTATGTACGTGCCATGCATGCTATTCTTCAGCAGGACGAACCGTCTGATTATGTAATAGCTACGGGGATCACCACTACTATTCGCGATTTTATCAGTAAAGCCTTTAAAGAAATAGGTGTAGAAATTATTTTTAAAGGAGAGGACATAAATGAGGTTGCAGTATTAAACTTTATTGACGAAAAAATGTTTATAGAGAAAGTAGGTGAATCTTACCTTGAAAGTTTTAAGGAACGAATGGGAGAGGAAGTCGTTGGAGTTGATCCGCAGTACTTTCGTCCGACAGAGGTGGATTTGCTGATCGGGGATGCAACGAAGGCTCGTACCCAGTTAGGTTGGGAGCCGAAATACACCCTCGATGCTCTTATTCAGGATATGATGCAGAATGATGTAAAGCTCATGAAAAAAGAGTCTTATCTGAAGCAAGGAGGCTATAAAATTCTGAACTATTTTGAATAAATTAAGAACAAAATGCAGTTTTATTTTGTTTTAGTTAAAAAAAAGAGTTAATTTTGCTCTATATTTGAGCGTTATTTGAGGTAATTGATTGTTTAATTAAAATGTTGATGAATATGAAGACTAAAGTATTACTTTTGGCTTTGTTGTTAGGTTTTGTTTTTTCTGTGTCTGCACAAGAGTTTAAACCGCAAGTTGGTTTTAGTACTGAAAAAGGTTATAAAACAAACTTCAAGAAAAACAAAGCAGGTGACAACTGGTTTATTTCTGTTGCCGGTGGTGCAGGTATGTTGTTAGGTGACCAAAATGATAAAGCGGACTTTGGAAACCGTTTGAATTTTGCGCCTCAGTTCTCATTCGGTAAATGGTTTAATCCGTATCTGGCTTTCCGTGCTCAGTTAAACGGTGGTCTTTTACATGGATTTGTAGGTGACAATGCAGAATTTATGCAGCATAACAAGTATGCAGCAGCTCATGTAGATTTGTTGTGGGATGTTACTAACTTCTGGGGTGTATATAATGAAAAGAGAGTATTCCGCTTGATTCCCTGGGTAGGTTTCGGTTACGCACAGCGTTTCGAAAATCAGGGATTTGCAAGAACAGAATCTCCTACATTGAATGCCGGTATCCTTACTGCTTTCCGTTTGAGTAAACGTGTTGATTTGAACGTAGAAGTTCAGGGTTCTTTGTTGAACGAACAATTCAACCGCGTTTCTATGTATCACCTAACAGACGGTATCGCTCAGTTGAGCGCCGGTTTGACATTCAAATTGGGTAAAACTGATTTCGAAGTTCTGGAACCGATGGATTATGCTTTGCTGAACGATTTGAACAGTCAGATCAACTCTTTGCGTGCTGCTAACGATGAATTGAGCAAACGTCCGGAATCTTGCCCTGAATGCCAGGAAGTTGTAACTAACGTTGTAAATAATTATGTAGATAATGTTGTTTATTTCCGCTTGAACAGCTCTAAGATCGATAAGAACCAGCAGATCAATATCTATAACACTGCTGAATTCATGAAGGGTAATAATACTCCGATCAAGGTTATCGGTTATGCTGACAAGAATACTGGTAATTCAAAATACAACATGGGTCTTTCTGAAAAACGTGCTAAAGCCGTTGCTAAAGAACTGATCGAAAAATACGGTATCAACTCTAATCAGATTACTATCGAATGGAGAGGTTCTGACGAACAACCGTACAGCGAAAACAACTGGAACCGCGTTGTTATCATGTCTGCTAATAATTAATTGTTTTTTTAATTATACTTGAAAAAGGCTGCACATTATGTTGTGCAGCCTTTTTTTTGCGTGGAATTTTGCTTATTTTTGTGGAATCTTAGAGCACAGTTATGGAATTCGACAAAAAACATGGTTACCTTATTCAATGGCTTATAGGAGTTGGGGATTTACTTGTGATAAATCTGCTGTTCTTTGCCGTTTATTATGGGTTGGGTGAATTTTATACGAAGGCAATTAACAATAGCTTGAGAGAGGTAGTACTATTGTTGAATTTTTGCTATTTCTTCGCTTTGTATTTTGTACCTATGCAGTTACATATAGCTGTAGTGTTTATTGATAAGATCGTTCAACGTGCTTTTGCATTGATATCCTCTTTGGTTTTTTTGTTTGCGACCTGTCTTATTTTTCTGAATATAGGTGATGTGCTGGCAACTTTCTTGCTGGTATATTATGTTGTAACGATTGTTGTCTTTTCACTTTGGCGTGTTCTGGTCCGTATGACCTTGAAGATGTATCGAAGGAAAGGGTATAATTTTAAAAAGGTTATTATCGTTGGAGCTGGAAAGAACGGTATGGAATTATACCGGCTTATGAAAGATGATCTTTCATTTGGTTTCAGTATCATGGGTTTTTTTGATGATAATATATCTTCGCAAAGCGTTCTTCCCAATTACTTGGGTATGACTCATGAGGTTGAAAAATATGCTCAGGAGAATGATATAGATGAAATATATTGTACCTTACCCGGTACACAGGACGAAAAGATATTGCGGATAATGAATTTTGCTGAAAAGCACATGATCCGTTTTTACATTGTTCCGGAGTTCTATCGAAATATCAAGAAAAGTCTTGTTATGGAGGTGATGGAGTCAATTCCATTATTGGCTGTTCGCAGGGAACCATTGCAGGCTGCTTATAACCGGGCACTAAAACGATCTTTTGATATCGTTTTTTCTTTGGCGGTTTTGCTGACAATTTATCCGATACTTTATATTATTGTAGGTGCATTAATCAAGATAACTTCTCCGGGACCGATCTTTTTTAAGCAGAAACGTACTGGTTTGTACGGGCAGGAGTTTGAATGCTATAAGTTTCGTACTATGCGGGTAAATGCCGAAGCCGATAAGGTGCAGGCTGCAAAAGATGATCCTCGTAAAACACGCATTGGTAATTTTCTTCGCCGAACGAATCTGGATGAGTTCCCCCAGTTCCTCAATGTACTGAAAGGTGAAATGTCGGTCGTAGGCCCGCGTCCTCACATGCTTAAGCATACCGAGCAATACTCTGCTCTTATCGATAAATATATGGTACGTCACCTCGTAAGGCCCGGTATTACGGGCTGGGCTCAGGTAACCGGTTATCGTGGAGAAACCAAGACGTTGGAGCAAATGGAAGGACGTGTGAAAAGAGATGTGTGGTATATCGAGAACTGGTCGTTTTTCCTGGATCTGAAGATCATTGTAGTAACGATTCTCAACATGTCCAAAGGGGAAAAGAATGCCTATTAAACTTATGGATTGCACACTTTTTGTCTATTTGTGTAATAAGTAATGCATATTTGTGCTATCTTTGCAGCCGATGGGAAGGATACTAGCAATTGATTACGGTCGGAAACGAACCGGACTGGCAGTCACGGATACTTTGCAGATGATTGCAAACGGTCTTGCTACAGTTCCAAGTGGTGAACTTGTTGCCTGGCTGTCCGGCTATGTATCGAAGGAGTCGGTCGATTTATTTGTGGTCGGGTTGCCAAAGCAAATGAACAACGAACCTTCGGAAAATATGAAATATGTGGAGGCATTCGTTACGTATCTGAAACGGACAATTCCGCATATCCCGGTCGAATATTACGATGAACGTTTCACTTCTGTGCTGGCTCATAAAGCGATGTTGGACGGAGGTCTAAAAAAGAAAAAAAGACAGGATAAAGGCTTGGTAGATGAAATCAGCGCTGTAATTATCCTGCAGTCATATTTAGAAAATAAAAAATATCAGTTATAGTTTATGATTTTACCTGTATACTTATATGGTCAGCCGGTATTAAGAAAAGAGGCTGAAGATGTTCCGAAAGATTATCCCGATTTAAAACAATTAGTGGCAAACATGTTTGATACGATGTATAATGCCGATGGAGTAGGGTTGGCCGCTCCACAGGTAGGGTTATCGTTGCGTTTGCTGGTGATCGATGCCGATGTGATGGGTGATGACTTTCCGGAATGTAAAGGATTCAAGCGCGCTATGATCAATCCGGATATCGTAGAACGCAGTGAAGAAGAAATCTCTTTGGAAGAAGGTTGTCTCAGCCTTCCGGGAATACATGAGAAAGTAGCCCGTGCAAAAAAAATCCGGGTAAAGTATCTGGATGAGAATTTGATTGAACAGGAGGAAGAGGTAGAAGGTTTTGCAGCCCGCGTGGTACAGCATGAATGCGAACACCTGACCGGTCATGTGTTTATCGATAATGTATCGCCTATTCGTCGTCAATTAAATAAAGGGGAATTAAACAGTATTATTAAAGGTACCGCCCGCTGCTCTTATCGGGCAAAAGCTGTCGGTAAATAATAAAACTCTTAAATAAATCAATATGGCAGATTTAAGTAAAAAACATTCAAGACCTCAGAGAAAAGAAAGCCGTCGTTGAGATGGGTGGAGGCGAAGCCGCTATTGAAAAGCAAATCGCAATGGGCAAATTGACTGCCCGCGACCGTATTCTTTCTTTGCTTGACAAGAACTCTTTTCATGAGTATGATTTGTTTGTAAAGCATGATGGCCGCGATTTCGGAATGGATAAAAAAGACTTTCCGGGTGATGGCGTAGTAACAGGTACGGGTACTATTTTTGGTGCTCCGATGTGTATTTATGCACAGGACTTTACTGTTGCCGGCGGTTCATTAGGCTTGCAGCATGCCCGTAAGATCACGAAGATCATGGATCATGCACTGAAGATGAAATGTCCGATTATCGGCATCAACGACTCCGGTGGAGCACGTATCCAGGAAGGTGTCGGCGCTTTGGCCGGATATGGAGAAATATTCTATAGAAATATGATTGCATCAGGTGTGATTCCTCAGATTTCATTGATTCTGGGCCCGTGTGCCGGTGGCGCTGTTTATTCTCCGGCATTGACAGACTTTATGTTTGTGGTTGAAAATATTTCTAAAATGTTTATCACCGGTCCGAACGTAATTAAGACGGTTCTGGGTGAAGATATTTCGATGGAAGACCTGGATGGTGCACGTGTGCATGCTGAGACAACGGGTAATGCCCATTTCTATGCTTTAAGCGAGCAGGAATGTTTCGAACAGGTAAAACGCTTGATTAGCTTTATCCCCTGGAACAACGAACATCGTGCAAAAGCTTCTGAACCAAAAGAACCGACAGCTATGCTGAATATTGAGCAGGTTGTTCCTGCCGATCCGAAACAGCCGTACGATGTGCGTGATGTTATCAAATGTATCGTCGACGATTCTGACTTCCTCGAAATTCAGGAACTGTGGGCTGCCAATATCGTGATCGGTTTCGGTCGTATGGGTGGCGAAACTGTTGGTTTTGTAGCTAATCAACCGATGGTTCTGGCTGGTGTGTTGGATTGTGACAGTGCCGATAAAGCCGCTCGTTTTATCCGCTTCTGCGATTCCTTTAATATTCCTATTATTACTTTGGAAGATATGCCAGGTTATCTGCCGGGCGTAGACCAGGAGCATACAGGCGTGATCCGTCATGGTGCCAAAGTGCTGTATGCTTATTCGGAAGCTACTGTTCCAAAGATTACCGTTATCCTGCGTAAGGCTTATGGCGGCGGTTATATTGCCATGAACTCGCGTCACCTGGGTGCTGACTTTATGTTTGCATGGCCGAGTGCAGAAATTGCCGTAATGGGACCGGAAGGTGCTGCCAACATTATTTTCCGTAAGGAAATTATGGAAGCAGAAGACCAGAATGCTATGCGTCAGGAAAAAGTAAAAGAGTATATCGAGAAGTTTGCCAACCCTTATGTGGCTGCTTCAAAAGGATTTATCGATTCTGTTATCGAGCCGAAGGAAACACGTTCGCTATTGCTTCATGCGCTTAAACTTTCTATTTTGAAAGAGGAATACCGCCCGGCTAAAAAGCACGGAATCCCTCCGTTCTAATTAAATCCGTGTACATATACTTTTGAAATATGGAAAATAAAGAAAACGAATATGTCGATTTTGTAGTTACTGCCCGTAAATACAAAACGCTGTTGACAGAGAAATACAAGAACCGCAAGATGTGGCATAAGCCCTTTGTAGGTGATGTGATTGCCAATCTTCCGGGAACTGTTGTGAAGATTTATGTGGAAAAAGGCCAGGCTGTAGAAGCTGGTGATTTGCTTCTCATTCATCAGGCAATGAAAATGTACAACCGGATCGTTGCTCCTGTTTCAGGTGTAATTGCCGAGTTGGACGTAAATGAAGGAGACAAGATTGCAAAAGATCATTTGATGGTAAAGATACAGCCGAAATAAATGCTGTATATAATAATGTAGAAGGTTGCGTTACGAGTGTTTTGCACTTTGTGACGCAACTTTTTTTTATATACGATTTATGTTTTTTGGCTAGATTACGATTTGTTGAGGATAATTTTAGTATGAACCGCTTTAACATTTGTATGAATTGTTTATCTTTGTTCGCTGAACGAGGAAGGGCGCCGGAAGTTCATTGAAACCTTCTGCACTCTTCTTTATTAATATTAGGCAATCTGATGAAGAAAATATTCCTCTTTTTAATGTTGGTAGCATTTTTGTCGATAGTCTCTGCGCAGATCAATACGGATCGTGTACTGGCTATCGGACGCAATGCATTGTATTTTGAAGATTATGTGCTGTCGATACAATATTTCAATCAGGTTATCAAAGCGAAGTCTTGGATTGCAGAACCCTATTTCTATCGTGCTGTCGCTAAAATCAATCTGGACGATTATAAAGGAGCCGAAGAAGATTGTACGCTGTGCCTTCAGCGCAATCCATTTTTAGTTCAGGCATATTATGCCCGTGGTATCGCCCGCCAAAGCCAGGAAAAATATGCTGAAGCAATAGCTGATTACGACAAAGGTCTCGAGTTTAAACCCGAAGATCGTCAGATGTTGGTAAATAAAGCGGTTGCCAATATCCAACGCAAAGATTATGATGATGCTGAAAAGACATTTGAGGTGTTAATGAAAGCACATCCAAAATATTCAATGAATTATCTGACTCGCGGTGCTATGTACAGCGAGAAAGGTGATACGGTCAAGGCCCTTGCCGATTATAACAAGGCGATTGAAATGGATCCTTATTATGCTCCAGCTTATGGCAATCGCGCCATTTTGCTTTACCAGACAAACGACTTGAAAGATGCATTGGCCGACTTGAACGAAGCAATTCGCCTGAGTACGCGTGAAAGCGGTTATTATATCAATCGGGGATTGGTTCGTTGCCAGATGAACGATCTTCGTGGTGCTATGGCCGATTACGATCAGGTGATCAGCATGGATAAGGATAATCTGATAGCCCGCTTTAATCGTGGTTTACTCCGTTACCAGGTTGGCGACAATAACCGGGCTATCGAGGATTTTGATGTGGTCTTGCAATTGGAGCCGGATAACTACATGGCTTACTATAACCGTGCATTGCTCCGGTTTGAGACCGGGGATTATCACGGTGCCGTTAGTGATTTTGATGTGGTATTGGGGCAATATCCAAACTTTACTCCCGGCTATTATAGCCGCTCGGAAGCTAAACGTAAACTGAATGACCAGGCTGGTGCCGATCGCGATTACTGGACTGCCATGAATATGGATGATAAGGCGAAGAAATCACCTCAGTCCTCAGGACAAACAGGAAGTGGTCAAACAGGAAATGCTACGGCAACAACGTCTGGTAGTAACGATGAAAATACTCGTGAGAAATCGGATAAGAACATTAGTAAATTTAACCGCCTGGTGGTTTATGACAAAGATGAAGAACGCCGTAATAAATACCAGAGCGATGTTCGTGGGCGTGTACAAGACAGAAATGTACGTGTCGACCTCGAACCCCAGTTTGTATTGACTTACTATGAAAAGATCGATCCGGTTAAAAAGTTGGTTTACTGTGATAAGATGGTCGAAGAATTTAATAACCGTATGGTATTGTCGCGTAAGCTTCGTCTTACAAATGAGGAAGCAGCTCTTACGGAAGATCAGATAGCACTGCACTTTGCTTCCATCAATGATTTTTCAGCTAAGATAGAAGCACAACCGACGAATGCTGATGCCTATTTCGGTCGTGCGCTCGATTATATGCTGGTTCAGGATTTTTCTGAAGCGATCAAAGATTTCGACAAGACGGTAGAGTTGGATCCTACCTATACAATGGCTTATTTCAATCGTGCCGTAGTGCGTTATAAACAACTGGTTTATAATATGTCGCAAGCAACGAGTTCGGATGATTTGGCAACTTCTATGGGTAGTATGAATTTTAATATGGGAAAAAGTCAACCTTTATCCCGCACACCAGTTGATCCGACTACTGCGAGCGTAAAAGATAATAAGAGGGCTTATGAACATGAATTGATCACGCGTGATTATGATATAGTGATTCGTTTGAATCCCGGTTTTGTTTACGCATACTTCAATCGGGGTAACCTGCGTTGTTCTCAGCGCGATTTCAGAGCGGCTATACAAGATTATAATGAAGCAATCAAACGCGATCCCGATTTTGCGGAGGCTTACTTTAACCGGGGCTTGGCACGTCTTTCCTTAGGAGATGCCAATCAGGGTATTGCCGATTTGAGTAAAGCGGGCGAGTTGGGTATCATCAACGCTTATAGTATCATTAAACGTATGACAAGTAATTAATTGAAGGCTTATTTTTGCTCAAAACAGACAGGTTTGCCAACAAAACCTGTCTGTTTTGGGTTTAAAGCATATATCTTTTGGTTCAAAAGGCTTATTTTACGAAAAAGAATGCTAAATTTGCATGCTAATTAAAGAATTATAGAGAACAGATTATGATAAAGATTACATTTCCGGATAATTCCGTAAGAGAATACGCCGAAGGAACAACTGCCATGCAGATTGCAGAAAGCATCAGTTCCCGTTTGGCTCAGGAAGTTTTGGCCGCAAGTGTGAATGGTGAAACCTGGGATTTGTCTCGTCCTATTAATGAGGATTCAACAGTTAAGTTGCTGAAATGGGATGATGAGGAAGGTAGGCATGCATTCTGGCACTCAAGTGCTCACTTAATGGCAGAAGCACTGCAGGAACTCTATCCGGGCATTAAGTTCGGTATTGGTCCGGCTATTGAAAATGGGTTCTACTATGATGTAGACCCGGGTGAAGCAACTATCAAAGAAGGCGATTTTGCTGCTATCGAGGCAAAGATGCTGGAGTTGGTTGCAAAGAAAGAAGAAATCAAACGTCAGGATATTTCCAAGGCCGATGCCTTGAAAATGTTCGGTGACAGAGGTGAAGAATATAAAACTGAGTTGATCAGTGAACTGGAAGACGGTAAGATCACCACATATACGCAGGGAGCTTTTACCGACCTGTGCCGTGGTCCGCATTTGCCCAACACGTCCTATCTGAAAGCTGTTAAGATTCTGAGCGTAGCCGGTGCTTACTGGCGCGGTGATAAAAAACGCAAACAGTTGGTTCGTTTGTACGGTATCACTTTCCCGAAAAAGAAGATGTTGGATGAATGTCTGGCATTACTGGAAGAAGCAAAGAAACGTGACCATCGTAAGATCGGTAAAGAATTGGAATTGTTTACATTCTCTACTGCGGTGGGAGCAGGGTTGCCTTTATGGTTGCCGCGCGGTACTCAGTTGCGTTTGAAACTCGAAGACTTCCTGAAACGTATCCAGAAGAAATACGGTTACCAGCAGGTGATGACTCCGCATATCGGAGGAAAGCAATTGTATGTGACTTCCGGTCACTATGTAAAATATGGTAAGGATTCGTTCCAGCCGATCCATACTCCGCAGGAAGGTGAAGAATTCCTGTTGAAACCGATGAACTGCCCTCACCATTGTGAGATCTTCAAAGTATTCCCGCGTTCATATAAAGACCTGCCTTTGCGTTTTGCAGAGTTCGGAACCGTCTATCGTTATGAACAAAGTGGTGAATTGCACGGTTTGACAAGGGTACGTGGTTTTACGCAGGATGATGCCCACCTGTTCTGTCGTCCGGATCAGTTGAAGGGTGAATTCCTAAAAGTAATGGATATTATCTTTATCATCTTTAAAGCACTCGACTTCGAAAACTTCGAAGCGCAGATTTCTTTACGTGATAAAGTAAACAGAGATAAATATATCGGTTCGGAAGAAAACTGGGAAAAAGCGGAAACAGCTATCATCGAAGCCTGTCAGGAAAAAGGCCTGAAAGCGAAGATTGAATATGGCGAAGCTGCTTTCTACGGTCCGAAGCTCGACTTTATGGTAAAAGATGCTATCGGCCGTCGCTGGCAGTTGGGAACTATCCAGGTTGACTATAACCTGCCGGAACGTTTCGAACTGGAATATACCGGTGAAGATAATAAGAAGCATCGCCCGGTAATGATCCACCGTGCACCGTTCGGTTCAATGGAACGTTTCGTTGCCGTGTTGATCGAACATACCGGCGGTAAATTCCCGTTGTGGTTGACTCCGGATCAGGTATGTGTGCTGCCTATCAGTGAAAAGTTCAACGATTATGCCTGGGAGATTGCCCGTCAGCTGGAAGAACAGGATATTCGTGTGTTGGTTGATGACAGAAATGAAAAAGTAGGCCGTAAGATTCGCGATAACGAGTTGAAACGTATTCCTTATATGCTGATCGTCGGAGAAAAAGAAGCAGAAAATAATGAAGTTTCTGTAAGAAAACAGGGCGAAGGTGATAAAGGTTCGATGAAAATTGCTACCTTTGCAGCGCTTTTGAACGATGAAGTAGAGGATATGATGAATCGTTGGCAGAATAATAAGAGTAAATAACTAAAAATAACGAGGAGAATAAATCTTTTTGAATGAAGAATGACAATCTGAAAGAACAGTATAGAATTAACGAACGTATTCGTGTTCGTGAAGTTCGATTAGTAGGTGACAATGTAGAACAGGGAGTATTTCCTATAGCCCAGGCATTAAAGATTGCCGAAGATTTAGGACTCGACCTGGTAGAGATTTCACCCAATGCTGCGCCCCCCGTTTGTAGAGTAACCGATTACCAGAAATTCCTCTATCAGCAGAAAAAACGACAGAAAGAGCAGAAAGCGAAGTCAGTGAAGGTTGTAGTGAAGGAGATTCGTTTCGGACCTCAAACTGACGATCACGATTATAACTTTAAGTTGAAACATGCCAAAGGATTCCTGGAAGAAGGAGCAAAGGTTAAAGCATATGTGTTCTTTAAAGGACGTTCTATTCTTTTCAAAGAGCAGGGAGAAGTTTTATTGCTTCGTTTTGCCAATGACCTGGGAGACTACGGTAAAGTAGAACAATTACCGGTACTGGAAGGTAAGCGTATGATCATTATGCTGACACCGAAGAAAGCGGGAGCTGCTGCTGTTCCTACTCCGAAACCGGCTGCAGGACCGTCGAAGCCTTTGGTTAAGAAAGTGATCACTCTGAAGCCCAGGGAAGAGAAGCCCGAAGCTGAAGAAAATAAAGAAGAATAAGAAAAACACCCGTTAGAGGGTGTCAAGTTTAATAATTAAAACAAATTGGAAAATGCCTAAGATGAAGACTAATTCCGGTGCCAAAAAGAGGTTCGCCCTTACCGGAACAGGAAAAATCAAAAGAAAACACGCTTTTAAAAGTCACATTCTGACAAAGAAGACTAAAAAAGCAAAGAGAAACCTTACTCACACTGGCCTTGTGGCTTCTGTTGATGTAAACAGTGCTAAGCTTATGCTTGGCATGAAGTAATCTCTAAATTAAGCGAGTTTTACAAAGATTTTTATTAACCGAATGCATTTAGCAAGTAAGATCATCATTAAGGATGACGCTAACATTCAAAACAGATTAGAATTATGCCTAGATCAGTAAATCATATTGCTTCAAGAGCAAAAAGAAAACGGATTTTAAAACTTACCAGAGGTTATTATGGTGCACGCAAGAATGTGTGGACCGTAGCAAAGAATACCTGGGGAAAAGGTTTGACTTATGCATTCCGTGACCGTCGTAACAAGAAACGTAACTTCCGCGCATTGTGGATCCAGCGTATCAACGCTGCCGCTCGTCTGGAAGGTATGTCTTACTCTCGTTTGATGGGAGCTTTGCATGCTGCAGGAATCGAAATCAACCGTAAAGTGTTGGCCGACCTGGCAGTAAACCATCCGGAAGCTTTCAAAGCAATCATAGCGAAAGTAAAGTAAATTGATATAATAAAATATCAATAGGAGAAGAGTCCTCTTTCGGGGACTCTTTTTTATGTGCTTTTTGATAATTCATTAGCTCTGACACTCTGCCACTTTACTTTTTTATGCAATATTTAAGGGGAAAATGTTGACGTTTTGTTTGCATGATTCAAAGGCTTTACATATCTTTGTGATAAGAAAAATGAGTTAGCCGCACTTGTTCGATTGGGAAACTCATCAGTTTATTTTAATTCCGAGACACAGCTCTTGTCGCTAATGGCGGGCCGCAACCTTCGGGGTATACATCGCACAGCGGATTACAAAGGTGGCAAAGCACTCAAATCCTGTCATACGGAGTTTGTTCATATCTACGGTGCGGCTTTCTTCTCATACAAAGGGAAAATCTTTCATAGGATTTTCCCTTTTTCTTTGTATATTTACCGCACCAAGAATAAATACACAAAAACTGAATATTATGTTGTTGCCAAAACAATCACGCACGATGATGATGGGTATTGCCCTTGCATCTTCCTTTCTTCTTGTTGCCTGTTCTCCGAAAGAAACCGCGCAACTGAATGTAATCCCCTTGCCGGCGCAGGTTACTGTGTTTGGAGGTTTTCTTAAATTGGACAGTGCCGCTGTCTTTGTTGCGGATAAACCGGCCAATGTCTCTTTTACCGTCGATGAGTCGCTGGGTGGAAATCCGGAAGGATATCAATTGGCGGTTAATGAAAAAGGCATTGATCTGAAAGCCGGAACTCAGGCAGGTCTTTTCTATGGCGAGCAAACGCTTCGGCAGTTGTTTTCTGATCAGGGCTTCCCGTACGTGTCGATTCAGGATGAGCCCCGTTTTAAGTATCGGGGAATGCATCTGGATGTGTCGCGCCATTTCTTCCCTAAAGAAGAGGTGTTTAAGCTGCTGGATGTGATGTCGTTCTACAAACTGAATACGTTGCATCTGCATCTGACGGATGCCGGCGGATGGCGCATTCAGATGGATAAATATCCTAAACTGACTACCGAGATGGCTTTCCGTACGGAATCCGATTGGCGGAAATGGTGGGACGGAAAAGACCGCAAATATCTGCCCGAAGGAACGCCCGGTGCCTATGGCGGTTATTATACGAAAGATGATATACGCGCTATTGTTGCCTATGCGACATCTAAACATATTAATGTATTGCCGGAAATCGAGTTTCCCGGTCACTCCGAGGAAGTGCTGTTTGCCTATCCGGAACTGAGTTGCTCCGGTCAGCCTTATAAGAATGGCGATTTCTGCATAGGTAATCCCAAATCGTTTACCTTTATGGAAGATGTGTTGGATGAAGTGATTGAACTTTTCCCGTCCGAATATATCCATGTCGGAGGTGATGAAGCCGGTAAAGGCGCCTGGAAGGCTTGTCCGAAATGCCAGGCCTTGATGAAAAAGAACGGCATGACGAGCGTCGACGAACTGCAAAGCTATATGATCCATAAGGCCGAAGATTACCTGATCTCGAAAGGTCGCAAACTGATCGGCTGGGACGAGATTCTGGAAGGCGGCCTTGCCCCGGAAGCAACCGTCATGTCCTGGCGCGGCGAAAGCGGTGGCATCAAGTCTGCCCGTATGGGACACGATGTCGTAATGACACCGGGCAACTACATGTATTTCGATTTCTATCAAGCCGATCCTAAGACGCAACCTTATGCTATCGGTGGCTATACTCCGATCAAAAAGGTATATAGTTATAATCCGATTCCGGTCGATTCGCTGACGACGGAAGAAAGTAAGCATATCGTGGGCGTACAGGCTAACACCTGGACGGAATATATTCCGAACGAAAAACACCTGGAATATATGATGTTTCCTCGTGCGCTGGCTTTGGCCGAGATAGCCTGGTCACCTCAGGAGAAACGCGAATGGAACGACTTCAAACCCCGTATGAACGCCCATATCTCTAAATTGCAGCAGATGGGAATTAATACGTTCACGCTTTCCGACGAACTGGAAGTGACGATGAAGGTTGATACGGTCAATAAGCAGATCGAAGTCTTCCTGGACGCAGAGAAGTATCCGGCAGAGATCCGTTATACGACAGACGGGACAACCCCGACTGTCTCTTCCGCCATTTATGACGGGATGATCCTGGTAAAGGATTCTGCTAATATTAAAGCTGCCCTTTTCCAAAACGGACAACTGCAAGGAACGCCGACTGAAAAGAAGGTAGATTACCACCGGGCAATCAACAAGCCTATACATTATAATAGTAAGCTCTATCCCGGCTATATGGCAGGCGGCATGAATGCGCTGGTGGATGGCTATCGTGGAGGACTTACTTATCTGGACGGCCGTTGGCAGGGCTATCTGAACGATCTCGATTGTGTGATCGATATGGAAGAAGTGACTGATATTCATAAGGTATCCGCCCGCTTCATGCAATTGATCGGCCCGGGCGTTTATCAGCCTGCCACTGTCGAGTTGCTGACTTCTGAGAATGGAACGGATTTCACTTCACAAGGAATCATCCCTACTACCATTTCCAATAAGGATGCAGATCTCTCTTTCCAGGAATATCTTTTCCAAGGAAATTGGAAAGCCCGCTACGTGCGTCTCAAAGCCGATGAAGCGAACAAAGGCTTTATCTTTGTGGATGAGATCGTAGTATGGTAATTCAAATTGATTAAAATGAAAAAACAACTGTCACTCTATCACAAATGGAGTTAGATGGTTGATAAATAATATGTTATAGAGTGATAGTTGCTATAAATAACTATCACTGCAACTATCACAACTATCACTAATAATGGATAATAGTAAGGATGATTTCCCGTAGTATATTACTTATTTTCAGCGATATAGTGAGAAAAACCCGCCGACACCCGGGTGTGGATGGCCTTGACACCCTGGTGTCGGCATCGTTGAGACCCGGGTGTAAAAAGGGGCGAGATGGGGGTCTTGAGTAGATTTTCTGCTTACTTCCGTCAAATAAAGTGCCTGATTTGGGCAAAATAAGTAGTAAGCTGTTGCTTTTCTGAAGTAAGGGAAGCATCGAGAGATAAAGTAAAACAATTTAATTATTAACTAAATAAATCAAGCATGAAACAGCTAATAATGAGCCTTCTGCTTTGTGGCGGCCTGATGGCGTCGGCACAACAGCCGGTCGATTATGTAAATCCCTTCATCGGGACGAGCAATTACGGGACAACCAATCCCGGTGCCATCTGTCCGCAGGGTATGATGAGCGTCACCCCATTCAATGTAATGGGTTCCGAAACGAACCGTTTTGACAAAGACAGTCAATGGTGGTCGACACCCTATTCGGCCGATAATAATTATATGACAGGCTTTACGCATGTCAATTTGAGCGGGGTAGGATGTCCTGAGTTAGGCAGTTTGCTGCTGATGCCTACTGCCGGAGAGTTGAAGGTCGATTATAAGGAATATGGCAGCCAGTATAAAGACGAAGTAGCCCACCCAGGCTATTACAGCAACGTCCTGACTAAATATAATATCAAGACGGAAGCGACTGCCAGTCTGCGTACAGGTTTGAGCCGCTTTACGTTTCCGAAAGGGCAGAGGAATATCCTGCTGAATTTGGGCGAGGGACTGACCAACGAAACCGGCGCTACCGTTCGTATCGTCAACGAAACCGAGATCGAAGGAAGCAAGTTACTGGGCACTTTCTGTTATAATCCCCAGGCCGTTTTCCCAATTTACTTTGTCATGAAGGTGAGCAAAGCCCCGAAAGAAATGGGTTACTGGAAGAAACAGCGCGAAATGAAGGGAGTAGAAGCCGAATGGGATATCTATTCCGGCAAATACAAGCTCTACAAAGGCTATACCCGCGAGATGAGCGGTGACGATGTAGGCGTTTGGTTCACTTACGATACGGAAGAAAACGAGACCATCGAAGTAAAGATGGGCGTCTCTTTCGTCAGTATCGAGAATGCCCGCCTAAATATGAATACGGAGCAACCGGGTTTCGACTTTGATAAGGTGAAAGCGGCTGCCAGCAATATGTGGAATGGCGACCTGTCACGCGTGAAGGTGGAAGGCGGCAGCAACGATGATAAGATGATTTTCTATACCGCCTTGTATCACCTGCTGATCCATCCGAACATTATCCAGGACGTCAATGGCGAATATCCGATAATGGAAAGTCTGAAAGTAGGCCACACTACCGGTAATCGTTACACTGTATTCTCTTTGTGGGATACGTATCGCAACGTAAGTACGCTGATGACTTTGCTCTTCCCCGAACGCCAGTTGGATATTATCCGTACGATGATCGATATGTACAAGGAAAGCGGCTGGCTGCCCAAATGGGAACTCTACGGACGCGAAACCCTTACGATGGAGGGCGACCCTTCCATACCTTATATAGTAGATGCCTACCTGCGTGGTCTGCGTGACTTCGATGTGGAAACGGCCTATGAAGCCATGCGCAAAGGGGCAACTACGCCGGGCGAGTTCAATCTGCTTCGTCCGGATAATAACGATTATCTGACAAAAGGCTATGTCACTCTGCGCGAACAATATGACAACTCTGTTTCCCATGCCCTCGAATATTACATTGCCGATTGGAACCTATCCCTGTTTGCCAATGCTTTAGGTAAGAAAGAGGATGCCAAACTGTTTGGCGACCGTTCGATGGGATATAAACATTACTACGATAAGGAATTCGGCACGCTTCGTCCGATTTTGCCCGACGGAACGTTCTATGCGCCTTTCGACCCGAAGCAGGGAGAAAACTTTGAACCCAGCCCCGGCTTCCATGAAGGGAATGCCTGGAATTATACCTTCTATGTTCCTCATGATATAAAGGGACTTACCAAACTGATGGGCGGCCAGAAGAAGTTTGTCGACAAGCTGCAAATGGTATTCGACAAAGGCTATTACGATATGGCCAATGAGCCGGATATCGCTTATCCGTACCTGTTCAGCTACTTTAAAGGCGAAGCCTGGCGTACGCAGAAGCTTGTTCGCGAGTTGTTGAGTAAGTATTATCATAATGCCCCGAACGGCCTTCCGGGTAACGACGATACCGGAACGATGTCGACCTGGGCTGTCTTCTCCATGATGGGATTCTATCCGGCCTGTCCGGGCGATCTGGATTACGTGCTTACTTCGCCGACCTTCAACAAGGTAACCATCGACCTGAATAAGAAATTCTATCCGAAAGGCCAGTTGGTTATCGAATCCATGCACCAAACGCCGGAAGACATCTATATCAAGGAAGTCACCGCCGGCGGAAAGAAACTGAAAGGCTACACCATTTCGCAGGAAGAACTGGTAAATGTCGGGACGCTCCGCTTTATGCTGGAAGATACGCATAAATAAGCAATAAGAATAACAAATATAAACCCCGGGAAGTCCATTGATTTTCTCGGGGTTTGTTATGAACTATAAAGTGTTTGAAGGTAGTTTGTAATTTTGTATTGTCAGAAATAAATCCTATCTTTGTATAAAGATAAGTATTTATGAAGACGAGAATTTTAAAGGAGCAGACAAATGAGGAGAAGATGCAGTTTTTGCGTTCCATGATCGCCTCTTTTCAGATTGAAGGAATTCATATTTCTGAAGAAATGGCTTTATCTATTTATGAGAAAGTCAGGCTCCGTCTTCAAAAGTCATCTTTATAATTTCTTCCATATAACCATATTCTTTATTTGCAGCCATTTGTACTGCATTTACATACTTGTTGAAATAGGTGGAAGTGGAAGTAATTCTGCTAAAGTCTAACTTTTTATATCCTTGTTTTTGAACCATTAAGTTTGCTAATAAACGGGCTGTCCTGCCGTTCCCTTCCCTGAAAGGATGAATAAATAGCAGTTCTGCATGTACTTTAGCCACATCAGTGATAAGACATTCTTTATTTTCATAACAATTGGGTAGCTTATTTAATATCTCTTGTTCAAAAGTATTCAT
>JAJPZM010000246.1 GCA_021204335.1 Parabacteroides sp. | reverse complement strand
TTATATAACAGGGAAGGGAAAAAGAGGGCTGCTGTACCTTGTTTTGCAGGATACAAAATAATTATCGGCAGCCCCAAAAGATATCAACGGATCGTATCGGCAGGGATTCCTGTCATATAGGAAAGACGGCGAAGTGCGTCGGAAGCACCTTTGTTTTTTCGGAAAGAGAAGTTATAACATTTATTTTTCAGTGCGGCTGTATCCATTTTTACCTAAATGCCGTAGGTTTCTTCTATGCGGTGAATGATAGAAGATATGCTTGCTCCGGCCAGCGTGATTAAGTCGAAGCGCCATGCGATATATTCCTCAACATCGACATTGCGAATTTCAATTCTCTCAGAGCTACTCGAATAGACGGCTTGCTGTCCGGGCGTGAGAGCGACCAGTTTGTTTCCATCGGTACGCAGTAATTGCACTGCACCGGTCTGTAAAGTCGTTTTACAGACTCCATCTGGTGAAGTCGTGACGCAAAAAGAAGTCCCGATCGCTTTCACCATCATTGTATTCGTCTTTACGATGAAAGGATTCAACGTATCTTTGGCTACCTCAAAAAAGGCTTCTCCCTGCAACTCCACCAGCCGACGGCCGTCTGTAAATTCAGCCGAATAAGTCAAACGGGAACTGGCATTCAGCCAAACCAGAGTTCCGTCCGGAAGAAATACTTTTTTGACGGAATCCTGTGCATCGTTAATATAAACGATCTCGGCAACAGGAGTAATTTCTGGACTGTTATATAAAAGCGGGATCGATACGAATGCTGCCACCAAAACTGCTGCCACCGCAATCCGGCGTATCCACAAGCGATGGCGGTCCACCGGTTTTCCGTTTAAAGGAATGAAACGGTCTATCCGCTGATTAATAGCGGACAGGGATTCTTCCAACTGTTCCGAGCTTGCTTTATTCTGAGAGATACTATGTTTTGCACTCCAAATAGCCTTTATATCAAAAAATACAGATTTGTTCGCAAGAGAAGCTTTCAACCAATTCAACAATTGCAGTTTTTCTTCTTCTGTGGCGGCTCCTGCCAGATATCTGTATATGATAGTTTCGTCCATTATGCTATACCGTATTTATATATTATACAACGATGAGGGATAAAGTACCTATTCAAAATAAGTTTTTTCCATCTTGCAGGAAAAATAAAACCAACAATACCAGTCCGGTTTTATATCCTTCCAGTTTATTCCTCAAGTGTTTTAGGGTTGAATAAATGTGGTTGTCCATCGTACTTAAAGAGATTCCTAATTTCCGGCTTATTTCTTTACTGGGCATATCCTGCAGGTAACTTAAGGTAAAAACTTCCTGGCAGCGGGCAGGCAGGCTGTCGATAGCGGCTTGCAGATCGGCACGCAAATCGGCATTGTAAAGCCGTCGGATAATATCGCATGAATCGGGGTCGTAGTAATTGTATTCCATTTCTTCTATCTCTTTTTCACAGGAAGAATAATAATCGCCTGCATGCTTTTTCTTTTTCAATAAATTCAATGCGGAATTATATACCGAACGAAGCAGATAGCCCCGGAGAGAGAGTGTTTCGTCCAGGCCATCCCGATGCAACCAGAGATTTAAGAATACATCCTGTACGATATCTTCAGCATCATCAGAGTCCAGCATAAGGTCGGCATAAAGACGTACGGAGAGATAATACAGTTCATATATTTCATTAAATGCAGTACGATCTCCACCTCTTAATCTTTCTACCAATGATGCCTTATTCCCCATCTAGTTACATTTGTTTGGTCTACAAATATAACTCTTTTTATCGTTTTCGGGCACGAGCAGCCGCCTCTTTTGCCTTCTGGGCTTCGCGGCGTGCCTTTTCTTTGGCTTTGAGTTTTTCTTTGTATTCGCGCTCTTTCTGCTTGCGTTCTTTTTCCTTCTGTTTGAGTCGTTCCTTGTACTCGCGTTCCTTCTGCTTGCGAAGATCTTTGCGGGCTTTCAGCTTGGCTTTGCGGTCGGCTTCGGCCTGTTTCAGCTTGTTCTTGCGATCCTGTTCGAGCTGCTTTTCGCGGTCGGCTTTTGCTTTCAGAAGGGCCTGTTCTTCTTCCTGCTGCTTCTTCAACAGGTCGGCACGTTCTTTGGCTTTCTGTTCCTGCAATTCTTTTTCGGCTTTCTGCTGAGCTTCAAATTCCTTGCGGGCTTCTTCCTTACGGGCAGCTTCTTCTTCGGCTTCACGCTTACGGATAGCTTCGATTTCTTTTAGGGTAAGCTCTTTCCGTTCTTCCGGAACCCGGACGGTATCCTGCGGAGCCGTAATGACCGTACTGTCGGGGATAAGCGGTGCTATGGCTACTGTATCGACCGGTGTTTCCAATACCGGGACAGGAACGGGGACGATTGTATCCGGAGCTGCAACTTCCGGTACTACCGTATCTTTAGCCAGCGGTTCTTCTGCCGGTTTTACCGTTTCTTCTACCTGGGCTTCTTCGGTGACAGGTTGTTCCTCGGTCGCTTTTGCAGGTGTTTCTTCCTGCGGTTGAGCAGCATCCTGTTCGATTTCCGCTTCTTCTTCTGCTTCCATACGATGTTGCCAGCGGGCAGCCAGTTCGGGAGCCTTTTCACCGAAGTTTTCTTCAAAGAAGTTGATGTATTCTTCGAGGGTCTTACCGCGCATCAGCGTTTCGTAGTTGTCTTCCGAAATCGGAAGGATCGCTACATTCTTATCCAGTGCCTGCGCATAACCGTCTTTACCATATATCATCTTATAATACTGGAGCACTTCTTCGATTCCGGTAAAGCCGGTAATATTAAGCATGGACATCGGGCCGGCCTCCTCGAATGTGAGGTCGAACTCCTTCACCATAAAGTTGGCGAAGTTGTAGGCGGCTACGGCAAACAGCAACTGGTTCCTGTCCACACTTCCGGTCGGATACATCAGGAGCATGCGGTAAGGCGTATTCGGCTCGGCGGTAAATGTACGTGCGGAATCGGCGGCAGAGAGCGAACCGTCCTCACCTAAACCGAAACGCAGGTTCCATGCCATCCCTTTTACGCTACCCTGTACCAATGTACGGCCACGAAGCAGACCTTTCAGCATCTCTCCCGCCAACTCGGTAACGTCGGCAGAAGGATATTTCTCGATCAACGCTTTCAATGCAGCTTTAAAGCCTTCGGTATCACCTGCCTGCACGTATGTCAATGCTTCCAGGAACATGAACTTGGGTATCAGCGTTGCCAGCGGATACTTGGCTGTCACTTCCCGGTAATTCCGGCGTACGGCACTCGTATCGCTTGCCAGATAACTGTCGTAGGTAGACTGGTAGATAGAATCCTGTACGGAATCCATCATACGGATATTATATTCGTAGTTCGGATCGGAAATGGCAATGGTATAATCTGCATCCGGGAATGCATTCGTCATCTTCGTCTTATATTCAGCAGCCAGCGCGGTGTTGCCGGTGCGGAGTGCCATCAAATAGACTTGGTAATAGCTTTCCAACCGGTGCTGATTGTCAGGGAAGCGGCGTTCCAACTCCTCGAATGCTTCGATCGATAAAGGCAGATCTTCAAGTTTGTCTTTGTAGATCATTGCCATATTATATAACCCGTCTTCTATGATGATGTTGGATGCTTCCACATCTTCCGGTGTGAAAGGTAACTGTTGCAGGTAATATTCGCGCGATTTCGGGTCGTCGGCTGCTACTTCGGGCAAACCGGCTTCCAGTGAATCGGTGGGGAGAGGTTGGCCATCCGGCCCGACAGCCTGTTCGCCGGCTTCTGTCATGCCCTCCTCATCCAACGGTTCCTCATTGAAGGTAGACATTTCTTTCTTCCGGCGTCGCCAGTTATCTTCCAGCGGACGACGTCCCCACTTACGCTGGAACTGCGCCTTGCCTTGCGATACGGTAGACGGATTATAGAAATAGAACGCAGCTCCACCCGAAGAAGTAGGCAATACGATACCTCCCGTCTCCGTTCCCGGACGGTCGATGCCGGTACCTTTGGATGCCTGATCCGCCAGGTAAGCCTCTTTCTCGGCTAATGCCTTGGCTTCTTCTTCCTCTTTCTTTACCTGTTCGATGATTTTGTCGATAACCGCCAGACGTTCCGTCTCGGGCATCTTGGCGAGCGTCTGCAAGCTATCCTGCAAATGAACAGCCTCTACATGTACCACCAGCTCGTCGAGCACTGCCGACAGTTTCGATACGCGTTTGTAATCTTTATATTCCTTTTGGATGCCCGACAAAGCACCGCTAAAGCAAGGTTGCGCTTTCACATAATCGCGACGGGAGAAATAGATATCCCCCAGCATGATCTGGCAGATCGCTTTCTCCAGTCCGTTCTGGGTACTCTTTTCAACACCCAGTTCATAATTCTTTATGGCATTGACGGTATCTTCGCGGTTCAGATAGACGTTACCCAGGGCATAATATACCTGGTCGAGATAATCCTTATTCTTATCGCTTTTCGTCATGCGTTGAAGCATCTTGACCACTTTCTGGTAGTTGGCGCCCGAGAATACCTCCGTCTGGCGGATGCGTGCCGCAAACTCCAGTTCGTAAGGCGGGTTTGCCCGAATCACTTCCTTATACATATTATAAGCCAGTCCGTTCTGATCCTGCGTAGCGTAGATCTGCCCCAACAGGTATTTCATGCGTGCGCGTTGCAACTTGCTCTTTTCCGACTTGATGGCCGACTTGAAGTAAGGGATAGCATCGTCGAACTGCTTGTTCTTCACCAGATAATCGGCATAAACAGCGGCATACTGGTTCAGGTTCTTCCGGGGAATCCCGTTCGTATTGAGCTTGCCCAGGATATCTTCGGCTTCATAGAACCAATCCATTTCCGTATAACAGCGTGCCTGCCACAAACGTGCCTCGGCAACGACTTCTTCATCCTGCGCATAATGGCGGGCGATATAAGAGAAGGTAGCCGACGCCTGCAGGAAGTCGGCATTATAGAACTGCCCCTGGCCGATCAGCAGCCAGCATTTCTTCAGGAAAGGATTATATTCTTCCTGCTCCTGCCAGGCGCGTTGCTTCGGATCGTTGCGCCAGCCCGGTTTCTTGGGTGGTTTGGCTTTAATGGAATGGAGCTTGATGGCTTTGTTACCTTTCTCGATGGCCCGGTCGAAAGGGCCTCCGGTCTCTTTCTTGTCTTTGGGTTGCGCACTGATAGGATACATGTGGATCATTTCGGCATAACTCTCCTTATACCCGGTCTCCATCGCTTTCAATGCTTCGTCGAAAGACACCTTTCCGTTGTAGTAGATGTTGTATCTGGAATTGACCGCATGATAGAACCGGCTCGCTTTGGTGTTTTTCTTCGTGCTGCACGACCAAGGCAAGAGTACTGCGAACAATGCAATTATATAGTAAAAACCTTTCTTCACGTAGTATGTGGGCTCTTTATCATATAATAAACTGAGATGAATCTGTTTTATTGCCTTTTCGTAAAGAATAATACGCCTTTCATGAGCAAAAAGACCAGCACGAGCACCAGGATGATAAAAGCTCCGGAAGGTACATTCAGGAAATAGGAGAGAACCAGCCCGATCACGCAGCTGACGAATCCCAGCCCGATGCTTCCCCAGATAATCTTCTTGAAGTCGGAAGTGAAAAGGTTTATCGTTATCTGCGGCAGGGTCAGCAGGCTCATCAGCAGCATGATGCCGACCAACCGGATGGAGAGCACGATAGTCATTGCAATAAAGAACATCATCATATACTCGATCCACTTTACATGGATATGCTGCGTTTTGGCAAAGTCGCTGTCGAAAGCCACGTAGACGATCTCGCGGAGATACAGGGAGAAAACGGCAATCAGCACCACCGCCAATGCTGCCACCCAGATAATATCGGATAAAGAGATTGTCAGGATATTACCGAACAGGTAAGCGGACAGGTTAGGCGAATAGCCGGGTGTCAGAAAGATAAAGATCACTCCCAGCGCCATGCCCAACGCCCAGACACCGGCAATGGCCGAGTCTTCACGCACATTCTGCGTCTTGCTTGCCCACTCTACCCCGAAAGCGGAAAGGACGGAAAAGACCATCGCCATCAGGATCGGGTTCGTCCCCAGATAGAAACCAAGTCCCAAACCGCCGAAAGAGGCATGGGTGATTCCCCCGCTGATAAACACCAGGCGACGGGCGACCACGTAAGTACCCACGATTCCGCAGGTTATCGCGGTAAGCAGGCTGCCGATCAGCGCATGTTGAAAAAAGGTGTATTGTAATAAGTCCATATTCTTAATGTATTCTTCGCTCCCCGACAATCAGGAAAGCCTCGTCTTTTAAAGCATCCGGAAGGTTTATCCCGCGAAGCTGAAGGCTGCGGAGCCATCCGGCTACTTCTTCCGACTGCAAGGTGTAGAGCACTTCCCGGAACTCGTCGACTGCCGCTTCTTCATAGGCGTCGCTTTTCAGTCCGCGGAAACGGTCCAACTCCTCGTCGTCGTAATATTCAATCTTCTTGCTGACGGCAGCCAACAGGCTGTCGCGTTCGCAGGTTTCATGCTGCCCGCAGCACTCTTCGGGTATTTCGCGGACTTCGGGAATCTCGCTGATCTCCCCGCGCTCCAGCATCTTCTGCAATTTCTTATTTCTGAAATAACCGGCTATGGCAGCAATGACGCCCAGCACGATTACACCTAAAACGATATACCACATATTAAATCTCCTTCACTGTAAAACCGGCCTTCTGCAAATCTTCCCAATAGCCGGGATAACTCTTTGTCACCACGCCGGGATCGGCTATCTGTATGCCCTGCGGCAAAACCAGCGCAGCCGGGGCAAAAGCCATCGCCATGCGGTGATCTTCGTAAGTGGCGATTACCGGATCGGCGTCCGGTTCGCAACGTTCTCCGTTCCATTCCAGGATGCTGTCGTTGCTGTCGGTAAGCAGGTAACCGAGTTTACGAAGTTCTGTTTTCAGGGCTTCGATGCGGTCGGTTTCCTTTATCTTCAGCGATTGCAGTCCGGTGAAACGGAAGGGGATATTTAGTAACACGCAGGTGACGACAAATGTTTGCGCCAGATCTGGTTCGTTCACGAAATCGTAGATCAGTTTCTTCGCCACATTCCCGTTATGCTTCAACTGCACACCGCGGTTGGTAAAGACGGTTCCGACTCCCAGCTGGGCGAACAGCTTCGCACCGGCGGCATCACCATGCAGGCTGTTTTTGAAAAGGCCGAGCAGTTCTATTTCGGCATTTTTCGACAGCGCCATCATCGAATACCAGTAAGAAGCGGCACTCCAGTCGGACTCTACCGTAAAACGGATCGGCTGGTATTCCTGTGGAAGTATCCTGATTGTCTGACCTTTCCAGGTTGCTTTCACGCCGAACTGTTCCATCAGTTGCAGCGTCAGGTTGATATAAGGGCGGGAGATGATATTGCCTTCCAGATTCAACGTCAGTCCGTTTTCCATCAGCGGGGCGATCATCAGCAAGGCAGAGATATATTGCGAGCTGACCCCGCCGGCCAATGAAATCTCACCACCCTGCAACGCGCTTCCGAAGATACGCAAAGGCGGATAGCCTTCCTTCTCGATATATTCGATACGTGCCCCCAGGGAATTGAGCGCATCGACCAGCAGTTTGATCGGGCGGTTCTTCATCCGCTCCGTTCCGGTGATAGTCCATTCGCCGACAATCTTGGAAAGGAAAGCGGTGAGGAAACGCATGGCCGTACCGGCCGCCTTTATATCGAAATCGCAACTGTTTGAATTGAGCGCCTTTACCATCACATCGGTATCGTCGCACTGGGCGATGTTCTGTATCGGATAGGGACTATAGCTCAATGCATTCAATATCAATGCGCGATTACTAATGCTTTTGGAAGCGGGGAGTTGTATGGAAGCCCGGATATTATTCTCCGGAGCAGTAACAAGGTATTTCATTGCCATTCTCTCTTCTTTTAAACAGACAGCAAAAGTACGGAAATTATTCGGGATAGTTAGGGTTTCTATCAGCAAAGTAATTCGAAACCATTTGTCCCAGTCAAACCAGCTATCTCAATGTCACTTCAATACCTTGCTTTTAAAACGGGTGCCTACCCGTTTGCCATCCAATGCCTACTCGTTCACCCTTCGATGCCTGTCCGTTTCTTTGTGGGTGGTCGTTTAGGACACTCATGTCAATGGGCTGACACTATAATGCCGGCTTCTTCCCTATATAATGCCGGCTTGTCCCCTATAGGGTAGAACTCTCTACTCTATAGCCTACAACCCGCTACGCTTTAGGGGAAAAAGCCGCGCGGTTTTCTCTGGAAAAGCGTAAGTATTTTCTTCTATAACTGCCTATCTGTTTTTAGGACTAAGCACGATTACTTGGGTTTCACAAACCCTACCGGATTGCGCGGTTTATCCGACAGTTTCTTTTGTACTTGTAATTCAGCCAGTGTTTTATTGATCAAGTCCAACTGTATTCGGGTATCTTCGTTAATGTCGTTATAGTCGGTAAATACTTCTTCGATGTATTCTTTGAGTTCTTTCATTTGAGTCTCTAATAACCCGATTCTATCAACAGGAGGATTTGTTATCATTTGTCGGACAGCAATAAACGCACGAATTATCTGTATGTTTATTTCTATCGCGATATCACTATTTAATACAGATGAAAGTTGGGCTACTCCATGTTCGGTGAATGCGAAAGGCATGTATTTAGGATGTTGCCCTCTACCTTTGTTTAAGGACGCAATTTGCGACCTTAAAGATAAGTATTCATCTTTGGTGAGTTCAAACATAAAGTCAGAGGGGAAGCGTTTTATATTACGTCTTACAGTTTCCTTGAGTCGTTTTGTTTCCGTTCCATACATCTCTGCCAGATCAAAATCCAGCATCACTTTTTGACCACGTATCTCGTAGATCTTACTTTGAATTATTTCTACTTCATTCATAGCAGGTTGATTAAAATGATAGTTAATATTAATACTAATCGCAAATCTAATAATATTTATTGATATAGAACTATTATCCAAACAAAATAAATATCCCTCAGCCCTATAATCATATTCTATGCAATGACTTATTTTTTTCCATTAGCATGATTGGGAAAAGTGCAGCTGATGGCTTTTTATTTAGAGGTACGTGTAAACCAATTTAGAAGTAGGTGTAAATTCGTTTAGAGGTACGTCTAAATTGATTTACACCTAGGTATGACAAAAGAATCATAGAGGACATGTCAAAATGTCTTTTATTTGAGTCGGGTAAAAGATGCTGATAATTCCGAAGGGCGCCCCTTTTTTATTTAATCCTCGTCATGTTCCCCCGTTTCGCCATGCTCGTCCAGCACGATATTCCGGGCGATATATGACTCGCTGCCTGCTGCATCCGTACAATTAACCAACAGGTGGTAATTGCCTTCTTTGGCATTGGCGGGTATTTCTATCTCATGAAGATGAATATGCGTATTCTTTAAACTTGACACGTCCCACGACTTGTTGAAAGCAAAAGGAACGGTTTCCCCGGTATCTTTTGCTTCCGCCTTGGTATGGGTGTGCCCGTTAAAGTTGTTGTGTATCTCTACTTTATAAGAACCAAGCATCACATTGTCTTCCAGATCCATATCTAAATGGAGGATAGAGCCCGGCTTCAGCATTGCTCCCTCTTCGGGTTCGATTAGGTTGATAACCGGTTTTGTGGTGTCGCTATTTTCGTCATCCGAACAAGATACAAACAAGGCAGATACTGCCAACATACTAACTATCGATAAATAAAACGCTGTTTTCATTTGAGTAATTTATTAAATGGAATTTTAATTAAAACCTGAAAGTTGCGTCCCGGCTCCGGGATCTCCACCTTCCGGTAGAAACTGAGGTGATTGTAATATTTCGTATTCAGTAAATTCCGGGCAGACAGGGTCACCTCTATATCCGTACCGCCAACAGGAACACGAAAGCCGGCGCCCAGATGCAGCAACTGTGCTCCCGGTGTGGGATCTTCGTTGCGTGCTACTCGGTTCTGATCGGCGATATACTGATGCTCGGCATAAAAGCGCAGCCGTTTCTTCTCCCACGAAAGCGTGTTCCGTATGGAGCCCGGTGGGGAGAAACTCAAAGGAATATGTTCGTCGCAGTTGTATGTATAAACATACTCGCCCCCCCAATTCATACGTGAGGTGCAGCGGCAAGTCCACCTTTGCCGATATTTCTCCACCGGCAAACAACACCTCGGCACCCGTATAGCGATAGATCTGCCCGGCATGCGGGAGTAGCGACCATTCGCCTGTCGGTTTCAGGTAAATATAATTGCTGAACCAACTGACAAACGGCGATACCGTAACCGAAAAGAACTTCCCGAAAAAGGAATAGGCCGCATCCAGCTGCCATCCCCGCTCGGAGCCAAGATTCGGGTCGCCCTGCTCATGGCGGAAAGTACCATGATGCACTCCGTTGGAAGCCAGTTCGTTCGCCCCGGGTAAACGAAAACTGTGACCGATATTGACCTTCAGCAGATGCTCCTTTGCCAGCGACCATACGATGCCCAGCGAACCGGAGTAATCGCCGAAATGCCGATCGACGGCATAGCTACGTACTTCATTCTTATTGATCGTCGCTTCGTCATACCCTTGCTCATGCAGGTAAATTGCCAGATAAGTATCGGTAAACGGGCTGATATCCGTATTCCCGAAGTCGTAACGCAACCCGCCGCTAATCGATAAGGCGTCTGTCGGCTTATACGTTGTCAGCCAACTTACTCCCGTTGTAAAGCGGGTATATTCCGGCAGCAGAAACGAATAGCCCGAAATCGTATTCCGTTGGTATTGCACATCCCAACCGGCACTGTGATCCCAGAGCGAAGAACCGGTAAACCTTACTTTCACACCTGAACTAAACGTATTCAGCGTGAAAGCCAGCTCTTTGTCGGGATCGACATCCGGCATAGGCTGCGAACCATAGTGGGTGTGAAACAGGCTCCATTCTTCCCGGTGGTTGTTCTGGTAACCCAAATCCCACTGAACTCGCAGGTTCGTCCAGGCATATTCCTGATGGGTGGTCGCTTTGAGGTGATTCACAAAGCTATAAGGCAGTTCGATATTGCGCGAACTGCCGTCGTCTTCCACCCGCGAAGGATCGGGAATGCCATGAGCGCCCGGAAAGAAGCCGACCTTCTGGTAAGCATTGCTAACCGCATAGTTTCCCATATAATTACCTTTCCGGTACTGTGTAAACAGGCTGGCATCGCGTTCGAAGCCTGCCGTATTCTTCAACCGGCGGTTATGTATGGGAATATGCTGCGTCAGATAGCTGATCGTATCCGTCGGGATGCGGTAATCGCCGAAATGCTGTTCCGAATAACGCAGCTTGGTGTACCAGCGGTCTTTCTTTATCCCCAGCATCAGGGAACCACCGAACAGGCCGTTGACCGACTTACCCAGCAGATCCACCTCGCCGAACACCTGATCCTCGAAAGGCGGTGTCGCCTGGGTAATCTCTACCACGCCACCCATCGCATCGCTGCCATAAAGCAAGGATGCCGGATCTTTCCTTATATTTACCTGTTCTACATTAAAAGCATCTATTTCAAGCCCATGGTCGGCTCCCCACTGCTGGCCTTCCTGCTTGATGCCATTCTCCGTAACCGATACCCTGTTGAAGCCCATGCCGCGGATCACCGGCTTCGAAAAGCCGGAGCCTATATCCATGGAGTGAACACCGGGAAGTTGTTCCAGGGTTTGCATCAGATTACCGGAGAAATGCTCTTTTAGAAATTCTTTCCCAACCACATCCATATGGAGCGTCGCGTTCTTATTCCGCAGATACTGATAGTTTTCAGTCACCACGATTTCGGAAAGGGACACGCTGCGGAGTGAATCGGGATCTTGGGCATGAAGGGTAGCTATACAGCATACCGCTAGCATACCCGGAATTATTCCGATACGCATAAATACAACTAATTTAATTAAAAAAAAATAGCAGACGCCGACGGTTTTGCATTACCTGCTAACCGTCAGTCGATTACAGTTTCCTCGTAGTTGCCCTGTTTGGAAACTGTAGTTCCCCGCGGAGGGAACTGTGGTTTCCCGGGCAGGAAACTCGCGTTTCCTTAGGGGGGGGGGAACAAGATATTATGCTATAGGCGGAGCACGGAGGTTGGGAGAATAAGAAAGCTGAAAGGCCTTCTCATTCGGAGATGTAATACGCTCGATGGAGTTGAGCGTTAATATAAAATGTAAATCCAGTGAATGCGATTCGAGAAAAGGAGAGAGGAAAAAACTACAGATCAGACAGTGGTCAGGGTTTTGCGAATGCTCGTCCCCTTTGTCGGCATGCGAAGCGGCACAACAGGTCGTCTCTTTCAACTCATGCCTGTGAGTGATCTTCACTACGAAGAACGGGAGCATGACCAGAAGTAATAACCAAGCCAGGTAAATTTGTTTCCTTCTTTCTGCCTTCATTAATGGTCTAATCTTATGTGAATGCTGCTTTATCGCGCCGGCAAATATATGGATATTATCCGAAGTACTTTAATCTGTGGGTGCTAAATATTGCCAATAAATAAGAATGTCTTACATTTGTACGGCAAATACATATAGGAAAAATGCAGATAATACCCAAAGCTAATACCTTACGGAAAAGTGTACTTTTATATCGGGGCATACGGTATCGTGGCGGATATGGCGTACATTCTCCCTTCGTGTTCAACCTGATCAAGAAGGTGATCGAAGAACGCTGTTCCTATTATAGCTTTTACGACATCGAACTGGTTCGAAAACAACTTCTTTTCCGCGATGCTGTCATTACCTGTCCGGACAGGAAAAAAGGGAAGATGCGCAGCCGCACTATCGGGGAAATAGTAGAGTGTGAGGCAATTAAGCCCAAACATGGGGCCTTGCTTTTCCGTCTGACCAACTATTTCAAGTCGAAGAATATCCTGCAATTGGGAACGTCGATGGGATTATCTACCCTCTATCTGACCTCTTATGCTTCCGGGCTGAGATGTATCGCACTCGAGAATGTCCCGGAGTTTGCCGACATTGCCCGCATTGTCTTCGACAAAGCAGCCCGCAATCCGGTCGACCTGCGTACCGGCAGTTATAAAGACTTGCTTCCGCAGGCACTGGAAGATATAAAAGAGGTCGATTTTGTATTTTTTAATACCTTATATGAACAACAAAACAACGTTTGGTTGTTTAACGAATGTATAAAGCATATCCACGACGGCTCCGTCTTTGTTTTTGAGGGAATCAAGGCAAGCCGCAGGATGAGGGAATTCTGGAAGGAGATTTGTGCGCATCCCGAAGTGACGGTAACCATCGACCTCTATTCAATGGGTATCGTGTTCTTCAACAGAAAGTTACACAAACGCGATTACATAGTCTACTTCTAGCCATAGAGAACAGATAACGGCGTATTGACAATTAAAAAAAAGAAATATATGAAGAAAAGCCTAATTTACACAGGTGGCGGCGACAAGGGAAAAACCTCCCTCGTAGGAGGTCAGCGGGTATCGAAAGCGCATCAGCGCATAGAAAGCTACGGCACGGTCGACGAACTGAATTCATTTATCGGCCTGCTTATCACCGCACTGGACGATCAACAGGACATCGATTTCCTGTCTTTCGTACAGCATAAGCTGTTTACCATCGGTTCATACCTGGCCACCGACCAGGAAATAACCGAATTGAAAATTGAAAGCAAGGTAACCCCTAAAAGCATCGAACGCATCGAGCGCGAAATAGACCGTCTGGACGGCGAATTGCCCCAGATGAAGAACTTTGTGTTGCCCGGTAGCAGCCGTTCGGCTTCGCTGGCGCACGTATGCCGCACCGTCTGCCGTCGGGCGGAACGCGAGATTTACCGTTTGGCAGAGACAAATCCCGTCGAAGAGCCTGTACTTATTTTTATGAACAGACTCTCTGATTATCTGTTTGTTCTGGCTCGCAAGGAATGTATTAAGAATAATGGCAAAGAAATTATTTGGGATTATACTTGCATCTAAAGAATATTGTTTTACTTTTGCGGAAAATTTGAGAACTTGACTGCCTTCGGGCAGTTGTTAATACTAGACAACTATGTATTGGACATTAGAGTTAGCTTCGAAGTTGGAAGACGCACCCTGGCCTGCAACCAAGGATGAATTGATTGACTATGCACAACGTTCTGGTGCGCCACTGGAAGTAATTGAGAATTTGCAGGAAATGGAAGATGAAGGTGAGATTTACGAATGCATGGAAGATATCTGGCCTGACTATCCAAGTAAAGAGGACTTTTTCTTCAACGAAGAAGAGTATTGATGTGGAGTAAACACAACGTTATTGAAATAAAAGCGAGGTAGAGGGCTTTCGTAGTTCCCTACCTCGTCTGTTTTTTGACGGAAAATACAATTTATACCTTTTTTGCCGCGTTATTTAGGGGGTGAAACCTATTTTACCCCGTTAGTTTTAGTTTAAATGAAGAGAGTCTTCCTGTTTATTATTGTATTGATTTCCTGTACGGTAGGCGTGCGGGCTCAGGATGATATGCAGTTAAGCCAGTACTTCATGAGTATGGGATATTACAATCCCGCCTATGCCGGAACAACGGGTGACCTGAATATGTTGGGGCTGTTCCATCAACAGTGGATCGGTATGCCTAATGCGAGTACGGCCTTCCTGGTTGTCGCAGATATGCCTATCAAATTTGGAAGTACGAACCATGGTATCGGATTAGTCGTGAATACTGAAAGTATCGGACTTGATCAGAGCACGAAGTTTGGTTTCCAATACGCTTACAAGCAGAAGCTATTCGGAGGAATATTGAGCGGAGGACTCCAAGTCGGTATCTTTAACCGGGCTTTCGACGGAACGAAAGTGCATATTCCCGAAGATAACGATTATTACCAGCAGGAAGATGAGGCAATACCCCGTACGGCAGTGCAAGCCATGGCTTTGGATGTAAATCTGGGACTTTACTATACGCATAAAAATTTCTATGCAGGCGTCGGGGTTACCCACATCACCGAACCGGAGTTGCATTACGAAGAAAATGCTTCCTCTTACTTATCCAGAGGATTAAATTTGACAGGCGGATACAATATTCAGCTAAGGAACCCGTTGTATGAATTACAGCCATCTGTATTCTTAATGACGAACATGCAGAATAGTTTTTTGGCGGATATTACCGGCAGGGTAGTATATAATAAAATGTTTAACGGAGGTTTTTCCTGGAGAGTGAATAATTCGGTAGCATTATTACTGGGAGCCACATTCGGTCGTCTTCAAGTTGGATACTCTTATGAATACCCAACCACAGCCATCCGGAAAGCAAGCAGTGGCGGCCACGAAGTATTGGTACGGTATCAGTTGAAGTTGAAAAAGACAAAGACAGGAAAAAACAGACATAAAAGTGTACGTATATTATAGTATATGAAAAAAGTATTGTTAGTACTTATGGCAGTAGCCTTCCTTACCTCATGCGGTAAATCTCTTTCCGGTGCGGGAGGAGAAGTGACCGGGGTACGGTCAGTGGCTTTCAATGAACCGTCGCCCTACGGCATGGTTCTGATCAAAAGAGGTTCGTTCGAGATGGGACCGGCAGACAAAGACTCGTTGTGGGGGATCAATCCCGAAACAAAGGGTGTTTCGTTTGATGCGTTCTGGATGGATGAAACGGAAATAACCAATGCCAAATATCGTCAGTTCGTCTACTGGGTACGCGACTCCATTATCCGCGAACGCCTGGCCGACCCGGCATACGGTGACAACGACCAGTTCAAGATTACCGAAGACCGGTATGGCGAGCCTGTAACCCCGCATCTGGACTGGAGCCGTCCGATCCCTTGGAAACGGGCGAACGAAGATGAGCTGCGCGCCATTGAAAGCGTTTACTACGTGCATCCGATTACCGGCGAAAAACGTCTGGACGAAAAGCAGATGGTCTACAAATATGAATGGTACGACTATACTTCTGCCGCCCTGCGCAAGAACCGCATGGATCCGAACGACCGCGTACGCAACACCGACATCACAGTAGATCCGAATGAAGTGATCATGATCTCCAAAGATACCGCCTATATCGACGACGACGGCAATATCATCAACGAAACCCTGACCCGCCCGTTGAGCGGCCCGTGGGATTTCCTTCGTACCCGCTTCGTCAATATCTACCCGGACGAAACCTGCTGGGTGAACGATTTCAACAATGCTTACAATGAGCCATATATGCGTATGTACTTCCAGCACCCGGGATACGACGATTATCCTGTAGTAGGTGTTTCCTGGGAACAGGCTACCGCCTTCTGCGTATGGCGTACCGATATGTTCAAACAATCGTTGAACTTCCCGTCCGGACAAGCTATCGAACCGTTCCGTTTGCCGACAGAAGGCGAATGGGAATATGCCGCACGTGCCGGGAAGAACGAAAACAAATACCCCTGGTCGAGCGACGAATTGCAGAACGCTAAAGGTTGCTTCATGGCAAACTTCAAACCGGGCAAGGGGAACTATACGGAAGACGGACACTTGATCCCGTCGCGTGTCGGTTCCTTCGCTCCTAACCAGTTCGGATTATACGATATGGCGGGTAATGTGGCGGAATGGACTTCTACCATGTATTCCGAATCCGGCCCGAGCCAGATGAGTGATATGAACCCCGACTTGCGTTACAATGCAGCCAAGGAAGATCCGTATGCCATGAAGAAGAAAGTGGTACGCGGTGGTTCATGGAAAGACGTGGCACAGTTTATCCGTTCGGATATGCGTACGTTCGAATATCAGAACGAAACCCGTTCATACATCGGTTTCCGTTGCGCACGTACACAGATCGGTTTCTCCCGTTCAAAAGGTAAAAAATAATAACGTAGGGGTGGGGTCTGCCCGCCCAATAAAATAGAAACATACAACATCATGGGAAAATATAGAAGATACAAAAACAGAATAGAGATGTTCCTTTCCAGCGAAATGGGAAAGAGAATGTTGAACTTCTGTTACAGTTGGGGAGCATCTATCGTTATTATAGGTGCCATGTTTAAGTTGCTCCACTTGTCGTATGGTAACCAGATCCTGTTTATCGCCATGACGGTCGAAGCGCTGGTGTTCTTTATCTCTGCATTCGAACATCCTTCAAACGAATATCACTGGGAAGAAGTATTCCCCGTATTGAAATCGAAGAACCCGATGGATCGTCCCGACTTTGCGGGAACCGGTATTTCTAATTTAGTTAATTCACCGGATAATATAGAAGACGACAATGCAGCGGGTGGCATCAACATCAATATGGGGGCCGCTAAGAAAGCGGGAATCGTGGCCGACTTGGGCGGAGCTTCTGTATTGGGCAACCTCGACGTGAGCGAAGAAGATACGAAGAACCTCTCCGAAAGCATCAAGAAACTGAGCGGTGCAGCCGAGCAGATCTCGAAGATGGCGGAATTGACCGAAGCCACCCAGAAGTATCTGGAGCAATTGTCGGGTATGTCCGAAAATATGGAACGTTTCAGCCATGTGACCAACTCGCTGACCGATGTTTCCGACACATTGCTTAATTCTTATAAGAGCATTACCGACAATTCGGACGGTATCAACCAGAACTCGCGCGGCTATGTGCAGCAGATGGAAATGCTGAACCGCAACATCTCCGGCTTGAATACTATTTACGAAATACAATTGAAGAGTATCAGTTCACAAATCGAATCGATCGAACATATCAACGGCGGCTTGAACCGCATCCGCGAAATGTACGACGGCTCGGTAACCGACAGTTCTGTTTTCCGCAACGAAACGGAAAAGATGACGCGCCAGTTGGCTGAACTCAACCAGGTATACAGCCGCTTGCTGCAAGCAATGACTGTTAATATGGGCGGTGCGCCTGCTTACCAGCAGCCGGCTCCGCAGCCACAACAGCCTCAGCCTGCTTATCAGCAGCAAACAGCCTACCAGCAGCCGTACCAGCAACAACCGTATGGTTACCAGCAGCAG
This sequence comes from Parabacteroides sp., assembly GCA_021204335.1. GTDB lineage: Bacteria > Bacteroidota > Bacteroidia > Bacteroidales > Tannerellaceae > Parabacteroides. The sequence goes on along the minus strand of JAJPZM010000246.1, from coordinate 3,677 downwards.
GCTCCGTATACGAATAACCCCGGACAACAATCCGGCAGATAATAACAAACGAAACTGAAAGAAGATGTCCGGAATATCAAATAATCCCAACTCGCCCCGTCAGAAGATGATCAACCTGATGTATCTGGTGTTCATCGCTATGATGGCACTGAATGTGTCGTCGGAGGTACTTGACGGTTTCGAGTTAGTGGAAGACAGTTTGCGCACCACCATCGACAACTCGTCGCATCGAAACGAGATCGTGGTAGGCGAACTGGATACCTACTACCAGTCCAACCCCGAAAAGGTAAAGGAATGGTACGACAAAGGTAAACAGGTAAAGTCGGCTTCCGACAGCCTGTACAACTACGTGCAGGACTTGAAGCAACGTATTGCGGTTATTGCTGACGGAAAGAATGCCGATGTAAACAGAATCGATCATAAAGACGACCTCGAAGCCGCTTCACGTGTTATGCTGGCACCGGTTACCGGCGAAGGCAAGAAACTGCGCGAAGCTATCGACTCCTATCGTGCATTGATGGGCGAGATGGTACAGGACAGCGCTAAGACCCGCATCCTGGAAGCGAGCTTGAGCACGACCCCACCTCACAAGGCAGGGATCAATACCCGTACCTGGGAAGAGGCGTTGTTTGAAAATATGCCTGTCGCAGCGGCGGTTACTTTGCTTACCAAGTTACAGAGCGATATCCGTTATGCCGAAGGTGAAGTATTGAATAACTTGCTCAACAGTGTCGATGTAGGCGACTATCGTGTCAACCAGATGCGGGCACAGGTTATTCCTGAAAGCCAGATCGTGATGCGCGGAAGCCAGTACAAGGCGAACATCGTCCTGTCGGCTGTCGACTCTACTAAACGTCCGACTGTATTTGTCAACGGCACGCAGCTGCCCGAAGAAAACCATGGTTTATTTACTGCCATAGCCGGTACTCCGGGTACTTATCCGGTCAAGGGTTATATCGAAATGCCGAACAACGACGGTAGCGTCATTCGTCAGGATTTTGAAAGCGAATACTTCGTTACCGAACCGAGCGCAACTGTAGCTCCGATGTTGATGAACGTATTGTATGCCGGCATCGCCAACCCGATGCGTATCGCCGTACCGGGTGTACCGAGCGGCAATGTAACGGCAACGATGACAAACGGAACCTTGGTACGCAGTGGCGACCATTGGGAAGCCCGCCCGTCGAAAGTAGGGACTGATGCAATCGTCTCTGTTAATGCCCGCATGGCAGACGGCCGCAGCGTGGAAATGGCAAAAACAACCTTCCGCGTACGTGCTTTGCCCGATCCGATGCCTTACATCGAGTATAAGGATCAGGACGGCAACATGCGCAAGTTCCGCGGCGGTAATATGACCAAACGTAATCTGATCGAAACGGAAGTCTTACAGGCTGCTATCGACGACGATATATTGAATATTAAGTTTGACGTGTTACGTTTCGAACTGCTGTTCTTCGACTCTATGGGAAATGCCATTCCTGAAGTATCTCAGGGATCCAGATTCTCGGATAGCCAGAAAGACAGGATACGCCGTTTGACAAGAGGCAAACGTTTCTTCATCAGAGGCGTGGTAGCCAAAGGTCCTGACGGGCTGGAACGTACCCTCACACCGATCGAAGTCATTGTAAATTAAATGTAGGGGCAAGTTTCGAACTTGCCCTGTATAAGAATATAAAATATGAAACGTTTTTATTACATACTGGCAATTGCAAGCGCTCTGTTCTTCACTGCTACCTCCATACAGGCACAGGAAGAGACGGATAACACCCAGCAACGGGCAAGAAGAAGCCCGCAAGCCACCCGCGGAGAACGGGCAATTAATAAAAAAGACACCGGTATAGCCGACCTAACCGTTCGGGCACAGGATATGAACGAACGTATGACACAGGAAGTGGGCAACGCCCGCTGGATGCGTGTCATGTACCGTCAGATCGACCTGATGAAGGAAAAGAATGCCCCGCTGTATTACCCGGTTACTCCGATGAACGGACAGATGAACCTATTCTCCATCATCTTCAGTCTGATCAGCGAAGGTAAAATAGATGCTTATCAATACGAAGACGGTTACGAAGATTTTAGCGACAACAGCAAGATCAATCTGAAAGAGATGCTCGACCGCTTCGGTATCTATTACGAAGAAGTGCCCGGTCGGGGAACCGAAGGAACTACATTCGTTATCAACGAAAGCGATATCCCTTCCGAAAGTGTCCGTTCCTATTATGTGAAGGAAGCCTGGTATTTCGACCAGAACAATTCTGTATTCGATGTAAAGACGCTGGCAATCTGCCCGATCATGACCTCTTCGGGTGATGTTGGCGAAGTGACTATGCCGATATTCTGGATTCCTTACGAAAATATCCGTCCGTATATCAACACAGCGTTTGTCATGACATCGAATATCAATAATGCCATGACCTTTACGCTCGATGATTATTTCCGTCGTCGTATGTTCGAAGGTGATATCATCAAGACGCAAAACCTAATGAACCAGCCGTTGCAGGCTTACTGCCCGACACCGGATTCTATGAAGCGTGAGCAGGATCGTATCGAAGGCCAGTTGGTAGCCTTTGAAAAGGCACTCTGGTTCCAGCCTAATACGACTCAGGTAGAAGATCCGAAAGCAGCGAAAAAGACAGCAAAAGCTTCAGCCCGCGGACAAAAGGGAGCCACTACCGAAAAGGCAGTCAAAGAAACCAAAGAAAAAACAGTCAAGACAAAAGCTCCGAAAGCACAGAATTCATCTCCCGTTCGCAGCGTTCGTCGCAGAAGATAAAAACTAGCTTCCCCCATAAAAGAATACCCTATAATGTATCACTTTGGTACTTTATAGGGTATTCTTATTTATCCTGTAGAAAACAAATTATTTTACTCGAAATAAATGATTTTTATAATCAATAATCACGATTTTATCGAAGAAATAAGCATTTCCAGTTATCCCCCAAACATCAAACGAATTATAGACTCCATCCCAAAGCCCGTCCTTATCATAGTAAACTCTTGAACTTTTCAACACTTTTCCGCCAAACTCTATGGGTTTATTTATTTCAAGCCCGTAGAAAGTGATTTCCTTTCCCCACCATAATGGGCCGCTCAAAGAATCAATAATGACAGAATCTGATATATCCAGCGCTCTCTCTTTTGTTGTTACTAATTGGAAAGGACTTGATCCTGTATCAAACAGCAACTTACATTCTTTGCCATTAATTCTAAACGGAAGCCGCATGATACCTTCTATTATTTCAATTTTCTCTGCCGGCAAATCCTTATATTCAACAGGCAAACTGTCTGATATGGCAAGTCTGCATGATTTATAATCAATCAATAAGATTTTATCTCTAAACATATCGGGAGCAATCGTTCCAATATGTTTAGGCGCTTTCGAATGAAGCGAATCTTCGGGCACATCCTCACCAAAATTCTTTTTATATCCAATATCAAGACCATTAAACTTAACTGTCCCCATTTGCAGGCTGACATTCTTAAACATCCCAGTCAAATCTAATTTACTCGCAAGTGACGGAGATTTCTCAAGATAAGGCTCCAATGTATTTCCGTAAAATACAGACGAGTAGGTTCCTAAATCAAACTGCATCGTAAAATCATCTGACAAGCCTTCTATTTTTACAGGAATATAGATGTATGCTTTTTCAATATATTCCCCCGAGATAGTATCTCCC
>JAJPZM010000169.1 GCA_021204335.1 Parabacteroides sp. | reverse complement strand
CTTCAAATCCAGAATTTATAATAGGACATTATGCGGATAATCATATTATTTAAAATCACATAGACAATGAAAAAGATAAAATATATAGTTGCTACTTTATTATTAATGGGGGCAATCACCGGTTGCGATGATTTTCTGACAGTATCATCACCGGATCAATTGACTACGGATTCTTTCTGGCGTGATAAATCGGATGCAGAAGCAAGATTATCAGCAGCCTATTCCCAACTGGAATCGTTTACTGATACCTGGAGCTTTTCCGAGGTAAAATGGCCGGTCGAAGCGTATCGTGAAGATATTGTAAATCTGGGTTCTGATGCTCTGAATTACCCAAACTGGGTAGAGTTGGCGAACTTTACTTATACGAATGGTAATTCTCAGTTTACTTATTACTGGCAGGATGCTTACAGAGGCATAAACTACTGTAATCAGGTTATAGAGAATGTTCCAAATATTCCGGCGGATAAGATTACAGAAGAAGAACGGAACGTTATTCTGAATGAAGCGCATTTCCTGCGTGGTTATTATCACATGAAACTTCTTTTGAACTGGAAAGAAATTGTCATCCGTGATACCTATATCTCCTCTATGGATCAGCTGGATAAAGCTCTGGCTACACGTGAAGAAGCATGGGATTTTATTATCGGTGAGTTAATTAAAGCAACCGCCTTGCCGGAGAAATGCACTTCCGATCAGTTGGGACGTGCTACAAAAGGCGCGGCTTATGCTTACCTCGGTTGGGCACATTTGACAAGGGCTTATGAAGAATCAGACAAAAAGGAGGCCGAATTAAAGGCAGCTGTAAATGCTTTCAATAATGTACAAGGCTATGAGCTGGTAAAGAACTTCAAATCAATGTTTGATGGTAGTAACAAGAATTCCCCGGAAGGTATTTTTGAATTACAGATGTCGATGTCGGATGCGAATGGAGCCTGGTATAAAACACAGTTGCATCGCTGGATCGGCTGTTCCGAACTTTGGGGATGGGATGAAATCCTACCGAACAATATGTTGATGAATGAATATATGAAAGAAGGTCAAATTGCAACAACAGGCCGTTACGACAGTCGTTTATACGAAACAATATTCTTCCAATGCGACTATTTTAATGATCCGGAAGCCGGACGTGTATATGGTTATACTTATGATGATTGGTTTGATGGTAAAAATAAACCGGCCTTCCGGAAGTTTATGCCTGCTGATTACGAAGGAATGGAAAACAATTACTTTGCCCCGAATATTCCGTTGATGCGTTATGCGAACGTTTTATTAATGAAAGCCGAAGCGATGAACGAACTGGGGCAAACAGCCGAAGCCATTGCTTTGATCAATTGGGTGCGCGAACGTGCAGATATGCCGAATATGCAAGGTTCATCACAAGCACAGGTGCGTGAACAGATTGAGCACGAACGGTTACTGGAATTTCCTTTGGAAAACTTTCGTTTTTATGATCTTCGCCGTTGGGGCAAAACGCAGGAAGCATTGAAAGCTGTAGGACGTGATTTTAATCCTGATAAGAATAATTTCTATCCTATTCCGATTCAGGAAATAAATACAAATAATGCGCTTCATTAATGAACGTTCAAAGGAAGCATCATAGACACAATTATTTTTAAACCGGGTGTCTCTTCGCCTCATGCGAGAGGTACCTTTTTTTATGAAACCAACATTTTATGAAACATCTTTTTTATATAGCTGGTGCACTTATGGTGAGCCTCGCTTTGCAAGCACAGCCTAAAGAATGGGAGAATCAGCGGGTCAACCAGATCAATCGTGAACCTATACATGCTCATTTTATCCCTTTCTCTTCTGAAAAGGGATATATCGCAAGAACGGTGTTACTCTCTGAATGGAACCTGGAAATTTCATTACTCCAAAAATCCGGCCAGCCGTCCGGTTACTTTCTATGAAGAAGGTTACAATGTCTCGGACTGGAAAGATATAGAGGCTCCTGGTAGTTGGGAGCTTCAAGGGTTTGATGTCCCTATTTATACAGATACACGCTATCCGTTTCCGGCAGATCCTCCTCACGTACCGACAGACTATAATCCAGTAGGTTCGTATGTAACGACTTTCTCTGTTCCGGCAGATTTTAAAGGGAAAGATATCCTGCTATATTTTGGTGGAGTCGAGTCTGCCTATTATTGCTGGGTAAACGGCCATTTTGTAGGATATGCTGAAGATAGTCGCCTGGCTTCGGAATTTCTGATTAACAAATATCTGAAACCCGGAGAAAACAGGCTGGCGGTAGAGGTCTATCGGTATAGCGACGGTTCTTATCTGGAAGGACAGGATTGCTGGAAGTATAGTGGCATCGAGCGTGATGTAAAACTGATCGCACGTCCTAAGGAACGAGTTAAAGACTTTGAGATATCAGCCGACCTGATCAATAACTATCAGGAGGGTCTCTTGAATGTCAAAGTAACGTTAGATAACCGGCAGATCGGAAAGGGAATGGGCGTTCAGTTAAAAGTTCTCGATGGTACAAAAGAGATAGCATCCGGACGATTTACCGCGAAAACAAAAACAGACAGTCTGTTTGTTTTTACCGAGCACTTCCCGGGTATAAAACATTGGACGGCAGAAACCCCCAATCTCTATTCATTGGTTGTTAATACACTTGATAAGCAGGGTAGAGTGACGGAATCCTTTGTTCAACGTTTTGGTTTCCGCAAAGTCGAGATGAAAAACGGAATGTTGCAGGTAAACGGAACCCCGATTCTGATCAAAGGTGTGAATCGTCATGAGCATGATATGCATAAGGGACGTTCTATCTTGGTAGAAAGTATGATTGAAGATATCCGTTTGATGAAACAATTCAATATCAATGCAGTCCGTACCTGTCATTACCCCAACCATGAAGAATGGTATGACCTGTGTAATGAATATGGTCTTTATCTGGTAGATGAGGCTAATATCGAATCGCACGGAATGGAAGCCCATCCGGATGGAACGCTTGCCAATATGGATGGCTGGGATATTCCATTCAAAGAGCGCATGGAGCGCATGGTGGAACGGGATAAAAATATTACAGCCATCATTACCTGGAGTTTGGGAAATGAATCAGGATATGGTAAACATTTTGAAACTTTGTATCATTGGACAAAAAACGCGATGCCAGTCGTCCGGTACAGTATGAAGGCGGGGGAGTAAAAGGCTTGTCTGATATTTTCTGTCCGATGTATGGCCGCATCTGGCTGCTTCGTCAGTGGGCGAACCAACGGCAACCCCGTCCGCTGATCCTTTGTGAATATGCACATGCGATGGGGAATAGCCTTGGAAACCTGAACGACTACTGGGATTTGATTTATAAGTATGATAACCTGCAAGGCGGCTTTATCTGGGATTGGGTAGACCAGACTTTTGCGATTAAAGATAAAAAAGGTCACGATATACAAGCCTATGGCGGAGATATGGGGTTTGTGGGTATTGTAAACGACTCTAACTTCTGTGCAAACGGGCTGGTTGCTGCCGACCGTAGTCTGCATCCTCATATTTGGGAGATGAAGAAAGTTTATCAATATATGCATTTTGAAGGAGTGCCGTTTTCTTCCGGTCTGATCAAAGTAACCAACCGCCATGACTTTGTTTCTTCCGATGTGTATGATTATGTATGGACAGTAAAAGCGGATGGTAAAGTTCTTGCTCAGGGAAAACTGGATGTTCCGGTTACTGCACCTTATCACTCGGTGACTGTTCCTGTTCAGATACCCGTTATACTGGGTGAACCCGGCACTGAATATTTCCTTCATATATCCGCTTTGACAAAAGAAGAAACCCCTCTTGTTCCTAAAGGGCATCTGGCTGCATCGGAACAATGGGAATTGCCTATAACTTCTTCGTCAGTGCCTGTATTGGTTTCTTCCGGAAGCATATCTTCGGTGGATGAGCCGGATCATATAACGGTCAATGGGGGAACTCTGTCTGTTACTTTTTCCAGGAAGAACGGTGAAATCATTAAGTATACAGTCGGTGGAAACGACTATCTGCTGGAAGGCCTTCGCCCGAACTTCTGGCGTCCGCTTACGGATAATGATGTCGCCAATAAGTTGGGAGAGCGTAGTGAAACATGGAAAAATGCCGGCAACGAATTGTCTTTAAAAGGAATATCTGCTGATATTTCTGCAGATAAAAAATCAGTTGTCGTGAAAGTGTCGTATGATATGCCTCTTTAGGAATCCTCTTGTTCTGTTATTTACACAGTTTATGCAGATGGTGTTATTAAGACTGATTATTCTTTTGTCCCGGGTGAAAAAACAGCTGCCGGAAATCCCACGGGTTGGTATGCGTATGATATTGAAGGGCGAGTACGACCAAATGACTTGGTTTGGTCGTGGTCCGCAGGAAAATTACTGGGATCGTAAATCCGGTGCCGATATCGATTTGTATAAGGCTTCTGTTTGGGATCAATATCATCCGTATGTTCGTGCACAGGAAACGGGCAATAAATCGGATGTCCGCTGGGTCGCTCTTCAGGATCAGGCAGGAAACGGGCTTTTGATTAAATGATTATCCGCATAATGTCCTATTATAAATTCTGGATTTGAAGTCGGA
>JAJPZM010000007.1 GCA_021204335.1 Parabacteroides sp. | reverse complement strand
CTGCTCACGTAGAAATGATGGGATTCCTCGGAATGGGTAACAACCCGATGGTAGGTGCTACGGTTGCTGTAGCCGTTGCTATCGAGGAAGCTATGAAGAAGTAATTAAGTAACTACTGATATAATAAAGCCCTTGTAATCATACGATTGCAGGGGCTTTTTGTTTAGAGGTCATTAGAGTGTTTGGCTCAACTTACGCAACAAATTTCAACTGGAAAATAATCTTTCCTCTCCTATTTCCTTCGTTCGCCTTCCGGGATGTCAGGGGGGGATTATTCGATAACCGGACGGTCGTCATCCTCCTCCTCGCCGGGCTTGGGGGGGGTGGTGTTCACCGGGGTGACGCGGCTGCGGTCGACGGTGCGCATCAGGGCGTTGACGGCGTCGCGCATTCGCTGCTTGGGGGTGAAGACGATTTTCGGTTTTTTCAATGCTTTCTCTACGGTTACTTCCTCGGGGGTGTCCATCATCTTTGAGGGGACGGTGGGGCGGATGCTGCCCAGCTCGGCAAGGTCCACACTCATGCCCAGTTGCAGGGCTTCGCACACTACGTTGGAGAGGCTGACGAGGGCATTGCTCACGTCGCCCTGCGAGAGCGAGGTTTCGCGCACGATGCGCTCGATAAGCATCTTGTTGGTCAACTTCTGTTGCGTCTTTGCCTGTGCGAAATAGACGGTCTGCCCTTTGCGTTCGCCTACGGGCTGTACTCTCGATTTGATTTCAAAATCCATACTGATAATTATTTAATGGTTTAACAAAAATGTCTTTTATGGCTTGTTGCAGACCCCTTGCATGAGGTGCTGTTATACCCCTTGCATGGGGTATCATGGTACCCCTAGCATGGGGTGTTGTCGTACCCCTTGCAAGGGGTATTTCGGTACCTCTTGCAAGGGTGTTTTATGTCGTCTTACGTCGTGCATGGTTGCCACGATTGTAAGTTCTTATACCCACCTCACATCCGCCGAAACAGTCACTAATTAGCAAATGGGTAGAACGTGATGGTGCCGGTCGCGGCTTTGTTGGGACTTCGGAGTTCCCAGACTCCATTTCCTATTGGCAGAGCCTTATCCGCCTTCAGATTCTTCTTAAAATCATCCTCACTCTGTCCTAGCTTTAGATAGATATTTATATCGCCGCATGTTGTGCTTTCGCTAGAGCTTCCGGAGGTACCTATGACCGAGGCTTCTAGATCGTAGCCTTCCGCCCAAAAGCCCGTGCTTGCATATATCTCCGAATAACGAATCGTTATGTTCCCACAGACCGATGGAGCGCTAGTGCTCCTTACACTCGCTCCGATAGCGGCGATGTTCTTCGGTTCGGGGGTTATCTGCAACTTCGAGTTCTCTATGAGGATATCACTGCATGTTGCATCTTCATTTGCTCCGATTCCGGTGCTTGTTGAAGTTATTATCAAGTTTATATTTTTTATGGTGATGCTGCCGGCGTTGTCGGGGATGATCTCCCAGCCATCTTTTAGTTCATGGCTGACACCTATTCCACAAACAGCTGATCCATCCATATCAATCTCTAACGAGGTTTTGTCTTCGCCTTCTCCCTCTATCGTTACGCTCGCCCCATCTGTGAGCTATATTCCCGCTGTACGGCCGACATTTCCCGATATAGAGTTCTCTGTTCCTTTAAAATACAGTCTCGGATTCGTGCCTTCTCCGGATATGATAATTCCGGGAGCGTTCGTGATGCTGACATTGCTTAAGGTGACCTTGGGGCTGCCGCCCGTTATCCGGATTGGATTCGCGCCACTTCCTTTGATGGTATATTCGCCATTGTCATTAATTGTTATCGGTTCAGCGGGAGTAAGCGCGGGCTTCACATCAATCCCTATCTTGTGCCAATTTCCGGCTACGGGCATGACACTTGTCGTAAGGTTTATCCAGTCGCCATCGTTTATTTTGAATTCTTTTATATTATATCCCGGCACTACATTGGCTTCAAATGTTCCTTTAGCGGTTTTGTGCATCTGGATTTCGCCTGGTGTTGCACCCTGTACCGTGCCTTGGTCCACCGTACAGGAAGTATGGCTCTCTATGCTGACAGAGGTATCATCGTCTACCTCTTTTCCTGTCAGTTCCACACGAATTTTGGCAAGGGCGTGGGAGAATTTCAAGTTTATGCTTTGACCGAAGTCGGCAGTATTCGGTTCGCTGTTTGTCAGTACATACGCCAATCCGTTTTCTTGGTTGGAGAGGGTTACGGTAGTTCCATCCGCGCTCGTATGATTAGGGGAAGTGTGCCATGCCTTAACTGTCTGACCTTTCTCGTTAGAAGCCCAGTAAGCGGGCGAATCGCCATCGGCCACGGTCAGGTTTCCGTTTTGATAGGTGTACGTGCCGAGCGGACCGTTACCTACCTGCACGTAAATCTTATCTCCGTTCTCCCACTTGCTGCTCATTCCGTCCTCGTTTTCCGACACGCGTGTCTGTGGCGCTTGGCTTGTGCCCCACGGCTGTTCGCTGCTCTCTACGCTCATCGTTACCGAAGAGATTTCCAGCGGGTATTTGCCTTCGGGCAGGGTTGTGCTACCCGATTCGTCGTCTTGCGTGCAGGCGGCGAGCAGCAGGGCGGGCATTATCGTATAAGCTATTCTTGAAAATCTGTTGTTCATATTGCTATACATTATATGTTTTATAATTCAACACTGCCGTTACCGGATACACCAGACCCACTACCCCAAGAGATATCTCCTTCGGCAACAGTCACATCTAGCCTTCCGCCTTGCAGCTCGATGTTGTAGATGTATTGTTTGCCGGAGTTCCATTCGATGCGCCCCTCATAATTGCCAGGGAGCTTATAAGAGTAGGTAAGATTGTTTTGAAGCGTGATAGTGAACAGGGTAGTTGCCTTATCCACCAAATACGGAATGACCAGAGCTTCGTAGCTGGCAACAAAGTCATTCCTCTCATCTGTCATGAGTGTCCGCGGATGGGGAGTGATGCGGCCTTTAGTGTCGTTAGCGACTATGCCCCATGTGCCGTACTTGTAGTCTTCACCAGTCGGAGCTGTGTAGCTGCCCTTCAAAGCAAAATTCTCATCCCCGATGGTCACCGACTCAATATCCTTTTCCGAAATGATGGGGCCTTTCTTCCTGATACGGATAATGACCTTAGCTATCTGGTGATAAAACACGAGTTCCTTCTCTCGCTGAGCAAATGTCAAACCATTGATTCGTCCCAAAAGGAAGTCGCTTGCCTGGTAATCAGCATCTTCCGACTGGTTGGATTGTACTTCCCACACGCTTTTATCAATATTATATGGATACCATGCCGTGATGTCCTTTTTTCTCCAGTCGAATTCCAATAGAACGCATCAGCCTCAGATTTCAGTGTAGCTGTCAGAGGCTTATTATCCCCCTCAGGATTTACCTCTAAAGTGTATTTTTTATCTCTTTCCCAATCTGTATGGCAACCTCCTTTCCATCCGCCCCCTGCCAGTTACCCTCCACCGTTCCGCGCGTAGCGGGTGCGGAAGCTCCGTCCGGCGTGGGCACGGCCTGCAAGCCAACGGCGTTTAGTATCAGCGGGTATTTGCCCGGAGGCAGGGGTTCGCCTGCGGGTGTCGGGCCGTCGTCATGCGTGCACGACATAAGCCCTACACCGATTGCCATCGCCGCCGCAAAGCTCCGTAACAGCTGTTTTATACTTCCATTCATATTATTATGGTTTTTATTCGTTTTACTTTTCCAATGTCAGCACGTCCTTGAACTCGCCCTCCACGGTCTGACCGGTGGCAGGGTCGTAGCTCTTGGAGTAGAGCACCGTCATGGTGTCGCCGTCGATGGTGACGTTGGTTGTGGACGCCTCTTCCGGTTTCGATTCAAACCAGCGCATGTCGCCGGTGATGCAGTTCACCATCCAATACATCTTGGAGTCCTGCTCCTTGTCGCCCACACGCGAGTGGAAGGTTACCAAACCGTTTTTACTGTATTCGTGCCAACCCTCGTCGGGCTTGCCTGCGGCGGTTTCGACCCACTACCCGTCACGCTTTACGTAAGTCCGTGACAATACCCATTTGCCGGGATAGGTTTCAATGGGGTGTTTCTCCTCCATGTCTATACGGCGGAACAGCCAGCGGCGTTCTTCGCCCGCAATGCCCTTTTCGGGGTCGGCACCCACCATCATGGAGAAGCCGAATTCGTCGGCGGTCAGCCGAAGGACCGGGCTTGGCGCACCTGAAATGGTGACTATTACAGCCTCTTCGTCCGTCGTCCATTCGGAACGCTTCATGGCCATATATTCGCCGGGGAAGGTGCGGATGTGTTGCGCTGTGCCGTCTTTGCAGAGCATGACCCGCCCATAGATACTGTCCGGGACGATGTATTCCGACCATTTCCCGTCTTTCATGCCGAAACTTTCGGCCCACCGCCATTTGCCGACAAGGTGTTCGGATAGGGGTTTGCGTATTTCGTCTTGAGGTTGTTCCCCTTTTTTGCCGCCGGCAAAAGTGCTTCCTGCCATCATCAAAAGGCAGAGGAGCAGAAGAGGTATTCTTGTTTTCATATCGTTCTATTTATTTAAATGATTATCCGCATGATGTCCGTTGATTTATTGAACATCATATGAATGT
>JAJPZM010000431.1 GCA_021204335.1 Parabacteroides sp. | reverse complement strand
AACGGGTAGGAAACATAGCCGCCTTCTTCATCTTCCGGATCTCATCCTCCCGGAGTATTATGGATTTCAAACAAATCTTCCCCGGAGAAGTAAACACGAAGTTTTTGTATGCCAATCTTAGATGACAATACAGAAGGAATTGTATATCCCAATTGTAAATTTTTCAGACGGGCATAAACTACGTTATGCTTTATATTCGTTGATACATAGTAATTGTAGTTTCTTTTATCCTTCAGTGTAATTGCCGGATATTTAACATCAGTTCTTTCTGCTGTCCAGGTTTTACCGTACCAATATTCAGCCGATTGATACCAAGCTTCAGACATAGGCTTGCTCGCTTCATCCTTTAAAAACATTGTTCTACGGCCAACACCTTGAATGAAAGCACTGAAATCAAAACCTTTATAGGCTGCTCCCAAATTTAAACCAAAGTTGTAATGTGGATTCAGGTCTCCCAAATAAACTACATCACCATTGCCTTCTTCGCCATTACCTAAAACAGATAGTTTACCATCGTTATCCAAATCTTTATATTTGGCATCGCCAACGCTTAAATCGCCGGGAATACCACCATTCGGGAAACGGGTTTTATATTCTGCCAGTTCTTGTTTATTTTGAATGATTTCGTCAAATTCGTAGCCAAAATAAGAATTTAAAGGATAACCTGTTGGAGTATCATTTTTACCTAATGTAATCAGATTGTTTCCAACCCGTTCTACAACTTTATTACGTGCGTCGCTGATATTGAAGCGGATAGAATAGCTGAAATCATTTATCCGGTCTCTCCAACCTAGTGAAACTTCCCAACCTCTGATACTTAAGTGACCGCTGTTTGTGCTCGGTGCATCGGCTCCTAACATAGACGGATATGTTTTAGCAATCAGCATATTCTTATTTTCTTTCCAGAAATAATTAAATGATCCGTATAAACGGTTCGACAAAGTTGAAAAATCAAGACCAACATTTGTTGTATGGATCGTTTCCCACGTACGGGATGTGAAAATAATATTGCCGTTAGTAGCCATTTGTCCTTTAATACCGGTTTCGAACGGATAATAATCTTTACTTAATGAAATAAGTTGAATATAATCGTACAAGCCGATACCGGATTGGTTACCCATCTCACCATAAGAAGCTCTTACTTTCAGATCGTTAAATACATTCAAACTTTTCATGAAACCTTCTTCACCGATGCGCCGCCAGGCTACATTTACACCGGGGAAGTATCCCCAACGATGATCCGGATGGAAACGTGAACTTCCGTCAGCACGAATAGTTCCTTCAATTATATATTTATTGGTAAACGTATAATTAACCCTTGAGAAGAAAGAATTAATTGTCCAGGCATTTCCTTCGCTATAAGCAGTTTGATCTTCAGAACTTCCTAGTTGCAAAGACATATTTTCCTGCTGGTCGAAATTGATTCGTTTCGCTGAAAATAAATCATAATCTTCGGATTCGTTAGATGTACCGACCATTATATTCAAATCATGCAACTGATTGAAATTTTTTTTATACTCAGCATATAAAGTGAAATTCTTGTAGAGTTTTTTACTGTATTTACGTTCAGCACTGTTCGGTGTACGTTTTGTTCTAACAAAATTATTATTCCAGTCATAATTATTAATAGTTTTATTGGTAATATTCTCATCCGAATCATATTTGCGGATGACAGCCTGTCCAATTAGATTCAAACCATCAATAATATTCTATTTTAATTGATTGTTTATCGTAAAGTTTGTAGTTGTTTTATTAGCCATGCCACCTTCTTCCAAAACCTGGGCAGGATTATCGAACCCTTCGAAAGTATAGAATCCCCCTCGGGATTTCTTAACGGAGCCCAGGAACGAGATTTATAAATTAGTTCCCAGATATTCTGACCTTCTATTAATCCGGAAGAATAATTTCTATTGTCGGCTTCATACGCCATATTAATATCGTAAGTCAAGTTCTTAAAAATTTCAATACTGGATTTTGTACGAACAAAATAACGCTTGTTGAGATCTTCGCCAAACTTAGGTAAACCTTCTTCACGTTGATGACCTAAAGAAATCATATAAGAATATTTCTCACCGCCACCGGAAATATTAATATTATAGTTCTGCATATTGCTGTTGCCGATAAGCATATCGTTCCAATCCTGGTTTTTATAGAATTTGGGATAACCTGTCCAGCGTCCCCATTGTGGTGAATCTGTCAGAACCAAATCAAATCGCTATTTTGACGAATCAGATTCAGTTCATCTTTTGTATATTCAACCGGGAAAGAGCCGTCTGTTATCTCTAAAACCATTTCTGCATGTTGTAACAAATCGGCTGTCTTTTTCAGTAATGCAGGAGTCTTTATTGAATAGTACGCATCAAAACCAATTGTCAGTTTTTGATTCCGTTTACCACTTTTGGTTGTGATCAAGACAACGCCATCAGATGCACGTGCACCATAGATAGCTGCTGTTTCATCTTTCAGAACAGAAATATTATCGATATCGGAAGGATTAATCGAGTTGATGTTACCTTCCGCCCCGTCGATTAAAATAAGTGGAGTACCACCGTTAATAGAAGATACATCACGAATCTTCATTGTCATATCTGCTCCGGGAGCTCCGCTTGAACGTGTAATTGTCAAACCGGGAACTTCTCCCTGCAAAGCAGCAGCAGCATTTTGAACCGGACGGGCTTCGAATGTTTTGGAATCGGCTGTAGATACGACACCTCCCAAATTGGTTCTTTTTACCGTACCATAGCCAACGACTACCACTTCATCCATCAATTGGGTATTTTCCTTTAATTTTACAACAAGATTCGTTTCATTGCCCGGTCGTACTTCTATCATACTATATCCGATGTAAGATATTTGTAAAAGGCTATTATCGGACACATTTATCATGAAATGACCGTCGATATCTGTAACTGTTCCGTTATTAGTACCTTTTTCTACAACGTTGGCTCCGATAACAGGTTCGCCATTTTCATCTGTTACTATACCTTTTACTACATTCTTTTTTTTTGTGTAACAGATTGGGAAATCAGACTTGCCTTGGCAGTCTTTTCAACAGGATTGATCAGGATAAAATTGTTTTCCGTAATTTCATATTTGATTCCTTCTTTTTCAAATATTTGTTTCAGAATCGTTTCTACTGTCTGATCTTTTACATGGACAGAAACTCTTTTATCCAGGTTTATTTTTTCACTTTCATAGATGAAACGATAGCCCGACTGATTTTCAATAAGGAAAAGGACTTCCTTTATCGTTTGGTTTTTTTACTTCCAGCGATAACCTTGTTTCCTGTGAATAGACGGTTACTGATATCTGAAGTGAAAACAGGATCGAAAGCAATATTGCTAATCTCATAATAGACAAGATTTTTTTAAGAGCCGGAGACTGTTCCGGCTTTGATACATTTGAAAATTTCATATATTTGTAATTCGATTGTTAGTTAACATTAGTGTTGCAAGCACTAATTTTGATAATTCGGAATACGACGGGGAATGTTACATCATTTCCCGTCTTTTTTATTCATGATATTCTTACTTCATAGGCATTCTATTTAGAGGTTATACTTATATTTTTTCCTTTCACATTATAATCGATATTGCTTAACCGGGATAAGACTTCCAATATGTCTGTTATCGTTTCTTCCTGTAATACTCCGTCGTAGTGATTTTTTTCTCCTAACCCCTTTTGAAGGTAAATGTTTACATCATATCTTCTTTCCAGATATTTGCATACGGAAGCCAGTGACATGTGGTCCATATATAATTTATCGTCCAGCCAACTGTAAGAATGCGATAATATGCCTGAAACTGGTTTTATCTCGTTAGTATGCTTATTGAAGGTTGCCATGTCTCCGGCATTCATGATTAATTTATCTTTTCCATGATTTAGTTCGATGCATCCTTCCACCAGTGAGGCTGATATGGTTTCATCGTCTGTATATGCCTGCAAGTTGAAGGAAGTTCCCCATACTTTTAATTGGAGTTCGTTTGCCATATTAACAACGAAAGGAATTTTGTTTTTTGAGACATCAAAGAAGCCTTCTCCCTGGAAATTAACCTCTCTGACTTTTTTCTTCGGATTATATGAGTAGGTGATGTGGGAACCCGAATTTAATTTAACAGATGTTCCATCCGGTAGGGTGACCTCAGAGCGGTTTCCATAATCAGCAGCCATGCTAACTAATATTTCCTGTTGTTTGTTTAGTATCCCGGTTAGGGAAAGTATATATAAGAACAGGAATGAGGCTGCTACTCCGGAAGCTACATAACCAATTCTGCTTAATCGTTTCCGGAAAATATTTCTTTTTATATTCGTATTATTTATCTTTTCCCAGGCAAGTTCTGTATTGAAAGTTTTCGGTTCTATATAGGAACCTGTTTCTTTCCATATATTTTTATATTGTTCAAAGTTTTTTTGTTGGATTTATTTTCTTCCAGCCATTCATTTAAAGATGGAGACATGTTTGCGTCATTTGCCCCATTTGATAAATGTTCGACTATCTGTTCTCCTATTTGTTTTTTCAGATCCATGCGTATTGCTTTTTATATAAGACACAGTAAAAAATAAAAGGTCCTATCGCTAGATCTAAAAAAATCACACAAATAGAATATAAA
>JAJPZM010000256.1 GCA_021204335.1 Parabacteroides sp. | reverse complement strand
CATTCATATGATGTTCAATAAATCAACTGACATTATGCGGATAATCATATTTATTAAATGATTTCATATTGTTTTTTAGAAGTTAACACTAAAACCGGTCGAAAATACCCGAGTCAGAGGATAAGAGCCGGAACCGTTACCGTAATCTCCGATACCGATCGTTTCGGGTTCGATACCTTCGGGCAGCCCCGTGATCGTAAACAGATTTTCACCGGAGAAGAAAATACGCAGATTGGAGATTCCGGCCTTTTGTGTTAATGTCTTCGGCAAAGTATAACCAATCTGTAAGTTTTTCAGACGGATGTAAGCGGCATTTCCCAAGAAGCGCGTCTGTGCGTAACGATTTTTCCCGTCCTCCAGCAAACGCGGGAACTTGGCATCCTGGTTCGCCCCCAGCCAGGTATCGTCCGCCGGACGATAGAAATCGTAATTCGACTCGAACATGGCGGAGTTCCATACGCCTCCGGCATTTCCCCAGTACACGAGATGGCCCGATCCGAACACATAGTCCCTTTTAGCCACCCCTTGCAGGAAAATACGGAGATCGAACCCCTTCCATGAAGCGTCGAGGTCCAGGCCGAACTTGAAACGAGGAGTACTGTCGCCGATTTTCGTCCAGTCTCCGGAATCACCTTCCGTATTAGCCCCGGAATTGACGACACCGTCACCGTTCAGGTCCGCATACATGATATCCCCTTCCGTCCAACCGGATGTCCCGAACTGCCCGCCGTTCGGCAACGTAGCGAGATGAGCATCCATCTCCTCCTGCGACTTAGCGATACCGATAGTGGTATACCCCCCAAATCTCGTTCAGGTACTGTCCGTTACGCCATGTGCTCAACGAACCGGCATCGTTCGGATACTTCAAGACCTTCTGCCGGTCGTCCGAAAGCAAGAAATGCACTCCGTAACTGAAATCTTTTATCTGGTCGCGCCAGGCAAGGTCCAATTCGAAGCCGTTGGACTGCAAATCTGCGTTATTCGCCCTCGGAACGGCCGTTCCGAGAATTTCTGGCAATTCGGGAGCAGGCCCTACCATGTCGAATGTCTTACGAACGAAATAATCGAAACTTGCGGTCAGGCGGTTATTCAAGAAACCGAAATCAGCGCCGATATTCCAAGAGCTCATCGTTTCCCAAGTCAAAGTGGAAGATATCAGTCCGGGAGCAGTAGAGTCGTTGACATGGTTGCCATTAATCAGCCACGTATTTGCCGACGTATTGGTCGAAGGATAAAACGGCATGGTCTGGATATAGGTATAGAGATTTGTCGTATTCTGGTTGCCCAGCCCCCCACGAGCCGCGCAGCTTCAACGTATTCACTACATTTGTATAAGGCTCCCAAAACTCTTCCCGCGCGATATTCCATCCTAAAGAAAAAGAAGGGAACAACGCCCAACGCGTATCGGGACTGAAACGGGAAGACGCATCGTAACGCAGATTTACCTCCGCCAGATAACGCCCGGCATAATCATAGTTGATACGGCCAAAGAAACCCGCCGTAGCCCAATGATTACGGCCATAAGACTCAGAGGCGGCTTCTCCCATCGTAGTTCCAACGTTCGTCACGGACTCGGAAATCATGTCGTACTTGCTCAATCCGATCCTTTTCTACGAATTTTCTTCTGCCTGGAAACCGACCATCCCCTTGAAAGTATGCAAATCGTCCAACACGTAAGTATATTCAGAATAAATATTCGTATTGAAGAAATTCGTACGCTCCGAAGTCGTTCCCATCTGCGAACGTTCTCCCGAATCGTAATAGATGTCCCCGTTTATATCGTATTTGGGAGTCTTGTTGCGGGGATAGTCCCCGAAGAAGTTGGTCGTCTGGTAATTCAATTCCACATAAGTCTTCCAATTCTTAATCGGTTCGATAACGAACTGCAACTGCTGGTACATCTGGTCCGTCTGCGTCTTATTGTTTCCGGAGAGCGTCAGATATTTAGGCAACTCCGTCAGATAATTGCCATTAGGATCCAAAACCGGCTGGGTCGGCCAGCGGCGCATCGTATCGTAATAGAAAAGGTCGTCGTTCAATTTATAAGGCTGGTCCAGATCCTGTCGGATAAACTTCGTACTGTAGTTCACATTCAGCCACGAGGCCAGTTTCGTATTGATCTTGGCACTGAGATTATAACGCTTCATGCCTTCGTCCCCGTAACGGACTATACCCTGTTGGGACAGATAATTGGCCGAGAGGTAATACTGCACCCTTTCCGATCCGCCGTTGACACCGAGCGAATGTTCTTGCGAAAATCCCGTGCCGCCGAAGATCTCGTCGAGCCAGTCGACATTGGCGTTGCCGCGCCAATCCCAAATAGTCGGCGTATTGACATCGGGAAACGTCGTTTCCGTCCGGGTCCCGTTCAGATAGTTCTTTACATACTGCAAGTGCCAATCCTGAAAATTGGCACTTCCACCCGAGTTGGTCCCGATTTCGTTAATATACATCGCATAATCGTAAGAATTGGCCATCTTGGGCATATTGACGGCCTGCGACCAGCGGAAGCTATTGTTGTAATTGACCGTAGCCTGACCTTCCTTCCCCTTCTTGGTCGTGATCAAAACGACCCCGTAAGGAGCACGCGAGCCGTAAATGGAAGCTGCGGCAGCGTCCTTCAAAACGGAGATATTCTCGATATCGCTCGGGTTCAACATATTCATATCCCCTTCCATGCCGTCGATCAGGATCAAAGGAGAAGCCTTAGAGTCGTCTTCGTTCAACGTCCCGACTCCGCGGATATTGATGCTCATCGTACTGCCGACCTTCGCACCTTCGCCCCCGTAATTGAAGTTCATACCGGGAACGACCCCTTGCAATGCCTGCGTGACGTTCGATACCGGACGCGAAGCCAGCTCCTTGGCATCCACCGTCGCAACAGAACCGGTTAGGTTCACTTTTTTCTGCGTACCGAAACCCACAACGACAACCTCGTCCAGTTGCTGCGTGTCTTCCTTCATCTGTATCTCCAAAGAAGCCTGCCCCGTATAAGGGATTTCCTGGGTGACGTAACCGATATAAGAGATCTGGACGACATCGCCTTTTTTACGTTCGAAAGCACGAATTTGCCGTCCATGTCCGTCATAATCCCGTTCGTCGTTCCTTTCACGACGACGAAAGCGCCTGCGACAGGACCGAAATTATCGATAACCGTACCTGTCACTTTACTCGTTTGTTGTACAATCGCCATTCCTGCACCGACCTCCGAAGCATATATTCTCCCTCCTAAGGAAAATGCCAGAGATAATAGCAGAAAACTAACAGTCCTCATTCTTTTTCGCATAAGTGATAAATTTATTTAGTTATGCGAATCAGTAGTTGAAAAAATCAACTCTGACTCACGGTTTAAGTTTATAGTTCAGTTAATCAGTTTATTGTTTTATTTTATAATACACCTAAGAATCAGCAAATTAAAAGAACAATATTCGTTATTTTAAATCTATGATTCCCAAGGGGAAATTAAACTAATTAGTCATATGTATATCTGTGATACCTATAAGTCTTCTCTGCATCTCTACTGTCAGAAATTCAATAGTAACTCCCAACTTGAATTTACGAATGAGGAGGTCCTTTCCGTCTACCTGTTCTGTAGCTATTTTCAAAGTCACTTCGGTATCAATGATATACACACTTTCGTTAAAAAGTATCTGTCATCACGGTTTCCTAAACTTCCGTCCTACCAGACGTTTAATGTAGTTTAAACATGCTTTCAGAAACGTTTAAATACTGGTAAACCATAGTACAATCATTCAGACCCAAGGATTGTGATTCATTTTTTTAGATTGCGAACTCTATGCCGATCGTCACCTGTAAGTGTAAGAAGTAAGAAGGAAAGGTCTCAACTGAGATAACATCCAAAGGATATTGTTCTACCAAGAACATGTACTATTACGGCATGAAACTGCACATAGTAAGACTAGGAAGGACCGGAATAATGCCTTTCCCGAAGAAGATGGCCATCCCCCCTCAGAATACGACTTGAGCGTATTCGAAAGCGAATACGTACCATACCTGAAAGAAAAAACAGTCTTTGCCGACAAGATTTATAGTGATTTCTCTTTCTTCGATGAGGAAAATCCAGCAAGATACTTCCCTCAAAAGGAATTAAGGGTGAACCAGATATACTCAAACAAAGGGAAAAAGCCGCCAGAGAACTATTCTCACAAGCTGTTTCCAAAATCAGACAACCCATCGAATCATTTTTCAACAGACTGAATGAAAAAACAGAAATTCAAAGAACATCAAAGGTTAGGGCAGCCAAAGGGCTCCTAGTACATACTTTTGAAAGTTGACTATTGATTTACTAACCTATGTCAATTTTTGATTTTGAATCAGAAGACGAACTGCGGATTCGCATTATTCAATGAGTTTAATCTGAATAAAAATCAACTCCATACACTATCTACAACTCCTAGTCATTCATAATATTAACCATTTAATATTTTTATTAACAATAACCACAAAAACTGCTACTTTTCATCAGCAACCAAGAAGACAATCCCAGAAAATAAGAGACTGAAGAAACTTATACTTTTCATCAAACCTGACCCCACATTAAATAGGCCAATAAAATATATGAAGGTGTCCTAAAAGGATGCCTTCTTTTTTGTTATGCGGCCAATTCATTATC
>JAJPZM010000171.1 GCA_021204335.1 Parabacteroides sp. | reverse complement strand
GAGTAACAGTATGCAAATTCATCTATCACTCACCTATCACAACTATCATAAATTGAAACAGACAGTATCCTATTTTCAGTAAGTATATGACTAAAGTTCAGAGATATAGTAACAAAACATCGCCGACACCCGGGTCTCGACCACCTTGACACCCGGGTGTCGAAACCATCGAGACGGGGGTGTAAAAGGTGTCGAAACGGGCATCCCGCCAACAAAAACAGGCATCCGGGGGAAATAAGGTAATAGCTTTCGAAAACAAATGTCCGGAGAAACAAAACATAAATTCAAACGATTATGATAACAGTAAACGATTTTAAGAATAAAGAAAACTTCTTCCTGATGGCAGGGCCTTGCGTGATCGAAGGAGAAGATATGGCACTTCGCATTGCCGAGAAAATTGTCGGTATTACAGAGAGACTGAACATACCGTATATCTTTAAAGGCTCTTACCGGAAAGCAAATCGTTCGCGCCTGGATTCATTTACAGGAATCGGAGACGAAAAGGCATTGAAGATATTACGCAAAGTAAGCGAAACATTCCATGTGCCGACCGTTACGGATATTCACGAGACACAGGAAGCAGCCATGGCTGCCGAATATGTGTATGTATTACAGATACCGGCCTTCCTGTGCCGGCAGACCGATCTGCTGGTTGCCGCCGCTCAAACAGGAAAGATCGTTAATATCAAGAAAGGACAATTCCTCTCTCCCGACGCCATGCAGTTTGCCGTACAGAAAGTAGCCGATGCCGGCAATAATAATATAATGATTACGGAACGGGGTACGACTTTCGGCTACACCGACCTGGTTGTCGATTATCGCGGCATTCCACAAATGCAGGAATTCGGCTATCCGGTCATCATGGATGTTACTCATTCTTTGCAACAGCCCAATCAAACGTTAGGCGTGACGGGTGGCTTACCCGCCCTGATCGAAACAATTGCCAAAGCAGCCATCGCAGTCGGAACCGACGGACTCTTTATCGAAACCCATCCGGAACCTTCGAAAGCGAAGTCGGACGGGGCAAACATGCTGCAACTGGATTTATTGGAAGATTTACTGACACGACTGATCCGTATCCGCGAAGCGATCAGGTAACAGAGAATCAGACAGGAAATAAAAAATGGATAACTGAAAACAGAAACCTTACCGGTCTTCCGATTTTCAATTATCCATTTTCTCTTTTCAATTATTCTTATTATCCCATCTTACTGATTTTTCTCAGCTTCTCCTCGTCTATCAACTTGATCTTTCGTCCGTCGATAGCGATAATCCGCTCAGACACAAATGTAGACAATGTACGGATAGCATTGGAAGTTGTCATGTTCGACAAGTTTGCCAGATCTTCGCGAGACAGGTAAATACTTAAAGTCGCGCCATCTTCTTCCAAACCGTAACTATCTTTCAGGAATAACAAAGATTCTGCCAGACGACCCCGGATATGTTTCTGCGTAAGGTTTACGGTACGTTCGTCCGCAACCCCCAAGTCGAATGATAGTTGACGAATAAAGAACATGGCGAGATTCGGGTTACCCATCAGTAATTCTGTAATTACCGTCATCGGTATCAGACAAACGATAGACGCCTCAAAAGCAGACGCATTTGTCAGATAATTCTCCTGAGCGAAATTAGCGCGATAACCGAAATACTGCACAGATTTGATCATCCGGATAATCTGACTACGACCGCCGACACCTTCCTTAAAAATCTTCACCTTGCCTCTTAGTAAGCACATCATGTCCCTTGGTTCGTCGCCCTCGCAATAGATCAACTCGTTACGTTTGAAATGCTGGATCGTCGAATTATTACGGAGAATATCCTGCTCTTTGTCGGTCAAAACTCTCCATACTTCTGCTAAACTGGCCGATAGATCGACCTCTTCTTTTTGTTGTTTAACCACGACTGTTATATAACATACTTATGAAGCACAAATGTACAACTTTTCTTTTGAAATAATAAAATGTTTAATACTATAAATTACATTTCTCTTTACATTTTACTTTCTTTGACTACTAGTTTCGATTTTATTCGTTACGTTTGCAAGAAAAGGGGTGATAATTTGTTGAAAAGATACGTTTTGATATTTCTTCTGATTCTACATACTATCGCTGTTTTCGCAGAGCCCGAAAACAGCGATAGAAATAAATTATTGCCTGCACTGAACCCCAAAACAGAGTCGTCGATGCTCGCCGATTCTATTATGAAAGAGGTTATTAACAATGCGGAAAAATACCAGCATATACTATCTAAATATGAAGCGGAAATATACATAAAAGGCCGTACGGAAATACTTAAACAAAACTTCCTGATGTGTTTCGCACACCATCTGTTTCCTGTTAACAGAAGAAACAAGGATATGATTTTCGAAATGGTAAGCCATTCCCAGTTTAACGCGCCTAAAACTTTCCAGCACAATTTCCAGGCAATACAAGGGAATAGCATACCCAATAACAAAAAACAGCAGGAAGTATTGAGTTTCCTGAACTTCAATATATACTCCTCAACCATCTACAACGAAGGGATCATTACTCCCATGACCAAGCAGGCTTTCAGGTTTTATTCATTCGACCTGGAAAGCGTCAGCGACACCAGTGGAATAAAGATTTACAAAATCCGGTTCATGCCTAAGTTATGGAGCCAGAAATTAATCTGCGGGGATCTGTATATCCGCGATAAATCCTGGATTATCGACGAAGTCGATGTAAATGGGCGTTTCAACTTTGCCGAATTCAATCTGATCATGACATTCGGACACGATTACCGGCGTTTCATATTACCGGAAAAAGCCAACCTGTACCTGCGTTATCACGTATTAGGCAATGCCATTGCCACCAGCTATCATACATCCTTCAAATATAAAGCGGTGGAATGGGTGGAAGAAGACAACGAGAGCAAGAAATGGAAGTCGCTCGACCTGACCGGTTACTACAAACTATCATCCGATACAGTCCCTATCATTACCGACAGCACTTTTTGGAACAAAGAACGGGATATCCCTCTAACGGAAGAAGAACAGTCGTTGTACCGCATAGCCAGTTTAAACGACGGACAAAAAACTGATACTGCCAACATTACCAAATACCTGAAACTGACCGAGACACTGACAAACACGATGAGCATGGACTATAAGACAACCCGTCTTAAATACTCGGGTATATTCAACCCGTTCCAGCTAGGATATTCGGGGCACAATGGAATAACTTACAGGCAACGATTGCGCTTCAGTAAAACATTTGATAAAGACCGGCAGCTGCGTTTCCGCCCAGACGTCGGTTTCGTATTCAAACGAAAGGAAGTCTTTTTTGGAGTGACCGGTGATTGGGAATACCTTCCTGAGAAAAAAGGAGCACTGAGTATCTCTATTGGAAATGGTAACCAAAGTTATTCCTCAGCCATTATGAAAGAAATAAACGAACAGTTGAAAGATTCGACGTTCAATTTCGATAATCTAAACCTGGAATATCTCAGACACTACTATGGGGAAATACGCAACAATATCGAACTGTTCAACGGATTCCAACTTTGGGCAGGCCTTTCCTACCACCGCCGCATACCGGTAAGAAAGAAAAGTAGTATTATCAATCCCGGAGAGGAAGTGGAAGAAATCATCAACGAGAACTATCACGATTTTACGCCTGTGATCGGTTTCTCCTATACTCCTCGCCAATATTACTGGATGGACGGTTACCGCAAAGAATATCTTTATTCATACTATCCGACCATCTCCGTTGAATTCGCACGTGCAATACCCGGCGTAGGTAAAAGTTCCGGTGATTACGGTCGGATAGAGGCAGATATCCACCAAAGCATTTCGCTGGGATTGGCAAGAAAGATCAACTATCATATCAGCGGGGGAATGTACCTGAATCCTAAATCGATTTACTTTGCCGATTTCCGCTACTTCTCCCGCCACCAGTTCCCTGAATCGTGGGGGGATGAATTCGGCGGCGTATTCAACCAACTGAGAGGTTTCTGGTTTAATGCTTCCGATAAGTACGTGCAGGGGCATCTCATGTATGAAAGTCCTTTTATACTGTCGCAATTATTTAAGAAGAGAACGTCCAAATATATCTTATCCGAACGTTTCTATTTCAGCCAGTTATGGACCCCGGTATTACCGAGTCACACGGAAGTGGGATATGGTTTCGGTAATCATATCTTTAATGTGGCGGCCTTTGCCGGATTCGACCGGTGGAAATACCAGAACATCGGGGTTAAATTCGCCTTCGAATTATTTCAATGATTTGCCTGCGGACGAACAAGCATGATACCGCTATTCCGCTTAATGCTTTCCACATATTCCTGCAACGGAGCCTCATTCACAATTACTTTCTTTGAGGTTGTGGAAGCATGGATAAAGGTCAGCTTATCCCCTACCCGGCAAACAACGCCGACATGTGAAATATCCAGTCCTTTTATGGTAGTAACAAAACAAACCACATCACCATCCTTTATGCCGGCTGCTTGTTTATTAATATCGGACTCGGGAATATAATAATACGAACGGGCATTAATCTCCTTTTCCTTCAAAGCGATACGTGCAGTCCGTTCGGGATTATCTTTCAGTTGCTTATAACTATCCGGATGTGTCGACATGAAAGAGACATTCACCGGAAAAGTAATGCCTCCGGCCTCGGGGGTAACATCCTTCACTATACCTTTACGCTGATTTTCAAAGATCCAGTCGGTCGTATAATGCAAACGGTCTGTATAATCATGTATTTCACCATTGCGATAACGAAGGGTTTGCAGATTCTTACAGAATGCCTCAAAGGAAGGGTCGGCAGATTGCATAGTGCTCGTTAATGCGACTACATTTTCTACCAATGTCATACAATCCATTTCCCGAAGATTTATCACCAATCCTTCGGGTTCCTTTTCCAGGGTTGCCGCCACGTATGGGGCATCCAGGAAGAAGCGTGCCGTCTTCACCATCAATTCGCCGGTTGGCAAGGATTTATCCGCTGTCATCTCTGAGACATACCGGTCAAATATCGCCCGATCCGCTTCCGTAACATACACTTTCTCCGCTGCCTGTCCGCAGCAGAGAAAGCAAGTAAAGAATAATAGAAATATCGTTTTCATACTTTCGTCTTTAACTGATCCTCCAATTTGATTAGTTCGTCGCGGAACTGGGCAGCTTCGAGGAAGTCGAGTTTCTTGGCGGCTTCGGTCATCTGCTTCTTTGTGCGTTCGATAGCCTTTTCAAGCTGCGGACGGCTCATATATTGGACAATCGGATCGGCAACCAAACTTGGTTCCGGCTCGATATACGCATACGGTTCGGCTGTCGATTGTTTTTCACCCAACAAGGAGACACTGTTTTTGACAACCTGCCGGGGAGTGATGCCATGTTGCTCGTTATAAGCCAGCTGCTTTTCCCTGCGGCGGGTCGTTTCATCCATTGTCAAACGCATGCTATCCGTTATTTTATCGGCATAGAAAATAACCTTGCCGTTTACGTTACGGGCAGCACGTCCGGCTGTCTGCGTCAAAGAACGGTGCGAGCGAAGGAAGCCTTCCTTGTCCGCATCCAGAATAGCCACCAAAGAGACTTCCGGCAAATCCAACCCTTCACGAAGCAGGTTAACGCCGATCAGTACATCGAACAAGCCTTTCCGCAAATCGTCCATAATCTGGATACGCTCCAACGTATCCACATCGCTATGAATATAATTACAACGTATCCCCATGCGGGTCAGATAAGAAGTAAGTTCCTCTGCCATACGTTTTGTCAGAGTAGTAACAAGCACACGCTCATCTACCGCCGCACGCTGGGTGATCTCTTCCATCAAGTCGTCAATCTGGTTGAGCGTAGGACGCACCTCGATAACCGGATCGAGCAGTCCGGTCGGACGAATCACCTGGTCCACCACAATACCTTCGCTCTTTTCCAACTCGTAATCGGCAGGGGTCGCACTGACATAAATGGCCAGCGGAGTAAGCGACTCGAACTCGTCAAATGTCAGCGGACGATTATCCATCGCGGCAGGCAGGCGGAAACCATACTCCACCAAGTTCTTCTTACGCGAATAATCGCCACCGTACATGGCACGTATCTGGGGGATTGTCACATGGCTTTCATCGACCACCAGCATGAAGTCTTTCGGAAAATAATCGAGCAGGCAATAAGGACGTTCACCCGCCATACGGCCGTCAAAGTAGCGAGAATAATTCTCTATCCCCGAACAATGCCCGAGTTCGCGGATCATTTCCAGGTCGAAAGTCACCCGTTCGTACAAACGTTTCGCTTCATAATGTTTACCTATCTCTTTCAGGTAGTTTACCTGCGTACCCAAGTCTACGTCGATCTGCCCGATGGCAGCATTGATACGGTCCTGGGTGGTAACGAACAGGTTTGTCGGATAGATATTGAGTTCGTCCTGTTCGTCGATCTCCTGCCCTGTTTTCGGATCGAAAGAAGAGAGGCGGTCGATCTCGTCTCCCCAGAATTCGATGCGGTACGCCACTCCGTCGAAGCTTTCAATCGCCGGGAATATATCGACGGTATCGCCATTCACCCGGAAGCAACCGCTGTTAAATTCCAGTTTATTGTTGATATAGAGTGCATCTACAAACCGGCGCAATAACTTATCGCGGTCGATCTGCATGCCTTTCTCGAGATGAGTCACCTTCTCGGCAAAAGCTGTCGGGTCTGCCATACCATACAGACAGGAGACGGAAGAAACCACAATCACATCCTTTCGTCCCGACAACAGGGAAGCCGTTGCCCGGAGACGGAGTTTGTCGATTTCCTCATTAATCTGCAAATCTTTCTCTATATAGGTATCCGTTGAAGGGAGATAAGCTTCCGGCTGATAATAATCGTAATAGGATACGAAATATTCTACGGCATTGTTCGGAAAAAAGGCTTTAAACTCGCTATACAACTGTGCAGCGAGCGTCTTGTTATGACTTAATATCAAAGTAGGCCTCTGGATTTCCTTGATAACATTGGCAATGGTAAATGTCTTACCCGACCCCGTTACACCGAGAAGCGTCTGGAAAGGCACACCACTCTCTATACCTTCCGAGAGTGCCGCGATTGCTTCCGGCTGGTCCCCCGTCGGGCTGAATGGTGAAGATAACTCAAAATTCATTCTTCCTGCAGTCCTTTTTTAGGTGTAACGATCCATAGAATCAAATAGGCGATTACTCCGGTAAACGCAGTAAATATACTCAATAGGATATACCCGACACGTACCATTGTCGGATCCCAGCCAAAGTATTCAGCTATACCGGCACATACTCCGGCTATCATTCCGTTATTCGAACGGGTAAGTCTTCTGGGTACTTCTTCCATGATGTCTTATTTTTTTGTTTGGTAAAGATACTATATATATGTATATGATAGAAAGAATCCGGTTACAAATTGAACCAGTAATTCATCTTCAACATAAAAGTGTTGGTTGCCGGCAAGCCAAACATCCGGTCCAGATTATTCCCCCAACCGCTCACCATCCGGCTTTCCCGGTTGGACATGCGATGTTTCCACACAAAATAAAGCGTAGATCCCGGAAGATATTCCCAACGCGCCACCAGGTTGGAACGGAACTCATTAAAACTGAAATCCGGATTTTTGAACGACGCTTGCCGTCCTTCGCTATTTATTTGATAAGTTCCGTCAGCATAACCAATCTCATCCCCCCCCCCGGAAAACATGGAAACGGGCATCGTAATTGTGTGACCGGGCATCGGCCGCCTCTTTAAAATCACTGAATTTAGCCGTTGAAGTAAAAGAGGAACCATAGAACTGGACGGATATATCCGGAGTTACATTTACCTGCAACCGCATCGTCACTCCGTATGTCTTCTGATCCATGTGCTCCATCAGATAAATCCGGGAAGGGTCAGACTGAACAATTGAAAGGGACGAGGCATTCAAAGTACCTACATACTGTATATTGTCTGTATTCCACGCATAATCTGCCTGCCCTGACAGATAAACGTGATTACCCAGACGGAAAGTCAGGCTCGGTAACAAGGTATTAAAACGGTTATATCCGTCCAGATTATGATTTCCTTCATATTTGAGCATGAACATCACCCGTTTGGCTTTATCCGTATTCACCCCGACCGAAGTCTGGAAATAAGGGTTCAAACGCATATCGAGCCCATCACGAAGCATACGGCTATCCAGGCGATTCCAGACGAAAGTTTCTTTTATATCCGCCTCGTAGCGATCCATCGTCATACTTTGCCAGCGCAAAGCAATATCGTTACTAAAAGGAGTACCTCCGTAATTCCACTGATTTTTCTGGGTAAGCGTAAAGGCATTGTAACGAAATATCTTCCATATATCCGTCTGCCGGAAAGCCACTTCCGTTTCATTCGACCGGTTGTCGGCTTCCTTCATATAGCCCATATCGTTCAGGTCGAAACCGGGAGATGACCAGCTGAATGTTTCGGAGAAAGCCCATTTGGCATTTCCTTTCCGTCCGACCTTCACATATCCGCCTGTCCCATTTAATGAACGGCGATTCGGATCGACTCCGAGATAACCGGAAGCTGACGTCCGTTGATAATAATGTACGGGGTTCGTTTGTAAAACAGCGATCGCCTCTTTACTGCCATTCAACGAACTGAACATGCCTTTCATATCAATATAATAAAGGCGGTTCTTAAAGTACTGAATAAAGTCGATCCCGGCGGTAAAGGCATTACGCACCATAAAATCTTCCAGATAAGGCTGGTCCAACGCACGATTGACAGAGGTAACCATTCCTCCCAACAAACTATTTCCTTTCCAGTTTTTCTGTACGCGGGCTACTGTATAATTAGTCAGCGGTTCCACGACCTCGACATCTTCGACGTTGCTACGGGTTACTTTGGCAGACGAGCGGGCCGTTACGCTCTGAACAACGCCAACCGTTACCCCATGCCGGTTTGTTCCCGTCAGTTTCAAAGCTCCTATGATCGGGACATTCTCCTTGCTGTCGGCAAAGCTGCTTATATTATCAATCTCCTGCGGAGTGTATGAAGGAGCTGCACCGATACGGCGGGTATAAAACATCATATCACTGCCATTGGCAAAGTCCAGAATATGTTTCCCTTCCAGAAAGAAAGGGCGTTTCTCATCGTAGAAAGTTTCATAGGCAGTCAGGTTCATAACCGACGGATCAAGCTCTACCTAACCGTAATCGGGATTGATTGTCATATCCAATGTATAATCGGAAAGGGCAAATTTGGCATCCAGACCTACATTGCCATCCCAGCTATGCCCCTTTTGATAGGGACTGCCGGGAATCTTCGATTCGTTCCGGTATTTGCCCATTATATAGGGCAGAAATTCTATTCCGCGGGGTTTCGGCAAATCCGTCATCCCATGCATTTCACCGAAAGAGAAGACATGTCCGTTATTTTTCAGAGGGATCATACTCCAATTCTGCACCTCGTTATTCTGACGCCTGATACGGCGCACATGAAGTCCCCAGATGCCATCATCGGAACGCTGGTTGTAACGAAGCTGGCTGAACGGGATACGCAATTCTGCCGTCCAACTGGAATCTGCCATATCGATATGGGTCTTTCCCTCCCACACAGCATTCCAGCTCAGATTAACGTTGAGCTTATCGGTCACAACCAAGTCGGTTTTGTTTCCCCCCAGATTGATATTGAACTCCGGGGCAGCCCGATAATCATGATAGGTATCGAAAGCAACGCTGATCAGGTCGCCCATGCTGTTGTCGTCGCGGTTGCCGATGAAGCGGTTCATCTTCTCTGGATGGCTTTCCTTACAATACACGCCGACATAGATATATTTATTATCGTAAAACAGTTTTACCCGGGTCGGTGCATCCGGTATTTTCCGCTCATAAGGAATGATCTGCACAAAACGGTCGGACCATTCCCCCTGCTTCATCCAGAAATCTTCGTCCAGACGACCATCCATGACCGGTTTTCCTGTTACCTTCGTTAT
The DNA here is from genome assembly GCA_021204335.1 of Parabacteroides sp. Taxonomy (GTDB): domain Bacteria; phylum Bacteroidota; class Bacteroidia; order Bacteroidales; family Tannerellaceae; genus Parabacteroides. The sequence continues at coordinate 11,859 of JAJPZM010000171.1, read as the reverse complement.
AGTATATACGCGCTTATAAGCGGCATCAAACGGAACAATAGAATCCTGTTGTGCACGACAGAATACACTCCACAACAACAATAAGGCAACAAACGGCAACCGGTATTTCATTGCATCTTACAAATAAGCCGAAACTTTCTTCCGATCCGTCTCTACTGTTTCAAATTCAGAAGAAACAATGCTGCTACCCATCGGAACATTCTCGTTACGATACTCCATCTTGCTATACACAATGCTGCGCGCAGAAGTATGGAACTCTTTCGCTCCCGTCTCCGCTTCGATCTTCGCAATGTTATTTTCGCGTACGCCGCATCCCGGCATGATAATGATACGCCCGTCGGCACGCTTCACCAGTTCTGCAATCAAAGGAATTCCCTTCACGGCATCCGACTGCTGGCCGGAAGTAAGGATACGGTCGCAACCCAATTCAATCAGTTGCTCCAAGATGACAAACGGATCGCGGCAAACATCAAAGGCACGGTGGCAGGTGACCGACAAAGGCTTAGCAGCATCGATCAGCCGGCGCATCAAAAGGACATCGATATCCCCCTCTTTCGTCAGGCAACCGAACACAACACCATGCACTTTTAATTGTTTACATAGTTCGATATCCAGCAACATCGCCTCTATCTCAGCCGGCGTATACAGGAAATCGCCGCCACGCGGACGGATAATTACATTTATATCGATAGACGAAGTCAGCGCTTGCGCTGTTTTAATTTCACCATAGCTGGGAGTCGTTCCGCCTTCGGGAATGCCAGCACAAAGTTCTACACGTTTGGCACCACCGGCTTCAGCCTCTACACAACTTTGCGCCGAGTTGGCACAGATCTCGATTATACGGGTCGGTTTCATAAATTGATCTTTATGTTTGTTATTTTAATTTCCATATTTAGTACAAAAGTATGCTTTTTACCTTTAAACCTTTATATACCTTATTTGTTTTAAGCAATAAATATACGTCAAAACTATGGATACCGTAAATACCGCTAAGAAAACGCCGAACAAAAGTATGATTTGGCTTATCATTATATTGGTTATCGCTGTTGCTACCGCTTTTTTGTGGTGGTGGAACTACCGCAAATATATATCGACCGACGATGCTAACCTCGACAGTTACCGGGTGAGTGTCGCCGCACAGGTTATGGGCTCCATGACAAAACTTTATGCTTGGGAAGGCGATACGGTAAAAGCCGGCATGCTCCTTGCCGAGCTGGATAGCAGTACGGTTGTAGCAGAATTACAGGAAGCTGTCGCCCGACGAGAACAGATGGTTGCCAACCTGAAACTGGATAAGGAAAACCTCCATACGGCCATCAAGAATCTGAGCCTGGCAGAGATCGATTATCATCAGGCCAAAGTAAACTTCCAACGCGACAAAAAACTATACGGCAGTGATGCCGTTTCGCAGGAAACATACCAGAATGCCGAAGATACTTATAAAAGCACGCACATAAAAGTAGAGGTTGCCCAAGACCAGATCAAGGTATCGCAAGCGCAGATTGCTGCCGGAGAAGCCGCCATCGCTTCGGCCAATGCAGCGATCGAGTCTGCCCGTATATCCTTGGGATATTACCGTATCACCGCTCCGGCAGACGGAGTGATTGCCAAACGGTGGTCGCTGCCCAGTGATATGATCCAACCCGGACAGACACTTTTCACGATCAATGAAGGAAAAGACCTTTGGGTAGCTGTGTACCTGGAAGAAACAAAGTTCTCTGCAATCCGCCTGGGACAACCGGCTGATTTTACGCTGGACGCTTACCCGGGTATGACCTTTTCAGGCAGGATATTCTATATCGGAACCAACACTGCCTCCGAATTTTCGCTGATACCACCGAACAATGCATCGGGTAATTACACAAAAGTGGCTCAACGCATACCGCTAAAGGTCTCTATCGACAAAGTAACCGGAAAGAAAGACGGACAAAAAATGCCGGAACTGGTTTCAGGCATGTCGGCCACCGTTAAGATTATCAAGGAACACTGATGGATACGACCGGTAATACAAATAACGGGGCTTACAAATGGCTGGTGCTGGGTAATATTATGATCGGCACGTTTATGGCAGTGCTCGACTCGACCGTCGTAAATACCGGGCTACCGGCCATTATGGGAACACTCGGCGCCAACATCAACACGGCGGAATGGGTGCTGACGGGTTATATGCTGGCTATCGCAAGTATTCTTCCGGCAGCCGCCTGGCTGTCCGACAGGTTCGGGTATAAGCGGATCTATTTCCTTTTGCTACTGGTTTTCACCTTGGGTTCGTTTATGTGCGGCAACTCTACCTCTATCGAGGAGCTGATCTTCTGGCGGGTTATCGAAGGGCTGGGTTGCGGAGCAATTATGCCGGTCGGTATGGCGATAGTCAGCAACGTTTTCCCTCCGGAACAGCGGGGGACGGCTCTCGGGTTCTGGGCAATCGCTTCGGCGGCTTCCGTTTCTTTCGGTCCTTCTATCGGTGGTTATCTGGTCGACAATTTGAATTGGAACTACATATTTTATGTGAACGTGCCGATCGGAATAGTAGCCTTATTCGTAACAGCCATTCTGCAAAAGGAGTACAAAGCGGCGACCGTACAGCCTTTTGATATTCCGGGTTTTATTACTTCGGGGATCTTTTTGTCCTTATTTATGTATGGATTGTCGGAAGTCAATTCGTCCACCAATACACAGGGGTGGAACAGTCCGGTTGTATTGGGTTCAATGTGGATCTCAGCGCTGATGTTCGTCTTCTTCATATATATAGAGCTGACGGTGAAGCATCCGCTTATCAACCTGCGCATATTCAGAGACCGGAACTTTACGCTGGCTAATGTAATGATGTTTATCTTCGGAGTCGGCATGTTCGGCAGCACGTTCCTGATACCGCTTTATTTACAGAATAACCTGGGATATTCCGCGCTTCAGGCAGGAATGCTCTTTATTCCGGTAGGTATTATACAAGGCTTCTGCTCTCCCACTGCCGGTGCACTGGGACAAAAGATAAACCCCAAAATACTGATTGCGGGCGGTTTGATATTGATGGCATTGAATTTCTATCTGAACTTCTTCCTTTCGTTCCTAACCGAGAAGTGGTATATTATGATGAGCTTATATCTTCGGGGTATCGGTATGGGAATACTTTTCACTCCTCTGCTGACGCTTTCGCTGGCTCATATACGCGCAGACATGATGGCGCAGGCTTCCAGCTTGACGAATATTATCCGGCAAATGGGTGGTAGCTTCGGCGTTGCCATTTTCAGCCATGTGCTTACCCAACGTACCGCCTACCATACCCAACGTTATAGCGAAGCGCTCAACTATGCCGGTGAAATCTATCACCAGACAATCGGTAAACTGAGCTCCTTTGCCCTGCAAACAACCGGAGCCACCGAGAACACAGCCCAATCGCTCGCCGAACAATTAATACTCAAACGTCTCGACCTGGAAGCCTACATCGGTGGCATCAACGACGATTTCTATATCGCCTTCATCGTCACCCTACTTTGCCTGCTACCCGTATTCTGGCTTCGCCAGGTGAGAAAAAAAAGCAAAACAGGAATAAATTAGTAACCTTAGAATAGCCTTTTCCTGTCAACTTTCCACTATTTTATCACTTTCTACCGAAAAAGTGCTTGCATTTGAAAAATAATGTGTAATATTGCCCCTGCAATAAGAAATGAAACCTAGAAAAATAAAAGAATGATTGCAGGTATAGCATATTATACATGGGCATTGATGACCCCTTGGGGGGTTGGAATCTACAAATAAACAAGCGCAGCGGCCACGTCCTGCATTGTTGCAATCATTTGTATTGCATCCTTTATGCCGGGTTTTCCGGTTCTTTTTATCAATTAATTTAGTAACAAATAAATTGTCAATTGTCAACCGTCAATTGTCAACTAAAATAATACATACCGATGAAAGTATTGAAATTCGGCGGAACGTCCGTAAGTTCCGTGAATAGTATTCTGAGTGTTAAGAAGATAGTAGAGGCTATTGAAGAGCCTGTAATCGTTGTCGTATCTGCTTTAGGCGGCATTACCGACAAGCTGCTGGCAACCTCTGCCATGGCAGCCAAAGGCGATGTTAGATACGAACGTGAGTTTTCCGAAATCATAACACGCCACCTGGATGTAATCCAAGGCGTTATCCCTAATAAGATGCAACGCATCGAAGTTCAGAAGAAAGTGATGAGCCTGTTGGATGAACTGGGAAATATCTTCAAAGATGTGTACCTGATCAACGACCTGTCGGCTAAAACATCCGACACGATTGTCAGCTATGGGGAACGCATCTCCTCACTGATCGTTTCGAATGTGATCAAAGATGCACAGTTGTTCGACTCACGCAAGTTTATCAAAACGATCAAGCAATTCAACAAACACATCGTCGATTTCGAAAAGACCAACCAACTGGTTAAGGAGACATTCAATCCGCTGCCCAAAGTATCACTTGTTCCCGGTTTTATCTCATCGAGTACGGAAAACGGAGAAGTGACCAATCTGGGACGTGGTGGTTCCGACTATACCGCTTCTATCCTGGCTACCGCCCTCGACGCTTCTATCCTGGAAATATGGACAGACGTAGACGGCTTCATGACAGCCGACCCGCGTGTGATCAGTCCTGCCTACGTAATCGACCGGTTGACTTTTACGGAAGCCATGGAGTTGTGTAACTTCGGAGCGAAAGTAATCTATCCGCCGACGATTTATCCGGTATATCACAAGAATATACCTATACGAATCCTGAATACATTCAACCCGGAAGCTCCGGGCACCTATATCTCGAAAGAAAAAGGAGAACAGGAAGGAAAAGCTATCATCAAAGGTATTTCTTCCATTAACGACACCTGCCTGATCACTGTACAGGGTTTAGGCATGGTGGGCGTGATCGGTGTAAACTACCGTATCTTCAAAACATTAGCAAAAAGCGGCATCAGCGTATTTATGGTATCGCAGGCAAGCTCCGAAAATAATACGACCTTCGCCGTTCGTAATGCCGACGCCGACCTGGCAGTAGAAGTGCTGAACGAAGAATTCGCCCTGGAACGTGCACAAGGTGATATGAACGATACGGTTGCTGAGAAAGATCTCGCCACCGTTGCCATCGTGGGTGAAAATATGAAACGCACGCCGGGTATCGCCGGAAAGCTGTTCGGCACTTTAGGCAGCGCGGGTATCAGCGTGATAGCCTGTGCACAAGGTGCTTCCGAAACAAACATTTCGTTTGTTATCAAGCTCAAATATCTGCGTAAGGCATTGAACTCTATCCACGACTCCTTTTTTCTGTCGCAATACAAAGTATTAAACCTGTTTATCGCCGGAGTTGGAACTGTGGGAGGAAATTTACTGGAACAAATCCGTATCCAGCAACCCAAGTTGATGGAACAAAACGGCCTGAAGTTAAACGTCGTAGGCATCGCCAACAGTAAACGGGCTCTTTTCCTGCGCGAAGGGTTAAACCTGGAGAACTGCATCGACGAGTTGAAGAAGAACGGCGAGGAAAGCTCTCCCGAACATCTGAAAGATGAAATTCTGAAAATGAATATCTTTAACTCCGTATTCGTGGATTGTACGGCAAACCCGGCTGTCTCCGATTTATATGAAACGCTGCTTCATAACAACGTCTCGGTCGTAGCCGCCAATAAAGTTGCCGCTTCTTCTTCTTACAGCAATTATATGAAGCTGAAAGATACGGCACGTCATCGTGGCGTCAAGTTCCTGTTCGAGACAAATGTAGGAGCCGGACTTCCGATTATCAATACAATGAATGATTTGCGAAACAGCGGCGACCATATCCTGAAACTGGAAGCAGTCCTGTCGGGCACATTAAATTATATATTCAATACGCTCAGCGCAGAAATACCTTTCAGCAAGGCAATCCTGATGGCTAAAGAGGAAGGATACTCCGAACCCGATCCGCGTATCGACCTAAGCGGCAAAGACGTGCTCCGCAAACTGGTTATCCTGGCCCGCGAAGCCGGCTACAAAGTGGAACAGGCAGACGTTAAGAGCAAACTGTTCATCCCCGACGATTTCTTCGAAGGCTCTTTGGATGATTTCTGGCGCAAAGTAAAAGAGCTGGATGCCGACTTCGAAAGCAAACGCCAGCAACTGGAAGCCGAAGGCAAACGTTTCCGCTTCGTAGCAAAAATGGATAGAGGTGAGTGCGAACTGGGTCTGCAGGAAATCGACAGCCATCATCCGTTCTACGAACTGGAAGGCAGTAACAACATCATCATGATCTCTACCGAAAGATACCATGAGTATCCTATGATAATAAAAGGTTATGGAGCAGGTGCCGATGTAACGGCTGCAGGCGTATTCGCCGATATCATCTCTATTGCAAACATACGGTAACTTTTTCCCTTTCGCGAGGGGAAACAGATATCACTAGTTATTAATACAAGAACTCATATAGGTTTAAAATGAAAAGTATAATAATCCTGGGCGACGGCATGGCTGATGAACCCATTGAGGCATTAGGCGGTAAGACTCCTATGCAATATGCCGACACTCCTTATATGGATAAGCTGGCAGCATTGGGAGTCACCGGCCAAATGAAAACCGTTGCCGACGGGTTCCACCCGGGCAGTGAAGTTGCCAACATGGCCGTATTAGGATACGATTTACCTAAAGTATATGAAGGACGCGGCGTACTGGAAGCAGCCAGCATCGGCGTCACCCTGCAGCCCGGCGAGATGGCGATGCGCTGCAACCTGATTTGCGTGGAAGGGGAAATCCTGAAGAACCATTCCGCCGGCCATATCTCTACCGAGGAAGCCGACGAACTGATCCGGACCCTCAACGAGAAACTAGGTTCCGACCGGGTGAAATTCTATACCGGCGTGTCCTACCGCCACCTCCTGGTCATCAAAGGCGGAGATAAGCGACTGGATTGTACGCCCCCCCACGATGTACCCCTCCACCCCTTCCGCCCTTTGATGGTCAAACCGGAAGTAACGGAAGCGAAAGAGACAGCCGATCTGCTGAACGACCTGATACTGAAATCGCAGGAAGTACTGAAAGAACATCCGGTCAACCTGAAGCGCATGGCTGCCGGTAAAGATCCGGCCAACAGCATCTGGCCCTGGTCGCCCGGTTACCGTCCCGCCATGCAGACGATGCAGGAGATGTACGGGTTTAAGAAAGGCGTCGTTATCTCGGCCGTCGACCTGATACGCGGCATAGGTGTCTACGCCGGGCTCGAGGTCATCAATGTGGAAGGAGTCACCGGCCTCTACGATACCAACTACGAAGGCAAGGCGCATGCTGCCCTCGAAGCTCTGAAAACGAACGATTTCGTTTACCTTCATGTAGAAGCTAGCGACGAAGCCGGCCACGAAGGAGACGTCGACCTGAAAATAAAAACGATCGAGTATCTGGATAAACGGGCGATCCGTATCATTTACGAAGAACTGCAGAAATGGGACGAACCGGTTGCCATCGCAGTCCTCCCCGACCACCCTACTCCCTGCGCGATCCGTACACATACCAACACACCGATTCCATTCCTGATCTACAAACCCGGGCAGGAGCCGGATGCCGTAACCCGCTTCGACGAGTTCAGCGTTCTCAATGGTAAATATGGTGTATTGGAAAAAGATGAATTTATAAAAGAGTTATTATGAAATATTACAGCACAAACAAAAAAGCACCTCTCGCCACGCTCGAAGAAGCCGTTGTAAAAGGCCTTGCCGGCGATAAAGGATTATACATGCCCCAGCGCATTGTACGACTGGACAAGGGTACGATCAACAATATGAAGAACCAGTCTTTCCACGAAATAGCCTGTACGGTTGCTCAGGCATTCTTCGGAGAAGACATTGAAACGGAAACACTAAATGAGATCGTAAAAGACACGCTGTCATTCGATACGCCGGTGGTGCACGTCAACGATAATATCTATAGCCTCGAGCTTTTCCATGGTCCTACATTGGCATTCAAAGATGTCGGCGGCCGTTTTATGGCTCGCTTGCTGGGATATTTCATCAAAAAAGAAGGACTGAAGCAGGTCAACGTACTGGTTGCCACTTCGGGAGATACGGGAAGTGCCGTTGCCAACGGCTTTCTGGGCGTACCGGGCATTCATGTATATGTGCTTTATCCAAAGGGTAAAGTAAGCCCGATCCAGGAATGCCAGTTCACCACGCTCGGACAAAACATTACCGCATTGGAGATAGACGGAACTTTCGACGACTGCCAGGCATTGGTTAAATCGACCTTTATGGACGACGCGTTAAACAACCATACGAAGCTGACTTCTGCCAACTCCATCAACGTTGCCCGTTTCCTTCCGCAATCATTCTACTATTTTAATGCGTATGCGCAATTAGACAGAATCGGAAAAGCCGGCAATCTGGTTATCTCCGTTCCCAGTGGTAATTTCGGAAATATCACCGCCGGCCTGTTTGCCAACTGGATGGGTCTGCCCGTTAAACGCTTCATCGCAGCCAATAATCGCAATGATGTATTCCTCGAATACCTGAATACAGGCGTTTATACACCACGTCCATCCGTTGCCACGATAGCCAATGCCATGGATGTTGGCGATCCGAGTAACTTTGCCCGCATTATGGATTTGTTTGATATCTACGGAGATAAACATAAGGAAATATGTCGGCGCATTACCGGATACCGTTTTACCGACGAAGAAATCGAGCATACAATCAGATACGTCTATAAAAACGACGGCTATCTGCTCGACCCGCATGGTGCCTGCGGTTATCAGGCCTTAATACAAAATGCACTCGAACCCGATGAAACCGGCATCTTCCTCGAAACCGCTCATCCGGCCAAGTTCAAAGGAACAGTCGACCGCATTCTCGGCGCAGACATAGATATCCCAGCCAAGCTTCAAGCCTTTATGCAAGACACCAAACAAAGCATCGAACTTGGCAAGGACTTTGACGGGTTCAAAACCTATCTGATGGCACAGACTCAATAATATATATCCAAAAACGGCGCAGTACTTATTGGATGCTGCGCCGTTTTTAGTTTCCCATTATCGGATTCACTCAACCGCCCACCGCTTCATCTCATACATATCGAGATATTCTTCCCATTCGGGGGTCGACTTCCGTATAGATAGAGATAGGCAATAGTTCGAACGAAGCCAATGCCTCGTTCAGGCGTTCGCCGAAGACGCGTACTGTGCGGGTATAAAACACCCATATCTTCTCTCCCGCCCCGGTATAAACCGCCGTAAGGATAGCCAGTTTATCTTTCTCCATGGCCTTTTTCAAGGTTTCTTCCACTGTTTCCATCTGCGCTGCCAGTTCTTCCCCGGGCATCCCTTTCTCATCTCCTTCATATTTCCAGGTAATCTCCACCCGTTCCTTGAATTTCCCCGACTGAACAAATTCCGTCAGCTCATCCCGTCCGCTCACTGTTATCAAATGCCCCTCTTCGTCTTCCGACAGGGCGGTAAACCATTCATTGCTTAATTTCATATCTTATAGCTTATTTATTATGCGACAACATTATTCATTTTCTCCTCCTTCTTCCGCTTCTTCCACAACTGCCAGCTGTTAAACACATTTTGCCACAAGACATAAGATCCCGGACCGACCGATGAAAGCGGATCGAGATACGTATAAGCCATCCAGATGGCAAGAACCGTATTTTTCTGACCTAATGCCTGGCCGGCACTGATGCGGTCTTTGTAGATTATGCCCACTTTCTTGCCCAGAAAGAACTGGACGATACAGGTAACCAAACCTGCCAAAGCAATCAACACCTCTACTTCCACCGAGGAAGTACTGTTGGCCAGCGATTTCGCCGTCTGGGCCATTACAATTGCCAGCGCCACTCCCCACAGGTAAAAAGCCAGGTCATGGAAACCGATCAACACCTGATGAACTTTCGGCAGATAGTAACGGAACAACAATGCCAGGAAAAACGGGCAAAGCAACAAAGGAAACACCTTACTTAAAATAGTCAGAAAAGCAGAGAAGAAAGTCACATTGGTATGAGGCTCAACCAACGGGAACAACAACGGTACTGCCACTGCCGCCAGAATATTCGATAATAAAGTATAGGTAGTCAGGCTCGAAGCGCTTCCTCCCAATTTGCCGGTGATAACTGCCGCCGCCGTTGCCGTCGGGCAGATCAGGCACATCATCGCCCCTTCAAACACCTCTTTATAAGCCCCGCCCATCCAGACAAATATCAACAATGCCGTCAATGCGCAAGCCGAAACAGCCTGAAACAACAGCAACCATCCATGCCAGGGAGAAGGCAACAACTCGCGGGGCGTAATACGGCAAAAAGTAAGCAGCAACTGGGCAAAGATCAGGAAAGGAGTAAGATACGCAACAAACGTATTCATAAACGGTTTTGTCGGCTCCAGGAAAGCGAAGTTGGCAAACATCAAATAACCTAATACACCGGCCAGCATTGCCACCGGCAATGTCCAGTCTTTCAGAAACTTCAGCATAACACCTAATCTTTATATTTTCGGTGCAAAGATATACATAATATTAAACCAAAAGTATTCTTTTCTTCAACAAATCCCCAATCTGCGACTTTAGCGTATTTGCCTCCAACGGCTTGGAAGCATACGCATCAAAACCGCTGTTTAGAATCCGTTCCTCATCCGAGGCAAAGGCATAGGCCGTTACGGCTATAATAGGCACATCTGCCGACAGTTTGCGGATTTCTTTCGTGGCTTCATATCCGTCCATTTCCGGCATATTGATATCCATCAGTATAATATGAGGCTTATGCTGTTTGAATAACTCGACCGCTTCCCTCCCGTTCCAGGCATGGACAAGCGAATAGTCTTTTTTTTAGGATGGACTCGAACAGTTTGAAATTGCCGGCATTGTCTTCCGCAATAAGCACTTTCAAAGCCTCCTTTTCTATCCGTTTCTTTTCAAAAACAGGTTCTTTCCGTTCATGCATCGAAACTGGTTGATAAGGGAAGGTAAACCAGAATGTCGTACCTTTTCCCACTTCCGATTCGACCCACATCTCACCGCCCAGATGCTCAATAATCATCCGGTAGATAGACAGTCCCAATCCGGTTCCTTGGGCAAAAGTATTCAGTTTAACAAAACGTTCGAATATGCTTTTTTGCTTCTCCGGCGGAATACCGCAACCTGTATCTACAACATACACACGCAGCATCGTCTCATTTTGTTGGGAATAGCCAAAACGTATGCTGCCTTCCTCCGTAAACTTGATTGCGTTGGTTATCAGATTTATCAGCACCTGCATAAACCGGCTTTTCGCTATGGAAACGAAGCAATCCTCCTGCTTCTGTTCGAATACCAGCTTCACATCGTTTGTTATGCGGTTCTGCATAGATACTTCCAACTCATGGAGTACAGTGTTTATATTGACATCCGTATAAACAAAATCCAATGTTCCCGCCTCAATCTTCGACAAATCCAGAATATCATTGATAAGCTGCAACAACAAGGTATTATTGTTCTCGATAATCTGAACATATTCTTCCTTTTCTTCCTCGTCGTCCGACGTAGCCAGGATATTGGAAAATCCGACAATCGCATTTAAAGGCGTACGGATTTCATGGCTCATATTGGCCAGGAAAGCCGATTTCAACCTGTTCGATTCTTCTGCTTTATTCTTGGCTTCCCGCAATTCTTCTTCCGCCCTTTTCCGGTCGGTAATATTCATCAGCGAGCCTACCAGTGCCGTCGGCTTACCGTTTTCATCTCTTTTTTCCACCGTTGCGTATGTTTCGACCCATTCCAGTTCGTGTACTCCCTTTTCCGGATGATAAACACGATATTCTTCTTTTATTTTATCGACCAGGCCGAGTATCAACACATCGTAGGCATTTTTTATTTTAGATGATTATCCGCATAATGTCCTATTATAAATTCTGGATTTGAAGTCGGAGTTA
>JAJPZM010000075.1 GCA_021204335.1 Parabacteroides sp. | reverse complement strand
GATTTAACCCGTAGAAAAGAACTTTACATCGAGGGAATTTGTTCCTTACGGAAATAAACCGCACGAATACAATGGCCAAACTTCCATTGTATTCGTGTTTTCTTTTAAACAATATTAAAAGTATAGTAGTCATGAAAGAAAAACTATCCGTATTAGCAATTCTCGTATGTTGCATTTCCCTTCTTGCCGGTTGCAACAATCACCAAAAGAAAGCCGATAAGACCGCAGATGTACCTAAAACCTTAGAGAGCTTCATTACTAAGAAGTATCCGCAAGCCACGATTCTGAAATTCGATAAAGAAAAGAACAGCCTGGACGTAAAAATACAGGATAAAAATCAGCAAAAGGAAGTTGTATTCAATACAGATAACCAGTGGCTATACACCCAATGGGATATCCGTCCGGAAGATGTCCCGGCAGTCGTGATGGACGAGCTGGCCAGTTCCGCCTACAACCAATATAAAGTAAAAGAGGTGGATGCAGTCGAGAAGCCGGCCGGTATGTTCTATATATTCGAGCTACAACTCGACAACAACCAGGTAAAGCTGACGTTCGATTCGGAAGGGCAGTTGATAGAATGAGAGGGCATGGCACTAACGTTGGTGGTGATACCGCACTCGTGTTAGTGACAGCATGTCACCCGTATTACTTGAAATGTGACTTCTCCCAAGTGTAGACTTTGGGAGATTCCTTTATAAAAGGGGTCACCTTCTTGCGATCTTCGCGGCTCAGGTACAAAGGGGTTGTATAAGTAGCTGTCAATGTCAGGTCGGCAGGGCTTAGTTTATATTGTATCAGGCTCATATCCAGACGGGAGGCGGCATCCTGAAAGGCATTGCTGTTGGTATCGGTACCCTCTTTGATAAACCAATCGGCATCTACCGGGGTGAAAAGGTCGGAGGAAGCCAGCGGTTGCCAATCCGTTGTGAAGAACTCGATGCGGCTGTCTGCGACCGGGCCGTTTACGGTTCTTACCATACAGATAATTTCCGTATTGTTTACTAAAGGCAGAAGCTTCATTTCGATCGAACTCCGGTCGGTTACTTGCAGGTACATATAGTTTGCCGTCAGGCTGTCCAGCGAAGAGAAGCCGTTCATAGTATTCTTTAATCGGGCATCCTTACCGGATTTATACAGGTCGATCAGGTCTTTACGCCAGGCATTCTCCAGTTGGGGAATGTTCTGATCGGGCATTGAGATAAAGAGGGCATCCATCTCCTGGGCTTTTACGCCCAGAGCTATCATGCTGATTAGTATGGAAAAGATAAGTTGTTTCATTACTATCCGTTTTTTATTATATCTGTGAAGTCTGACCAATCTTCTACCTTGAACGCTCTTATATCTCTCACCGACTGCTTGAACCAATCGATACGAGATAATGCGTTAATAGCCTGGTAGATTGTTGCCAGGTTATTATCTGTAGATAAGTAAACACTCCCTTGTGTCCATAGAAAGCCATACTGTCTCAGTATAGTTCTTATTTCAACGTATGCATTGTTGTAAGGTTCTCCATAGTTCCTTTTAAGGTCGCCTATAGTTAAATCAAATGCTATTGCGTACATATATCATTTGCATTAATGGGTTTGAAGAATCGGATCTGACCAAAGAACATACGGCCATTGTCAGCCTTGATAGTGATGACTATCCCGTTAAATGGATTATCTTCTACCTCTGTTACAATGCCGGGTAACCAAATATCTAAGCCTGTGAGGTCAGGTGAAACCTGTACTTTATCTCCTATATTCATAATCTTTCATCTTTAATATCATCCACAAAAATAATAGAATAACCCTTAGCGTGTACCAAGATATAGGAATATCATTCCTAATAATACTAAAATTAGATCGATCGCCTTGCTCTTTAAGTTTTTTTCATGGAAGAAGAGGGCTCCGGCAATGAACGTAACCAGGACATTGCTGCGGCGTATCATGGATACGATCGAGATCATCGAATCGGGGAAACTCAGGGCATAGAAGTAAATCCAGTCGGCAATGATCAGGAAGACGGAGATGAACACAATGTTCCAGTGCCAGACGAAAGGCGTACTCTTTTTCCGTTGCGGATACCACAGTAACAGCAGGATCGGCAACATGATGAGGCATTGGTAGACATTGAACCAGACCTGCACCGTCATTACGTCCATCGTTCCCATCAGGTGCTTGTCGTACAAGCCGCTCATCGCTCCGGTCAGGATGGAGACAACCGTAAACAGGATCCATTTGTTCTTCCCGAAATTGATCCCCTCCTTCCGTCCGGAAGACGAAAGCATATAAAAGGAAGCGATGGAAAGCAACACACCGATCCATTGATACAAATTCAGCCGTTCGCCGAATATCAGCATGGCACCTACCAGAGTCAGTACCGGCTGTGTCGCCTTGATCGGCCCCGTAATGGTAAGCGGCAGGTGCTTTAAAGCAAAATACCCCGATATCCAGGAGGACAGCACAATCACTGCCTTAATAAACACCGCCACATGCACCTCGAACGGGACACGCGGCACGTAAAACATCGTACCATCCAATACATTCGTACAGAACGACAACAAGATAAAAGGAACGAAGATAAGACTGCTTATCAACGTATTCAGAAACAATACCGGAATGACGGCATTCCCGTTCAGGGAAATCTTCTTATTTACTTCGTAGCATCCCAAAAGGAATGCGGAAGCAAACGCTAATGCTACCCACATAGTTTAAATCTTAAATAGTTCTTCGGGATACGTTACATCCACGAGATATAGTGCATGGCCGGGTACGGATGTTCCGGCTTTGCATCTGTCTTTTGCTTCTATTACTTTGCGAAAACCATCAACAGTCAGTTTGCCGCGCCCTACCTCGAGCAAGGTACCAACAATGGCACGCACCATATTACGCAGAAAGCGGTCGGCCTGTACCGTAAAAACCCAAACGCCATCTTCCTCCTGCTTCCACCCCGCCTGATAAATACGGCAGTTGTTGGTCTTTACATCCGTATGCAGCTTACTGAAACTGGTGAAGTCGACGAAATCGAACAGTACCTTGCATGCCTCGTTCATCGCTTCGAAGTCCAGCTTGCCGGACATCTTATAAGCCAGATCGTAATTGAAGGGATCCTTACGAGTGGTAATATAATACTTGTAAGTACGGGAAGTGGCATCGAAACGGGCATGGGCATCGGGCTTCACCGGAATGATACGATAAACGGCTATATCTTTCGGAAGCAAACGGTTTAACTTCTCAGCCAGGAAAGGCAGATCTGTTATCCCTTCTTCCCAATCGAAATGCGCTACCATCAGCCGGGCATGGATACCTGCATCGGTACGCCCCGCCCCGACAATGGGAACCGGACGGCGAAGCAGCGTTGCCAACGCTTCCTCTATACACTGCTGCACGGTTATGCCGTTGGGCTGCACCTGCCAACCGTTAAAGCTCTTGCCGTTGTAACCTAAATAAATAAAATATCTGTTCACTTGCTAACGTCTTTGCCTTATTATAATTTGCCGCAAAGGTAGCAGAATTATTGCCAGGAGATTGCCCGAATGTCCAAAAAAGTGTACTTTTGCATTCTCAAATCTACACAATAAAACAATTCAACATGTTTGCTACATTGCTCCAATCCTCTTATTTCGCCTTGTTCCTGATCGTTGCATTGGGATTTATGCTTGGCAGGATACAGATTAAAGGTCTTTCCCTCGACGTCTCTGCCGTCATCTTCATCGCACTGCTATTCGGTCATTTCGGGGTGGTTATCCCCAAAGAGCTTGGAAACTTCGGGTTAGTGCTGTTTATCTTTACGATCGGTATACAGGCAGGCCCCGGATTTTTCGATTCTTTCCGTTCGAAAGGAAAAACACTGATCATACTGACCTTGCTGATTGTCGGCTCTGCCTGCCTGACAGGTTTGATATGCAAATATGCGATCGGGATCGATACCGCCAGCCTGGTCGGATTGATTGCCGGGGCATTGACCAGTACGCCGGGTTTGGCCGTTGCCATCGATTCGACACAATCGTCGTCGGCATCTATCGCGTATGGTATCGCTTATCCGTTTGGTGTGATCGGGGTAATCCTGTTTGTCAAATTGTTACCGAAGATACTTCGCATAGACCTGGTGGCAGAAGCAAAAGCTTTGGAAGCCAAACGAAAAGGGAAATATCCGCCACTGCATACTGCAGCTTTCCGCATTACCAATAGCCCTATTTTCGGAAGGACATTGGCGCAACTGCAACTTCGCAGCATGACGGGAGCCGTCGTTTCACGCATCAAACACAATGACAAGATTTCAATACCTACAGCCCACAGTGCATTGGAAGAAGGCGACCTGATCAAAGCCGTCGGCAATGATAAATCGCTCGAACAACTGGAACTGCTGGTTGGCGAACGTATCAAAGGCGACCTGCCTTTCGACAGCACCCAGGAGTTGCAATCCATGCTTGTATCGAATAAGAACGTTATCAATAAAACATTAGGCTACCTGAATCTTCAGGGTACCTTTAACTGTACTGTAACCCGCGTCCGTCGAAGCGGCATCGACCTGCCCCCCGAGCCGGATCTGGCATTGAAGTTCGGTGACAAACTGATGATTGCGGGAGAGAAAGGCGACCTGAAAGAAGTAGGGCAAGTGCTCGGAAATGACGAGAAAAGGCTTTCCGATACCGACTTCTTCCCGATCGCGACAGGTATCGTGCTGGGCGTATTGTTCGGGAAACTGAACTTGTCGTTCTCCGACTCGTTCTCGTTCTCACCGGGACTTACCGGCGGTATCCTGATGGTTGCACTCGTTTTAAGTGCAATCGGGAAAACCGGACCGATCGTTTGGTCCATGTCGGGTTCAGCCAACCAATTGCTACGCCAGTTGGGACTCCTGCTATTCCTGGCAGAAGTCGGAACATCGGCCGGTATAAATCTGGTTTCTACGTTCCAGGAGAGCGGATGGACTTTGTTTGGAGCCGGCATGGCCATCACAGTGGTGCCGATGCTTATTGCCGTCGGATTCGGCTATTGGGTATTCAAAATTAACATACTCGACCTAATCGGAACAATCGCCGGCGGCATGACCAGCACACCGGGACTTGCAGCAGCCGACTCTATGACCGACAGCTCCGCCCCCAGTATTGCCTACGCAACCGTCTATCCGATCGCCATGGTTTTCCTTATTCTGTTCATTCAATTAATCGCAAATCTGATTATCTGACCATTATGAAATAAAAACAAGGGCTCACCGGTTAATTTTCGAGCCATGAGCCTTTGTTTTATCTTTTTTTATCCTATCTTTGCCGTTACCATAAACATGATTACTATGACAATGCAAACAAACCAACAATTTGACCTGGCCTTCAACTTCTTAGAGAACACTGGAGCAAATCTCTTCCTAACAGGAAAAGCCGGAACAGGTAAAACAACATTTCTGAAAAGATTAAAGGAAGTATCCCCCAAACGTATGATCGTTGTCGCCCCGACAGGAGTAGCAGCAATCAATGCAGGCGGCGTCACAATCCATTCTTTTTTCCAGTTGCCTTTCGGACCTTATATTCCTTCTTCCAACGGTGGGAATAATCAGAACAACAGTATAACGAACAGGTTCAGCCGGGATAAAATAAACATTATCCGCAGCATGGATCTACTGGTGATAGACGAAGTCAGCATGGTGCGCGCCGACCTGCTGGATGCGATCAGCGACGTGCTCCGCCGCTACAAAGACCACACGAAACCTTTCGGCGGCGTGCAGTTATTGCTCATCGGCGACATGCAGCAGTTGGCCCCCGTTGCCAAAGACGAAGAGTGGAACCTGCTGAAAGAGCATTATCCTTCCACTTTCTTCTTTGACAGTAAGGCGCTTTCGGAAAGCAATTTTTTCTGCATCGAACTGACGCATGTCTACCGCCAAAGCGACAGTGTCTTCATCAATCTGCTGAATAAAATCAGGGAAAGCTGCTTCGATGAAGAAACACTACACACGCTCAATGAACGTTATATACCAGACTTCAAGCCTAATGACGACCAGGGATATATCACGCTTACCACCCATAATTACCAGGCACAACAGCTCAACAACCGGAAACTGGCGGAGCTGCCCGGAAAGTCATACTATTTTACCGCCGAGATAGCCAACGATTTCCCCGAATATTCTTATCCGACCGACAAGAAGCTGGAACTGAAACAAGGCGCCCAGGTTATGTTCGTCAAGAACGACTCTTCCGGCGAGCACCGTTACTACAACGGCAAAATCGGAAAGATCGTCTTTATCAACCCCAACAAGATTACCGTTGTCGATCAGGACGGGAATGAAATACAGGTCGAGAAAGAGACCTGGAGCAACGTTAAATACACGATCAACCAGGATACGAAAGAAATCACCGAAACCATTGCCGGAACCTTCAGCCAATATCCGCTGAAGACGGCGTGGGCCATCACGATCCACAAAAGCCAGGGATTGACATTCGAACATGCCATCATAGACGCATCGGCAGCTTTCTCGCACGGTCAGGTTTACGTAGCCCTGAGCCGTTGTAAAACGCTCGAAGGGTTGGTGCTGAGCAGTCCGATCACCCGCAACGCCATGATCAACGACTTGCGGATAGAGGAGTTCTCCTCTGCCGTTGCCGACAAACACCCCGGGGCTGAACAGTTGCAACAGGCACAGCAACAATACTTTCTGGATCTGGTGACCGATCTGTTCAACTTCGCTTCCATCCAACAACGCCTGCAATACGCTTCTTATACCGTTTATGCCCATTTGCAGAAGCTGTATCCCGAGCTCAACACCCAATATTCCAATACCCGCGACGCTTTCCGTTCGGTAATAACCGAGGTGGGCGAGCGTTTCAGGCAGCAACTCACCCGGATGGTTCTGAATAACACCGATTACCGGCAGGATGAAATGATCCAGGAACGTGTTCGCAAGGGCGTCAGTTATTTTATAGAACATATCGACAGCTTGTGCACCTCGCTCGAAGAAAACTCGGCCGTCGAGATCGACAATAAGGAAAGCCACAAAGCGGTAAACAATGCGATCGGCAAATTCCAGGAAGAGCTTCATTTGAAACTGGAGACACTAAAAGCCTGTAAAGAGGGATTCTCCGTCCCCCGCTACCTGGCGGCCAAAGCGAAAGCGTCGATCGAACCGGCTGCCACGGCAAAGAAACGTTCCGAACGTTCCTCGCAAGCAGCCAAAGTCACGATTTCCACCGACATCTTGCATCCGGTACTTTACGAAAGTATCCGGAAGTGGCGAAACACACTGGCTACCGAAAAAGAGTTGCCACCTTACACCATCCTGCAACAAAAGGCACTACTGGGTATCGTTAACACGCTGCCTTCCAATTCGAAGGAACTGCTGGCAATACCCGGTATCGGAAAGAAAGTGGTCGAGAACTATGGAAGCATACTGCTGAGACTCGTGGAAAAGTATAAGGCAGAAAACTGAAAAACAAAACTTCCAGCAAAAAACAGACGAAAATCTTTGCCGGATGAAATATAATCCTACCTTTGCAATTGTCCGAATGAAAATAGATGCGCATCCGGTTAAAAATGGATGCGCATCTATTTTTTACTACATGCGCATCCGGTTGTAAATGGATGCGCATCTGTTTTTGGCTGGATGCGCATCCAAATATAATCGGATCTTTTTTTTATTGTTTAACCATTAATACACTAGTATTATGAAGTACAGGTTCAGGAAAATCAAAAACCCTCAGAAGAAAGACGATCAGGGTAAATGGTATGGAGCACCCGTAACAGGCAACCGCCTGAACACGCGTGCTGTATGCAAAGCCGTTACACGCAACACCACCGTTACGCCAACGGAGCTTGAAACAGGTTTTAACCTTGTTTGTGACGGAATTCCCGATTTGCTCAAGCAGGGCGATTCGGTGCAACTGGGCAGTCTCGGTACACTGCGTCTCTCTCATGGCAGTATGGGCGTAGAGAACATAGAAGACTTCAATACCTCGATGATTAAAGACCTTCGCGTCATCTTCACCCCTTCCAAGGAATTGATGAGCGCAATTAAAGACGGCCTCACGTTTGAAAATGCAGGAGTTGTGGCAAACGGCTTCACCTTTGCTTCCGTAACTGACTACAAGAACTTTGAAGTAACCAAGCGCAACGCAGGCGATCCGGTCGGCGATGACGACAGACCGGTCATCGAATAGACAAGACATAGTTTAACGGTGCAAGTTCCAATTCCCAGATACTTGCACCGCCAAATGTTCGTTATTTATTACCACTGATATTATTTCTTCAACTCGAATCCCAGCATCATCCCGTCATACTCGCTGGCAAGTTTATTGACCATTTTCAACGTGGAGTTATCAGATATAGATGATATCTTGGATAAGAAATCAAGCAACTTATCCGCATTGAACAACAACGACAACTGATCGCCCGAAATAACGACATGCGCAGTCAGGGTCGTTACTTTCAGCTTTCCGCCCAAAGCATATTTCAGTTCGACTGTCACTTCCTCGGGATTGATGGTGTATGTTCCCTTCAATGTCTTTTTCTTCAACGCATTGGTAAAAGTACTGTCGCTATTGAACGCATAGTTAAACATGCCTTCGATGATACCTACTTTTGCGCAGTAGGTTTTCAATTTCTTCTCCAGTTCGCCGGCGGCAACGCTGCCCGCCACATTCTTCAACGCGTTATCGCCTTCCAGCTGGACAGCCGGATTTGTATACGTCCAGGTACCTTCCAGGTTCTGAACCGTCAACTTCTTTCCACCGGTCACCGAAGTAACTGCATCTTTTATTGTTGATGAATTCAACAAGTCTTTCAACGATTGTCCGTAAGCCTTGCCGGATACCGACAGCAGGATGCATATAGCAATCCCTAATCCCCATACTTTTTTCATATCTCTCGTTTTACTCGTATTAAAAAACATGCAAAGATAGAAATATTATCCCTACATTTGTTATCCGCTTTTATGAATCGGCAAATGATCTTAAACTTAATAATAGAAGTCTTATGGGAAATCTTACTAAACGCTTTTGCATTATGCTTATCGGCTCACTCATGTATCTGAACGGGCAGGCGGCAATCGACCCGTCGGTCGTACAAGCTACCATCCACACGTTAACCGCCCAAGACAACGGCAACAAAGCCGGTATCGAAAAAGGTGTCAACCAGGTAGCCCGTCTCTGGCAAGAGACAGACGGCGATAATGCCGCCTTCCGGAAATTCTGCGAAACCAATTACCTGGCAGACCCGAACGAGAAATACCAGGTATTCCTTAAAACAAGCAACTACCTGGAAGCGATTTACGGCCATTACAACGAAATGTCTTTGTCCCTGCAGAAAAGCCTGCATCTGGATGACGGCCCGTTGCTCGCCATCGACGAAATGTTCGGCTCCTACAGCCCGTCCACCCATCTGAGCGATGATTTATATAACAATAAAATAACCTTTCTCATTGCCCTGAACTTCCCGCACCTGACCCTCGAAGAAAAAGAGACGCTCGGCACCGACCGGAAAGCATGGGCGTATGCACGTATGGGCGACCTGTTCACCGAACGCATCCCGGCTTCCCTGCTGGAAGCTGCATCCGGCGCAGAAAGCGATGCCGACATCTATACTTCCCAATACAATATCTATATGGGGCATGTAACGAATGCAAAAGGACACTATCTGTTCCCTGAAGACATGATCCTGCTGTCGCACTGGAACCTGCGCGACGAAATCAAGGCGAACTACAACAAAGGCAAAGAAGGACTCGACAAACAACGCACCGTTTACGAAGTGATGAAGCGGATCGTATCGCAGGAAATCCCCGTCGAAGTAATCAACTCGGGTGCCTGCGAATGGAACCCGTACACAAACACGATCAAGCAGGAAGGCAAAGAGGTGAAAGCTACGCCCGAAGCAACTGCCCGTTATCAGAAGATGCTGAATAATTTCAAGGCGATGCAAGGCATCGATAAATATACCGGAAACACGTTCATCGACCGTAAGTTCAACGATAATATGGAAGTAGCCTTGGCGGATGTAGAAAAGCTGTTCGACGAATTCCTCTCCGCCCCCGAACTGAAAGAGGTCGGCAAAATGATCTCCAAACGTCTGGGACGCAAATTGGAAGCCTACGACATCTGGTATGATGGTTTCAAAGCCCGCAGCAACCTCGACGAGACCAAGCTCGATGCACAAACCCAGGCGCTTTATCCGAATGCCGCCGCAATGGATAAGAAACTGCCGGATATCCTGATGAAACTCGGCTTCAGTGCCGAACGGGCCAATTACCTGGCCGACAAGATTACAGTTGATGCCGCCCGCGGTTCGGGCCATGCCTGGGGAGCGGCGATGAAAGGACAGCAGTCGCATCTTCGCACCCGTATCCCGGCAACCGGAATGAATTATAAAGGATACAACATCGCTATCCACGAATTCGGCCATAACGTGGAACAAACCTTGTCGATATATGATGTGGATTATTATATGTTGAGCGGCGTTCCGAATACTGCTTTTACCGAAGCGCTGGCTTTCGTCTTCCAGAAACGTGACCTCGAAATATTAGGCATCACCGATCCGAACCCGGAGAAAAAAGCTATGGACGTATTGGATAAAATATGGTCGATGTATGAAATATGCGGCGTCTCCATGCTGGATATTTCCGTGTGGAAATGGATGTATGCACATCCGGATGCAACGGCCGGGCAGTTGAAGGAAGCAACAATTGCATTGTCGAAAGAGATCTGGAACAAATATTACGCGCCGGTTTTCGGAGTAAAAGACGAAACCGTACTGGCCGTTTATTCGCACATGATCAGCTATCCGTTGTATCTGTCGGCCTACGCTTTCGGACAGATCATCGAATTCCAGCTGGATCAATACCTGGAAGGTAAGAACTTTGCCAACGAGGTGGAACGTATCTTCCGCCAGGGACGCCTGACTCCGAACCAGTGGATGATACTGGCTACCGGAAGTCCGCTGACAGTCGAGCCCATGCTGGAAGCTGTCAGAGAAATTATTAAGTAAATGATATAAAATGATCTTGCAAAATCGAACGATAACTGTAAATGAGAACGACGGGCTTCCGTTACCCAAACATTACTGGGCTATCTTAGCCACCGCTTTAGGAGTAGGAATGTCCGTAATAGACGGAACCATCGCCAACGTCGCACTGCCGACCATCGCCCGCGACCTGGGGACATCGCCGTCTGTAACGATTTGGGTAGTGAATGCTTATCAGCTGGCCATCACTATTTCACTCCTCTCCTTCTCATCGTTGGGAGACATTTTCGGTTATCGGAAGATTTACTTGGCAGGGATTGCGTTGTTCAGCATCACATCGGGCATCTGTGCCCTTGCCGATTCTTTCTGGATGCTGACCGTCGCACGTATCTTACAAGGGTTCGGAGCAGCTGCCATCACAAGCGTGAATACGGCACTGCTCCGGATCATCTATCCCAAACGTTTTATCGGGCGCGGCATGGGTATCAACGCATTGGTCGTTGCCGTATCAATCGCTGCGGGGCCGACCATTGCGTCTATTATCCTTTCTCTGGGTTCGTGGCATTGGCTCTTTGCCATTAATATCCCGATCGGTATTGCCGCATTGGTTATCGGGCTTATGTTTTTACCGTTCAATCCGGTAAAAGTAACGGGCAGGCGTTTCGATAAGCTCAGTTGCCTGATGAATGCTTTTACATTCGGTTTATTGATTTTCTCGCTCGAAGGCATTGCCCATAAAGAGAATACAACGATGATAATAGCCGGAATCGTTGCCTTGCTGGTGATCGGTTATTTCTTTATCCGCCGCCAACTAAAACAACAGTTCCCGTTACTCCCGGTCGACCTGATGCGTATCCCTATATTCTCGATGTCGATCGGCACATCGATCTGTTCCTTTACCGGACAGATGCTGGCGATGATCTCTCCCCTTCTTCCTGCAAGGTACATTAGGGTGTAGCGATGTAACGACCGGATTACTTCTCACCCCCTGGCCGCTTGCCACTATGATTATGGCGCCGCTTGCCGGACGGCTTGTCGAACGGATTCATGCAGGTATATTAGGTGGTATCGGTATGGCTATATTTGCAACAGGCCTTTTCCTGCTCGCCGTCCTGCCCACTGACCCTACCAATGCCGACATCGTATGGCGCCTGTTCATTTGCGGTGCCGGATTCGGATTATTCCAGACACCCAACAACAGTACAATCATCTCGTCCGCCCCATCCAACCGAAGCGGAGGTGCCAGCGGCATGCTGGGCACAGCACGTTTGCTGGAACAAACGTTAGGAGCTACATTAGTTGCTATGCTTTTCAACTTGGTTCCGAACAACAGCACGCAGGCTTGCCTCTATCTGGCGACCGGCTTTGCCATTGTTGCCGCAATAGTCAGTTGCCTGAGAATTTCACAGCCGAGACCTATACCACAAAAACCATTGCATAAAACCCCGCAATGATAAATAGATCAGAAAAGACATCCATAACGCGTGGTTAACCATTGTTGCGTAAAACAGATAATATACCACAAAAAACGTACCTGATGCAACCAGCATCGAATACAACATCAGCCGGGTAGCTGTGGCACCGATTAGGATGCCGTCCCAAAGGAAAGCGGCAAAGCCGGCCAAAGGGATAGCCAATACCCAGTAATAATAATTCCCGGCAGCATCGATAACGGTCCGGTCGTTCGTTAATAACCCCAGGAAACCTTGTCCGCCTGTCATATACAGAATCGTAAAGAACAACGACAATCCCCAGCCCCAACGGAATAGCAGACGGATCATCTTCTGCAAGCCATTCCGGTTTTGTGCTCCGATATAACGCCCCGCCAGCGCTTCGCCGGCATAAGCAAAACCATCCATGATATAAGAAAACAGGGTGAATAATTGCATCAGCAACGTATTGACAGCCAACACCACATCTCCCTGCCGGGCACCTGTCGATGTAAAAAAGGTAGTAACAGCCACCAAGCAAAGCGTACGGAAAAAGATATCACTGTTCACCTGGAAGAAGCGGCGCATTGCCGTCTTGCCGATAATATCCCGCCAACGAAAAGCGATCTTCAACTTTCCGTAATAACGCAGCCAGAGCAGCAACGCCATAAAAAGGCCAGCATACTGGGCGATCAGCGTACCCAACGCCACCCCTTCTATCTTCATCCCGAAAAGAAAAACAAAACACAGGCTGGCAACAATGTTCACCACATTCTGCGTAATCGCAATAAACATCGGGAAACGCGAGTTCTGCATGCCGATAAACCACCCGGCAAAACCATACAATCCCAGTACGGCAGGCGCTCCCCATACACAGATACTGAAATAAACCGTAGCCAGCTCGCGCACCTCGGTGGTTGCATCTATCAAAAGAAAAGCAACCTTACGGATAGGATATTGAAGTAACAACAGGCACAAAGCAATAAACAGCCCCACTCCCACTGCACGCAGCAAAACACGCGTTACCTCTTTCAGATCGCGTCGGCCGAAAGCCTGCGAAGTCATCCCGCTGGTTCCCATCCGAAGAAAACCGAACAGCCAGTAGATAATATTAAACAACATTCCCCCTACCGCAATCGCCCCGATATAGGAAGCCGATCCCAGGTGACCGACAATCGCCACATCGATTAGCCCCAGCAGTGGAACGGTTATATTTGAAATGATGGAAGGTATTGCCAGTTGGAGGATCTTTTTATTCATAACGATATATAATGCAAAAGCTTATTCTTTAATTTACAGACAAAGGTACTGAATATATTACACAAAAGTTTTCTCCAATTCATTTGTTATTTGCAATATCATTTGGTTAGCAATGTTTCGGAGGAATACAGTAGTCTGATTCGGGTAATTGTGTTAAAAGGTAGCTCATATCTGTCAAGAATTGAACCTCTCTAAAACAACTAACTCCCGACATCGAAGGACGTCGGGAGTTAGTTTATATTTTGACTGTGAACCTACTTACTTGAAGAAGAAGCGGAAGATGTCGTTGCCGTTTGCGTAGATAAGCAGGGCGAACAAGAGGAACATGCCGGTGATCTGCGCGTATTCGAGGAATTTATCGCTCGGCTTACGACGGGCGATTACCTCGTAGAGCAGGAACATGACGTGTCCGCCATCCAACGCAGGTATCGGCAAGATATTCATAAAGGCGAGGATAATCGACAGGAAAGCCGTACGCATCCAGAAAGTCTCCCAATCCCATGTAGCCGGGAACAAGCCGCCGATCGTACCGAATCCGCCAAGGCTCGATGCGCCTTCCTTCGTAAAGACATATTTCATGTCGTTGACATATCCTTTCAGGGTATTTACCCCCAGACGGATGCCGGCAGGGAAAGACTCGAAGAAGCCATATTTAACGGTTACCAGTTCGTAGAAGTCGTTAGGGCCTTTCGAATAGATACCCAGTTTACCATCTGCGGTTGTCGTAACGGGCAACGACATCTCCGTGCCGTTGCGATAGAAACCTATTTCTACCTCTTTCGCCTTATTCTCTGAGAGCAGTTTGCTTGCATCGTAGAAAGTCGGTGTGGCAATGCCGTTAATGGAAACGATACTGTCGTTCGGTTGCAGGCCGGCATCACGGGCAGGCGAATCTTCCTTATCGGGGAAACTCTGCACTACCATCGGCAGCGGGAAAGCACGCGGGTCGGCAAAGCCGTCTTTGTTGCGCATCAAACGCTGCATCATATCTTCGGGAATCGGGATAACGGTTTCAACACCGTCACGCAAAACTGTTACGTTCTGTGCTTCCACCACCTGGCGAATAGCGAATTCGTCCAGCCGGTCGAGCGGCTGACCATCGGCCGACAACAGGATATCCCCGTCGTGGAAGCCAATGTCTTTCACCGTCTGGCTGTAATACATGCCATGCTTCATATTCTTCAACGGCAGATAGGTTTCGCCCCAGGTAAAAAGCACCATCGAATAAATAAACAAAGCCAGCAGGAAGTTAAACAACACACCTGCCACCATAATCATCAAACGCTGACCGGCGGGTTTGGAACGAAACTCATACGGTTTCGCCGGCTGTGCCATCGCTTCTTTATCCATACTTTCATCGATCATGCCCGATATCTTGCAATAACCGCCCAGAGGCAACCAGCCGACACCATATTCCGTATCGCTGTTTTTGGGTTTGAACTTGAATAATGAGAACCACGGGTCGAAGAAAAGGTAGAACCTCTCTACCCTCACCTTAAAGATACGGGCAAAGATAAAATGCCCGAATTCATGGACAAGGACTAATATCGATAAGCTCAGGATGAGCTGTAACGCCTTAATTAAAAATGTCTCCATCTATTGTCTGTTGTGTATTAATTTATTTTTACTCATATCATAGAAGCAGCTATCCGGCGCGCTTCGGCATCGGTCGCTACATAATCGTCGTAAGTCGGGGTCGTAATGAACGGCACTTTTTGCATGGTCACCTCGATCACATCGCTCATTTGCAGGAAGCCAATGCCATCGCGCAGGAAAGCGGCTACAACCACTTCGTTGGCGGCATTCAGAATACAAGGCATATTTCCTCCCTGGCGGATTGCTTCGAAAGCAAATGCCAGATTACGGAAGCGAGTCATATCCGGTTCTTCGAACGTTAGCGAGGAATAGAGGTTGAAATCCAGACGCGGCGCCTTGCTCGTCAGGCGTTTCGGATAAGAGAACGCATAGCTGATCGGCAACTTCATGTCGGGAATACCCAACTGTGCCATCACCGCCCCGTCTTGAAACTGCACCATCGAATGGATAACCGACTGCGGATGTACAACGACCTGTATCTGTTCGGGTGCAACGCCAAACAGCCATTTGGCTTCGATCATCTCGAACCCTTTATTCATCATCGAAGCAGAATCGATCGTCACCTTCGCCCCCATATTCCAGTTGGGATGTTTCAACGCCTGGTCTTTTGTTACCACCGCCAGCTCGTCGATCGTTTTCGTACGGAACGGACCGCCGGATGCGGTAAGCAATATCTTCTCCACTTCATTCTCCCACTCTCCGGCTAAACACTGGAAAATGGCGGAATGTTCAGAGTCGACAGGCAGAACAGGCACTTTATGTTCGCGGGCAAGCGAGGTAATCAGTTCGCCCGCCACCACTAATGTTTCTTTGTTTGCCAGGGCGATCGCCTTGCCTGCCTTGATGGCAGCAATGGTTGGCTTCAGGCCGGAGTAGCCGACCATAGCGGTCAACACCATGTCGATGGGTTCCGACTGTACGACCTGCGCGATCGCATCCGAACCCGCCCATACTTTAATAGGCAGGTCTTCGAGCGCCTCTTTCAGTTCGGGATACTTCTGTTCGTTGGCGATAACGACCACTTCGGGCATATATTTACGTGCCTGGTTAATCAGCAAATCTACCTGGTTGTTGGCGGTCAGGGCATACACCTCAAACAGGTCGACATGCTCGCTTACCACTTCCAGGGCTTGTGTGCCGATGGAACCGGTAGAACCTAATATGGCTAAACTTCTTTTCATGGATTCTTAAAAAGCTATATATTCTTCCGGGTTGACCGGGATGCCCCTATACCACAACTCGAAATGGAGATGCGGGCCGGTAGACAGTTTTCCGGTGTTCCCTACTAAGGCGATTGCTTCGCCGGCAACCACATGGTCGCCTATTTCTTTCAATAATAATTCGTTATGTTTATAAACGGAAAGGAAACCGTTCTTATGCTGCACCTGTATGACGTTCCCGAAATTGGGGTCGAAACCGGTGAATACCACCGTACCGTCGAGGGTTGCCAACACGCTCTCTTCCAGGGCGGAGACAAGATCGACTCCGTAATGGCGTATGTCGGGTTCGTAATGCGCAGAAACAATACCGTTCACCGGCTTGTAGAAAAAGATACCGTTGGTCGGAACCGGATTCGGGTTGAGCACCGTCAGGTTGTACTTTTCTTCTTCCTCGAAGCTTTTCACGAATTTTTCTTCCGTCTTGCTGCGGGGTATCTCGTAATTGGCATCCACATGCGCCAGAGAATCGATCCGGCGGATAGAGTCGAGCTCGATCGTACCGGACAGGATACCCGCCACGTTTTCCAGATACAACGACTGTACAGAAATCATCCGCTCCAATGAATCGGCACGCAACGCATTCTGCATAATCTCCTTACGTATTTCCACATCCAGATAACCCGGCAGATAATTACGTATCGGTGTCTTAATAATGATTAATGCAGTGATGGTTATCAGCAGGAAGGCAAACATGGCCAGCGAAAGAAATGCCGAAAGCCGCGACAGCCGGAAAGACCATACTTCTTCGAGCGTCGATTCATTAAAGAAAGACAGCTTGTACTTAAACCGGATCCGGTGCCAGAATGATTTCGTGTTATGCTTTCGTTGTTTTCGTGCCATGCTTTTATATTTATAGATCAAGTAAGCCTTCGGGCAGGGCTACCTGAAGTGTTTTGTTTTCATGATCTGCCGACAAGATCAACTCTTCAGCTGCCGGGAGAAGGAGTTCCTCTCCATTATGGTCGATCTGTAAAAGAACATTGATTGTCTTTTCGTCTACATCGGTTATTTTACCGAGCTCGCCGTGCTGTCGGTCGATAACTGTGTAGCCGATGAAACTATCCCACGACATATCCCCTACCAGGTCGTCTCCGTCGACGGTATCGAGCAGGAAGAACACTTCACGGTTGGTAAACTCGCGGGCAGTCTTCTCGTCATCCACATTTTCAAGCTTTACCAGCATGACGGTATCTGTCTTGTAACGGTATTCCTCTATAAAGAAAGGAACGAGGATGCCATCCATTTCACAGATCACGCAAGGGTCGTCGACATCGTCGAACAGGTCGCAGTTGGTGACCAGCGAAATCTCTCCTTTAATTCCGTGGGGCTTGGCAAACTGCCCGATCTTAAATACTTCTTCTTTTCTAATCATAAACTGGGGTTGTCAGAGCCGGGTAATGCGGGCTCCTATGCTATTCAAACGTTTGTCGATATTCTGATATCCGCGGTCGATCTGGTCGATATTATGGATATGGCTGGTTCCTTCGGCGCTCATGGCAGCAATCAGCAAGGCTATTCCGGCACGGATATCCGGAGATACCATGTTGGAACCGCGCAACCGAAAGCGATTGCCCAAACCGATCACCGTAGCCCGGTGCGGGTCGCAAAGGATGATCTGCGCTCCCATATCGATTAGCTTATCCACAAAGAACAGGCGGCTTTCGAACATCTTCTGATGAATCAATACGCTGCCTACGGCCTGCGTAGCGACAACGAGAAAGACACTCAACAAGTCGGGCGTAAGTCCCGGCCAGGGGGCATCGGCTATCGTCATGGTCGAACTGTCGATAAAGGTTTCGATCTCGTAAGAATCGTGCGTTGGGATATGGATATCGTCGCCGACTTGTTCGACTGTGATACCCAGGCGGCGGAACGAATCGGGGATAATGCCCAGCTTATCGTATCCGGTATTTTTTATGGTGATGTCGGAAGCGGTCATGGCAGCCATACCGATAAAACTGCCGACTTCGATCATATCGGGCAAAATGGTATGGGTGGTGCCACCCAGCGAATCGACACCTTCGATGGTCAGCAGGTTTGAACCGACACCCGAAATACGGGCTCCCATCCGGTTGAGCATGGCTGAGAGTTGTTGCAGGTAAGGTTCGCAGGCTGCGTTATAAATGGTGGTCGTGCCTTCTGCCAGTACGGCAGCCATCAGGATGTTCGCCGTTCCGGTTACCGAAGCTTCGTCGAGCAGCATGTAAGCGCCTTTGAGACGTTTGGCTTCAATCTCGTAGAGTTGGCGTTCGGCATCGTAGCTGAAGCAGGCTCCGAGTTTCTGAATACCGACAAAGTGAGTATCCAGGCGGCGGCGTCCGATCTTATCGCCCCCCGGTTTCGGGATCAGCGCTTTGCCGAAACGGGCAACCAGAGGTCCCACGATCATAACCGAGCCACGCAACGAGCCGCTCTTGCGGAAGAACTCGTCCGTATTCAGATAATCGAGATCGACGGCATCGGCCTGAAACGTATAGGTATCGGCCGCGGGATGCTCCACCTTCACCTGCATATCGCGTAACAGCTGGATCAGGCTGTTTACATCGAGGATATCCGGGACATTATGGACTGTTACTTTCTCCGGAGTCAGCAAGACTGCGCAGATTATCTGGAGAGCTTCGTTCTTGGCTCCTTGCGGAGTAATCTCTCCCGATAACTTATAGCCACCTTCTATAACGAATGAACTCATCGGTCTTTACGTGGATAATTCTTCTTGGTGTTATTATTATTCCGGGCGAGGATGTCACGGCTTTCCGTCAGTTTATGAACCTCTTCGTCGAGGACGATCTGGCCTTCCGACAGCTCGTCGAGGTCTTTAAATATCTTGCGGTCGTCTACCGATTCTTTGTTCCATGTAAGGAACGATTTCTTCATCTGGGTAGCCAGCAGTTTAATAAACTGGTCTTTTTCCACACCCTGTTCCAGTTCGGTTGCCTTACGGATCATCAGTTCCAGCGTTTTTCCGTAATGGCGGTAGCGGATACGATTATTGTTATACGGGATGCGCGGCGGACGGGCATAGAGGTTTTCCTTCTTAATAATCTCATACGGATAGTCGATATCCAGCTTGAAATTGGCCATGATAGCCAGGTGATCCCACAAAATGTGCTTAAAGTCGTTTACATCACGCAGGTGGGGAAACATGTTTCCCATGATATTAATTATCGTATTGGCGCAGCGTTTCCGCTCCTCCCGATCCTCGATTGCCACACAATAATCAACCATATTCTGGATATTGCGTCCGTATTCGGGCATCACCAATTTCTTTTCTTCTGTATTATATTTCATTATCATATTCGTTTATCCGGCAAATGTACAGATTATAATTGATTTACACAAGATGAAAAGGGCTGTCCGGCTATTTACAGGTAGGGAAATTATTACATAAAAAATCCGCGACAACCCTATAAAAGAGATTGCCGCGGATATGAAAAACAAATATTACTCCCTATAATTACTTCGATAATTGATTAATAACAGCCTGATTTGCTTTCTTCACGGCTGCTTCGTTGATCTTGATTACTTTGCGGTCGTAGGTCATCAAACCGTTTACTTCACCTTCCACATCGGTAGTCTGCGTATAAACGGCTGCGGAGAAACCACGGCTTACCATATCTTTTAGTTCGTTTGCGTATTTTACATATTCAGCTGTTACTTCGTCGCTGTTCTTGAACTGAACGTAGCCCCAGTTGCGTTTGTTCCACCACAAATGGTTTTCCAAAGGCAGACCGATACCGCCATATTCACCCAAAACGTTTACACGCTGCGGATCGAACAGGTACATATCCGGACCCGGATAGTTATGCAGGTCGAGGATATCGCCGCAAGCACGATGGTTACCGCCACTGGCCGGATTAACCAGGCGGGAAGGATCGTAATTCTTAGTCCATTCTACCACTTTTTCAGTATCGAACTGTCCCCAAGCTTCGTTGAAAGGAACCCAAACGACAACAGACGGGAAAGAGATACAGAAATCCATGATGTCTTTCCATTCCTGATAATAGTCGGCAACAGATTCGGCAGTACGGTTTTTATCTGTTCCACCACCATAAGTATGAGGCTGCCAGCTGTTACCCATGTCACCGCTAGGCATATCCTGCCAAACGAGGATACCTTCTTTGTCGCAATGATAGTACCAGCGAGCCGGTTCTACCTTTACGTGTTTACGGATCATATTGAATCCCCAGTCTTTTGTTTTAACGATGTCATACAACAGGGCTTCGTCGGTCGGAGCTGTGTATAAACCGTCAGGCCACCATCCCTGATCGAGAGGACCATACTGGAACAGGTTCTTATTGTTCAACTGCATACGCATCATGCCGGCAGCATCTCTTTTTGAAGAAATCTTGCGGAAAGCAGTATATGATTTCACGTCGTCGATTACTTTTCCGTCTTTTACCAAAGACACTTTCATATCATACAGATAGGGGTTACCAGGTTCCCAAAGAGTCGGGTTCTTCACACCCAGGCGAAGTTCTTTTCCCTGCACGCCTTTTGCAGAAGCAACAACCTGGCCTTTGTCGAGCAATTTAACTTCAACGATAGAAGTATTGCAGCAAGCAGAAGTTCCGACTGTTACATTCATCGTTCCGTTATCGATATCGGCAATCGATTTAACAGAAGTAATGTGATTGGTAGCGACCGGTTCCAACCATACAGTCTGCCAGATACCTGTTACCGGAGTGTACCAGATTCCTTCCGGATTGGCAACCTGTTTACCACGCGGCTGATGACCTCTGTCGCTAGGGTCCCAAACGCGAACGACCAGTTTCTGATTGTTCTTGCCTGTCAGATACGGAGTTATATTGAAAGAGAACGGAGTAAAACCACCTTTATGAGAGCCGATCAATACATCGTTTACAAAAACATCGGTCTTCCAGTCTACGGCACCGAAGTTGAGTACTATGTCTTTGTTTTTCCAGTTAGCCGGAACGTTGAAAGTACGTTTGTACCACAATTCATTCTTCTCTCCTACTTCCTTCTGAACGCCGGACAAAGAAGATTCGACTGCGAAAGGAATCAGAATGTTTCCATCAAACGATGCCGGTTCGGCTTCGCCTTTCGGTTTGATAGCGTATTCCCATTCGCCATTCAGGTTTACCCAATCTGCACGTTCCAGTTGCGGACGCGGATATTCGGGCAATACGTTTGTCGGATTGATCTGTTCAGCCCACTGCGTTTTAATTTTGTCGCCTGCAGGTTTCCACTGAGCCTGTGCACACAGTGTGAAGGCCAAAGCACAACATGCTAATAAGGTCTTTTTCATGTTACTTGATATTAAAGATAAAATAATAATTAATGTATATGATTATCCGCATAATGTCCTATTATAAATTCTGGATTTGAAGTCGGAGTT
>JAJPZM010000396.1 GCA_021204335.1 Parabacteroides sp. | reverse complement strand
GCTTATATGTAAATTATATATTATCATAAATATTATCATATATAGCTATTTTATGTTTGCATAATAAATAGAATAATCTTACATTTGCACCGATGGCTATTCAGTAAGTAGATGTTTGTGTGATATATAAACCAGTTTTAAAGAGATACCGAGATGAAAAATGCAATTATTAGAAAAAGCACATTGGCTTTTATTTTAGTTTGTGCAATAGCACTTGCCGGCAAAGCGGTTGTTTCCCCGAGGCATGTCCAGGTAGACCTGTTGTCTTCCTCATGGTCTTTCAAGACACAGCGGAGTCCGGAAAGCGTACTTAGTAAACAAATCCCTCAGGCTTCGTTTGCCGCACCGACCCAATCGACCGATGGGTTTACCCTTAAATTCTCTGTCGATTTGAAGAAGTTCGATCGTGATCGTGATATACTCGAAATACCCTGGGTTGTTAATGTAAGGCTTCGCCGACATAATGCACAGGATCGTCACCGGCAAAACTATCCTGCTTTTAAGATGCAGGACGGTTCGGTTCCTGTATTGGAAGTAAGCATTGCGCTTCAGTCTTTGTCGGACAAGACGGTTCGGCAGGATATGGTTATCGGCGTTCCGCTTGCCATGCTGGATAATCCGGAGGGAAGGCATGAGGTGATTCTTAATTTTAGCGGCGTATGCTGGACGATGTATGTAGACGGAAAGTTGGTGGATAACGATTTCCCTTTGGGTTATCCTCAGTGGCGGGATACCAATGCCTGGAAGATTGATACTGAATATGTAAACAGTGCCGAAATCTCTTTGCCTGCCATCCGGCCGGAACGTGTGCAGGGGGCGTCTCCTGAAATAGCTTCCAATATCCAGTATTGGACTCCCCGCTGGCATAATGCCTGGGTGGGCGACGTGGTTACCTTTTTTCATAAAGGCCGTTATCATGTGTTTTATCTGTTCGATCGCCGCGGACATGAAAGTAAGTTCGGGCGTGGCGGACATTATTTCGAACATATCTCCACGAGCGACTTTATAACCTGGACGGAACATGAAGCGGCTGTTCCTCTCGAACGGCAATGGGAGACGGTAGGAACCGGAACGCCTTTCCTTTTCGACGGAAAGTTCTGCATTAGTTACGGCCTTCATTCTACCCGTATCTATCCGAAAGAACAAACGGCATTGCAGGAGCAATGGGACTATCTGGAAAAGAACGGCTCTACGGGCGCTTTCAGTTGCGATACCCTTTCCCTTATTCCGGCAGGTTCCACCTATTCGATCAGCGAAGACGGCGTATCGAAGTTCCGGAAAACAGATATCCTGTTCCACCCCTGCGAGAATCCGAGTATCTATACAGATCCCGAAGGCCGGCTGAAGATGTTGGCCAACTACGGGGCAAGAGGCACCTGGGAGTCGGATGCAGTCGAGAGCGGCTGGCATTGCACGAACCCGAACTTTCCACTGGGAGGCGACTGTACCTTCTTCTTCCGTTGGGGCAACTACGACTATATTATAGGTGGCTTCACCCGGCTCTGGTCGAAACCGGCCGATGCGCCGGAATCGGCCTATAAAGATATCGTTCGTGAAGGCATCGACTTCTACAACGGTCTTAGCGTTCCCGCAATTACAGAGATTCCGGGAGGACGTTTCCTGATGGCAGGCTGGCTGAAAATGCAAAGATGGGGCGGCCCGTTGGTTATCCACGAGTTGATACAGTATCCCGACGGTAGAGTAGGCACGAAGTGGATGGATGAGATAACACCTGAAACAGGGAAATATAGAACCCTGGCTAAAAAGCTGGCAAAGACTGAGACTTTCTCCTCAGACAACGAGTCGTATATGCTGACCTTCGATGTGATCCCTTCCAAATCATCGGGAGATAAAGTCGGTATCGTCTTTATGCCGGAAGTGGGCGAGCAGAATGCCTGTGAAGTACAGATCCGACCGGATGACAAGCTGGCCCAGTTCGGAACGGGCTCTGCCGGCAAGTTCGCAGAAAACGAGAAGTCGTTGAAAGATGGAGGAAATCCGCAGGAAGCCCATAATTACGCTATTGAAAACCTGATGGGAGTAGACAAACCGTTCACCGTACGCCTGCTCGTGAAAGGCTCCGATAAATTCGGCGGCTCCGTTATCGATGCCGAAATTGCGGGACAACGTACGATGATTTCCTACCGCCCGGGGCTTACCGCAAAGAACACACTTTTCCGTATGGATGGGGCAGAACTGAGGAATGTAAAGATTGCACCGCTCAAAGATTAGGAATATGCCTGTTTCTAATAACTTATTGCTGAAGATATTGGGGCTGATGCTCGCTTTAACCGGCTGCTCCGGCAATCCGATGCCGGAGCAGACTCCGATTACTTTATCCGGTTTGATGGATGAAATGGTATGCATCGAGTCGGACCCCTGTTTCCCCGAGCCTTACTATACGGCGAAACAGTTAACCAGTTACGACCGCCGTTCCATTATTCCCAATACTCCCAGCTGGCATGCGAATGACGATTGGGGCGGTTTTATCCGTTACGAAGCCAATAACGGGAGAGTGGAAAAGGTGCTGTTTGACGAACAAGGGCCCGGAGTCATTACCCGTATCATTACTACGGGAGGGGATAAGGATGCCAACCTGCGAATTTACTTTGACGGGGAGAAAGAGGCGAGCATCATTATACCCAGTTATGATATTGCCAAGCTGCCGATCGACATTCCTGCCGGCATGATATATATGCACGAACACTATGCAACGACGCAAGGCTGTTCGTTCTATTATCCCATACCTTACGGGAAAGCCTGCAAGATAACAGTCGATAACGTAAACAGAAACTATGTTTACCATGTAAATTATCGCACTTATAAACCGGGAACTAAGATCACCACCTTTACGCTTGATGAAGCAAGAGCCCTGAAAGCAAAAGCAGAAGATGTTGGCAATAAACTGCTTCATCCGTCTAACTTCCTGGAAAACGAAATATCACAGACTAAGCCGCTTACTCCCCATACGATACTCTCGCTCGATCTGCCTGAGGGGAATAAAGCGATACGGACATTGCGTTTCACCATTAACGGTTATAAAGAGACTGATTACGCCCAACTGATGCGTGGTCTGATTGTCAGAATAACATTCGACGGCACACAAACCGTTTGTGCCCCCTTAAGCGATTTCTCCGGAGCGGGCATGGGAGCCCCTGAAGTGGAAAACTGGTATATGAGTGCTGACGGAGCCGGCGATGTGATTGTCCGCTTCGTGATGCCTTATAAAAGGACAGCTACTGTTGAACTGGAAAATATAACCGGCTACCCGGCAAACGCAACGATAAAAGCCTATACCTCCGACTGGGTATGGAAACTGAACACACTCTATTTCCATGCTACATGGCGACAGGAAAACGGTTTACCGACCAACGCCGGTCTGGACTATGACATGGCGAGCTTAACCGGAAGAGGTGTACTTAAGGGGACGTCCTTTCGCTGTATAATTATACCCCGAGGTGGTATGGCGAGGGGGACGAGCATATCTGGGTGGATAATGATACGTTTCCCTCTCATTTCGGTTGCGGGACGGAAGACTATTACAACACGACTTATGCTCCGATTCATGTCTATCACAATCCGTTTGGTGGGGCGCCACGCGAAGACGACGAGGCGTCGCGCGGTTATAACACATTTGTCCGTATCCGCAATCTGGATGCAATACCCTTCAATGAGAAACTGAGATTTGAATTTGAATTGATCAGTTGGGATGGCGGTCCGGTTGACTATTCGTCTACCGTATATTGGTATGGCGACCTGGATTCAAAAGCTCTTACGGCTTCACCATCTGAAGCTGCCTTATATCTTTTGCCACCCCCGATTAGGACGGGACAAAATAATAATACCTTTTACAATCATTTCGAGTAGACCTTATATTTTGATATTTCAGAATACAAGGTCTTATTTTGTGTCGTTCAACGGCATATAATGCACAAATCTGTACAGAAAAACGCCATTATCCTGCATTTGTCTAGATAATTGTACAGGTCGTAAACCCGGGAGTTTGCTAAGTATTGCTTTATTTTAACGGGAAATAAGGATATCCTCGATGTCTGGATACGCTGTCTGGGAAAAGATGGTGCAATACAATCTGAGTATCTATGTTAAACTTACAAATAATAACGCTTATGAACACCTTCAAATTTATATTACAATTTCCGCTGATGCTAATCTCCCGAGTCCCCCGAACCGACCACTGAGGTCTCCGAAACAGCTCCCGACCTCTCCGAAGGAATCCCTGAAGGTTCAGCCATACTTTCCGAGGTCTCTGAAGGTATCGCCGAATCCTCAGCCATCGTTTCCGAGGCCTCGGGAGCCTTTCTGAGAGCTTAGCCGCCATTCCCGAGGGCTCGGAAGGAGTCCCGGAGAGCCTGGCAACCATTTCCGAGTCCTCGGGAGACATTTAAACAGCTCCCGACCTCTCCGAAGGAATCCCTGAAGGTTCAGCCATACTTTCCGAGGTCTCTGAAGGTATCGCCGAATCCTCAGCCATCGTTTCCGAGGCCTCGGGAGCCTTTCTGAGAGCTTAGCCGCCATTCCCGAGGGCTCGGAAGGAGTCCCGGAGAGCCTGGCAACCATTTCCGAGTCCTCGGGAGACATTTAAACAGCTCCCGACCTCTCCGAAGGAATCCCTGAAGGTTCAGCCATACTTTCCGA
>JAJPZM010000331.1:1511-21794 GCA_021204335.1 Parabacteroides sp. | reverse complement strand
TTATATAAGTATGTACGCGTACATTAGTAATATTATACAAATGGGAGAGCCCGGAAAACTCCCGAAAACACCCTCCCAAACCAATATACCAAACTTTGAGTACAGGTTTCAGCCTAGTTAGACAACTAATAATCAAGTCATTGTACTGACACCACCTGATAAAGATTGCCATACTCGGTATGTTTGCGTTCCACCCCTAAAGAGACTAGTAATCTTCCAAAATTAGTCGGGGAAACGCTTCGCATCGCTGCCGGATTAAACTTCTTCAAACGGGCAAAAATTGCCGCAGCTGATAAAGAAAGCGCTTTTTCGTCCGATTCGGGCGTCCGGAAACAAGAATGAAAGACATCTTCCTCTACCGAATGTTTATAGAAAGCAGTATTCGATCCCATGATCTCCGCCTCCTCGTCACTCGTAAACCAATAACGTTCGCCCGATAACAATTCCGCTTTCAATTGGGCATACAGCTGGGCATGGTCGATGGGCGAACAATCGATCATATCGTTAATCTCCACACAGAGAAAGCGGCGGCTACCCGTCGGATTGGTCAGCAGCTCTTTCTGGTTGGATGTAGCGATGAACGAGGCGATACGGGGCAAATGGCTATAATTCTTCCGGTGCGCCTTGCGGATATTCAAGCCAGACATCTGCATCAGGTTCTTCAGCAATGTCTGCTTACGCGAAGAGAATTTATCAAATTCATCCAAATTGATCAGCCCGTACTCCGATAGCTTTCGCTCGGCTCCCGACTGCATGCTTATATCGAAACTATCTGTATAATAATGCTGTAACACTTCCGGCAACAGCAGTTTGCAAAACGTAGACTTCTGCCGTCCCTGCCGGCGGCTGACCAACAAAGGCGCCACACTGTTGGCATGCAACTGGTCCATCTGCAACCATTGCGCCACCATCCCCAGCATCCAGCGGCGAAAACACTTACCCACAACGGTGAAACAGATACCCGCGCAGCCAACGCCTCCACCCTTTCCACCCCGTCCCACTCGGGTAACTCGTCGAGAAATAACTGAAACGGATGATACTCAACAACATTCTTCGAATACACATAACGACTGATATCCCGGTCCCAGCAATCGATACCCTTTTTGCGGGCTTCTATGCAAAAACTATTTAACGCACGCTGGTCCAACGGTTTAAACTGACCACGCGAAGCCATACGCCGGCGATATTCCGCTTCTTCCGTCAGCCGGTTATAACGGAAATCATATTTCCCGTCCAGAAAAGCTTCCATTGCCAGCATGGTTTCCGTTGTTTTCGACAATGCCGTTTTCCCCGACGATTGACGTTTTTGTTTTTTTACACACGTCTGTTTCTACCGTTTTTGTTACTTTTCTTTCAGCGGCAAACCACTTTTGCAACACTTTACCGACTGCTTCGATCCAATTTTTCATTTGATTCATGTTCTTGATTTTTAGTTTGTTCGTAGCGAAGGTATAACCGCAAACCCGGGTTTTCCAAATATCCGAACAAGTATTTCCGAAGAATCTCACCTATCGGCAGCCCTTCATTTTTCTATTGTGAAAGTCATTATTTATTAATACATTTGTAGGGAGAAAGTTCTCGTTTTACATTGGTAAAACGATCGCTCTACAAGTATGAAACAATCGCTCTACTATTGTAAAACGATCGCTCAACAATTGTAAGACGATAAAAAGTTAGCA
Organism: Parabacteroides sp.; assembly: GCA_021204335.1. GTDB lineage: Bacteria > Bacteroidota > Bacteroidia > Bacteroidales > Tannerellaceae > Parabacteroides. The sequence continues at coordinate 20,115 of JAJPZM010000331.1, read as the reverse complement.
CTTGAATACTAATAAACACTATAAAACGAACGAAAATGCCTGCACAATACGACTTCTACAAAAACCCGATGCCGAAGGGCAGCAACCGCAAGCCTCGGCTTCATGCCCGTATCGTAACCCGAGGAACAACTACGACAGAAAAATTGGCGGAAGATATACACTCCCGTAGCACTCTCTCGATCGCCGACGTCATGGCAACTCTGGTATCGCTCGGCGAAGTGATCACCGACCGCTTAAAGGAAGGGGAACGGATTTACATTAAAGGGCTGGGCTATTTTCAAATGACGTTGCAATGTCCGCCGGCAAAAACGGCGAAAGAGATACGCGCCGAATCGATCAAGTTCAAATCGGTGGCTTTCCGTCCGGAAGCCGAATTGAAAAAGGAATTACGGTCCACCAGGTTTGTCCGCGCAACGCTAAGGAGCCATTCCAATAAATATTCGGAAATAGAAGTGGACGGATTGCTGACCGGCTTTTTCCTGGACAACGCATATATCACCCAACGGGAATTCCAGGAACTTTGCGGTTTTACGAAAGGGACTGCCAACCGGCGACTTGCAGCACTTATCGAAGCTGGCAAGTTAAGGAAGGAAGGATTGTCCCGGTTCCCGGTTTATGCGCCGGTTCCCGGAAATTACCGGAAATAAAAAACTGACACTGGCAAGTGTCAGTCTAATTTACTGTTTATCGGACTGTTACAATCGAGATGAAACATGAAGGGCATTGCCAATCCTTATTAATAGATAGGGGTATTTAAGGCATTGTAGCAAAGCCTTCTGCCCTGACCGTCCAGCTTCCGTCGTGCAGGAAACCGGGTGCTTCGCCCGACGAGCCATCCCAGCCGGCAGCCATCATGGCTACGGCTGTCAGCAGAGCACCGTTGGAGGGCAGGTAAGGGAACGGACCTCCGGTAGCCAGTCCATGCGCATCAAATTGAAATCCGCCTGCCGGATGCAACAGGAAGTCGATAGCCATCGCCGGATTACCGGAACGGGTGGCAGCCATTGCCAGCATCGGAAAATCCCAGCCCCAGGTGCGATCGAAATTCCAGACAGAGGCTATTTTATCCAATGTGCGCACGAACGTTTGGGGATCGACTCCGTCGCCGGGCAACATTCCGAATGTTCCGATCAAAGCCGGATGCTCGAAGGTATAATTCGCCCACATATCCCGGATACCTTCGTGAGTGACGTAAAGACCGTCCTCGACAGGAAGCGGGGAAAGTTTGGTTAATACCTCGCCCCATTTCTCATCTTCCGGCAATGCCAGTCGCTTACGCCATTCCTGCGCCGTCCGCAGCCCGAAACGCCAGTAACCCAGCTCGAAAGCCGGATTCATCGTTTCTTCCGGATTGGTATTTTCGAAGACGATATAGACAGGCGGTCCCAACACATAGCGGTCGGCATCGGTTTCATGGAAAGCATAGCTTGCCATGAAATCAGCGGTAGCGAAAACAATGTCTTTCCACTTATCGAGCGTGGTACGGGTAGGATGCAAACGGTAATCCAATTCGGCAAAATAGATCGGATGGGGCTGCTGCCAGATCAACGTGGCATGAATGAGGTGCGGCCACTCACGATCGAAGTTGGCTGTACATTTCGGCCAACGCGCGCCCTGGTAACCTTGCCGGGCAGCCCTTTCAAGCGATGTCGGCAAATATGTTTTATAAACATCCAGGCTCTTATCGAGCAATTCCCACCGATTCCATAACGCATAATGAATGCCATGCCACCAGATCATTTCGAAATGGAAACGCCCGTACCAGCCATTGTTGACCAATCCGCTTTCCTGCGGCGAAAGCGATCCGGCTTCATTCACTTTCATCAGGTATTGGGAAAGCACGATGCGGCGTTCCAGTTCTTTCCAGCGTGTATCTTTGCTTCCAGACAGGTCTATAGCTGCCCCCGACTGCCAGAACGAGCGCCATCCGCGGGCACTGTCGTTGAATATACGGGAGGCTGTCAGAATGTTATCTGTCTCCTGTTGCGAGAAAAGACAGGTGAAAGACAGCTCATTCGTATTCTCCGGATGCAGTTCGAAGCGGTGCGGGGAAGCTGATCCGGCTTCCACGAAACGGGCACGGGTATTCCAACGCAAAGCCGTATAATAATGTGCGTCGTCCATCTCGCGGACGATCGTGACGCTTTCTTCCTTCAGCTCTTTAACCGTCGAACGGTGAGCCTCAGGAAAATCGTATGTCCCGACATAGTCTTTCATCTGCCCGGTTTCCGCATAAGGAAAATCGAGGAAAACGAGGAGCTGCCCTTTAGCGACCAACGGACTTTCCACCGTCACGCCAACCACATCCAAAGCAGGATGGCAGGCCGTTTGGACGGAAACAGCAACACCGTCCAGCTTAAAGCTGCTATGAATGATACCTGTCCACAAATCCACCTCCTGACGGGTATCCGACAGATCGTTCAAGGTCGCCTCCGAACCGTCGACATGCAGCAATTTAAAGCCGATCCGTCCCAGATTGAAACGATGGGGGTTGCCTGCCAACCAGTCCGACAGCCCGGGTTGTTGCGGGTTTGGCAGTTCATAAAGAACGTCCTTTCCATGCGTATCAAGCGTAAGCCGCTGGAAATCTTCGACCTCCAATCCTTCCGGCAGAGGGAAGCTGTGCCAGCTCCATTGCGACATTGTATTAAAAGGGATAAACGTTTGCAGGCCGGTGATATCCACGCCAAAAGCAAATTTCCCGTTCCCGACCTGTGCCGGGCTCAGCGAATCGGTCTTAGTCGTAACAATCCGGTGACGGTCTACCACCGCTTTCCGGTCGATGCGTGACTGTCCGCATGCGGTGGATAACAAAACAATCCCAATGAGGGAATAGAGAAGATACATTGGTTTCCTCATTTGTATATCATTTAAGCGTAAGTGGAATACAAATATAAGAATTCTTTTCCCCATTAACAATATTTACCATGCAAAACGATTGTCAGCTACTTAATTTAAGTAGATTTGCGAAAAGATAGTAGTTTAATTTTCATAATATTACAAAGACATGGAAAGACTAACGGCACAAGAAGAAGACATTATGCTCTATATTTGGAGACTAGGTCCCTGTTTCATTCGCGATATTCTGAACGAGATGCCGGAGCCCCGCCCACCCTACACCAGCGTGGCATCCGTTATCCGCAATCTGGAGAAGAAGAAATATGTCAAACAGAAGAAGTTCGGCACCATCACGCAATTCTCCCCCAAGGTAAAAGAGGCTGACTATAAGCGTACTTTCATGTCGAACGTCGTGCAGAATTACTTCACCGGCTCTTATAAGGAAATGGTATCCTTTTTCGTCCACAACCGCCAACTCTCCAAAGACGATTTGCAGGACCTGATGGATCAAATAGAAAACGAAGAATAAGTAAACACGAATCAATATGGAAACTTCGATACTGGCATATTTCCTGAAGGTTAACCTGGCGCTGGCAATCCTTTATATCTGCTACCGCCTGTTGTTTCGGAACGATACGTTTTTCCAGTTGCGAAGATTCGTATTACTGTCCGTTTATCTGATCGCATTCCTCTATCCGTTGCCGGATATCAGTCCCTGGTTATCTTCGCGGGAGAGCATGGCAGGAAGTGGTGAATTACTATTCAACCATTCTTGCCGCGCCACCGGCCGTTACGACCGACGAAATACCTCTTACAGCAACAACACATTGGTTGGGAATCGTTTATGCCGGCATCCTGCCGATGTATCTGGCAGGAGTAGCTCTATTGTTGTTCCGTTGTCTCATGGAACTGGGCAACCTGGGCCATACCCGCTTTACATGCAAGAAAAGACGGATCAACGGGACAACGATCCATATACTGCCAACTTAGGAAGAACCCTATTCTTTCTTCGGGTGGATATTTGTTTCGCCGGATTGCCACGAGCCACAGGCACTCGAAGAAATATTGATCCATGAAAAGACACATGCCCGCCAGTTCCATTCGGTAGATGTAGTTATCAGCGAGATTATCTGCATCTTATGCTGGATGAACCCGTTCGCCTGGTTATTGAAAAAAGAGATCGGCTTCAACCACGAATACCTTGCCGACGAGCAGGTGGTGCTTGCCGGATACAACAAAAAAGCATACCAGTACCACTTGATCGGGCTGGAGCATACCAATATGGCTATAGCAAATCTATATAACAATTTTAGTGTCTTACCATTAAAAAAGAGAATTACGATGTTAAACAAGAAAAGAACCGGCAGGGTTGGAAAAGTAAAGTATCTGACACTGCTACCGCTGGCAGCCGGCTTATTGCTGCTCAACAATATCGACGCGATGGCACGAATCGTGAGCCATCAGGTGGAGGAAATTGCTCCTATACAGGAAACAGCCGTTATGCCGGCTCAGGAAACAGATCCGACAGAGATGGCAACTCCCATACTGCAAGACGATGATAAAGTCTATCAGGTAGTAGATGAAATGCCGGAATTTCCCGGTGAACAGGGCGAACTGCTTAAATATCTGGCCAGGAGTGTCAAATATCCGGTTGAATCTATAGAGAAGAAAGAAGAAGGCAGAGTTTCTCTTACTTTTATTATCAACAAAGACGGTAGCGTTTCAGACGTCGAAGTAGTAAAAAGCGTTACTCCGGCATTGGATGCAGAGGCTGTACGGGTTGTCAAAAGCATGCCAAACTGGACACCCGGAAAGATTAAAGGTAAAATCGTACGGGTAGCCTATACGGTTCCAATAGCTTTCAAGCTCTAGTAAAAGAGTTGATTGACATAGTATTCCCTTTTTGAGACAGACACAAAAAAGCATGAAACTTTCCCTAAAAGCTGGCAGGCGATCAGAAAAGTAACATACCCCGTCCCTTCTCAAAAAGGGATAATTATTTACTATTCAATTCATTTAAACCGTTTCTCCAACTCATCATCGGTCAGCATGGAGATGATAGTCTTTCCGTCCGGCGTCAGGTTAGAGTCGGGACAGGAAAACAAGGTAGCGATCAGATGGTCCATTTCGTCGGCAGACAACACCTTTCCGGGACGGATAGCCGCCGCTTTTGCCAACGACAAGGCAATGGCTTCACAGATTTCTTCATGCACCTCACAGCCCGTTTCTATGGCGCGAGCAACGATGTCTTTAATTAAAATAACCTGGTCGACATTCTCCAAGCCTGCAGGCAGTCCGTTTATCGCATAACTGTTATTTCCCAGATTCGACAAATCGAAGCCGATAAACCGCATGTCTTCAAGCAAAGACGGCAATACCGCCGCTTCTGCCGCAGTAAACTCGATGATCTCGGGGAATAAGACCTGTTGGGATGCCCCTTTCTGCTGCCGCATATTATTCAGATACTGGTCGAACAGGATACGGACATGCGCCCTATACTGGTCGATCAAAGCCAGACCGGATTTCAAAGATGTGATAATATAACGGCCCTTGTACTGATAACAAGGGTTTGTCGTTTCGACAAACAAGGCTTCGCTGCCAGCAACAGGTTCGACCGGTGCCGACGGCACTTCCGGCTCCGCATCGAGCACCTCTCCCATCATCTCCAGATCTCTCCTGACAGCATCCCGATCGCTTTCAAACCCCTGATAGAGTTGAGACCAATCGAACTCCTGCCTTTTCCCGGAGGAAGAAGAAGGCAAATAGGAAGACGGGGCAGACGACTTGAACGGATTATAACCGGAGTCGAGCTGCACAGTCGGCGCTTTAAAGCCATCCGGCTCCTTCACTGGATTATAAACCGGAATATCGATCGCATCTTCCACATCGAAATCGATCGTTGGAATGGCGCTCGACTTAGCCAGAGCCTCGCGGGTGGCGGCCATCAGTATCTGCCAGATAGGCTGTTCGTTCTCGAACTTGATCTCTGTCTTGGTCGGGTGGATATTTACATCGATCGTAGAAGGATCAAGCATGAAATAGATAAAATAGTTGGGTTGTTCGCCGGGAGGGATCAACTGTTCATACGCCTGCATGACGGCTTTATGAAAGTAAGGATGCTTCATGAAACGCCCGTTCACGAAGAAGTATTGCAGGGCACCCCGTTTCTTTGCCGAATCGGGACGGCCCACGAAACCGGAGATCGTCACCAGCGAGCTTTGCGCATCCACAGAAAGCAACTTCTGGTTCAGGTTCTTGCCATACACATTTATAATACGCTGGCGCAAACCGGATTCCGGCAAATTAAATATCTCTGTATCATTATGGTTAAGCTCGAGCGCCACTTGCGGGTTTACCAATGCGATCCGCTCGAACTCGTTGATTATATTACGAAACTCCGTTTCATTCGACTTGAGGAACTTACGGCGCGCCGGGACATTGAAGAACAGATTCTTTACCGAAAATATACTCCCAGTCGTGCAGGCATCCGGCTCTATCTCCTCCAATGTAGAACCGGCAATAGATAATTTAGTACCCAACTCGGCACCTTGCAGACGGGTGCGCAACTCCACATGAGCTACGGCCGCAATCGAAGCCAGGGCCTCTCCGCGAAACCCCATGGTACGAAGGGAGAACAGGTCGTCGACCGAAGATATTTTGGAGGTGGCATGTCGCTCGAAAGCCATACGGGCATCCGTCTCGGACATACCTTTCCCGTCGTCGACCACCTGGATAAGCGTACGTCCGGCATCCTTTATGTTTATCCGGATATGGGTGCCCCCGGCGTCGATCGCATTCTCCACCAGCTCCTTCACAACGGATGCAGGCCGCTGAATCACCTCACCGGCCGCAATCTGGTTCGCAATGCTATCGGGTAATAAATGGATTATATCGCTCATGACCAGAATAAATACCAGAACAACGCTGCCAATACGGCAAGCGCAACGATCAGTTTGACATTCTTATAGGTACGGCTTCGCGCGTTATCTCCTTTGTCAAGGCTTTTCTTCAGATGCGAAGTTCCTTCGATAAACGTCCCTTTGATCTGGGGTTTATATTCTTCGGGGGCTTCTTCCATTCCCATCTCACGTTTAATTTTGCGCACACGTTCCTCCATCGCCTCCTTATGGGGATCCCAATAAATCGGTTTGTGGTTGAATTGTCGCGGTTTACGTACATTATAAAATGAGAAAAGTGCCATAACTTACTGGTTTTAATAGTGAATACTATTCCTCGTTCCTAAATTTATTGCTTCGGACAGGTGCATCTTCCACCTTCTTTTTCACTACCTCGTAGATATCATCCTTGTTTTTCGGACGCAGGTAGTCGAACCAATAAAAGTCTTTCAGAGTTTTCTGTTCCGGCTTCAGGTCGGGTATCGGCGTAAGGCTTCCCTGCGGGGTGGGCCATATCTTTAGCTTATCGAGCTTATTATCCTTTACCCATATCGTCAAGAATCCGCTTTTGGTTTCATTCAAACCAATCTTTGCCCCGTCGTTCTCCAACGGATAGAAGATAGATTCGGCATTTCCCTCCACATCTATCTGCCGGATCGCCTGGCCTTCGAAATAGGCTTTCAGGTCGTTCCCTTTCAATTGATTATAATAGGTCGAATCGACATGCTGTACGGCAAAAGCAAACTGAATTACGTGCGCATAATCGATCGTACTGTCATTCATATAGATAACAATAGTATCGCCGTAAAGCTGATACTGCTCATTCCACAAAACCGGATCATCATACATATATAATATGGAATCGCGGGTATTGAATTGCAGGGAATCGCAAACGCCCTGCATGTCGGTACGGTAGAACCGTACGCCGTAAAACGCCTTTATTTCGCGAGCTGTCGAGTCGAGCGTCGTCATTTCGAGCGTATCGGCATGCAGATACAGAGTATCGCCTTTCGAATATTCAAGAAAGCAGGCGCTATCCGTAGCAAAAGCATATTCCGTCTGTTCGTTGTAATAACCGTACTGGCCTTGAAGCATTACCTTCTGTGCCGTATCTTGCAGGCTCATATTTCCGAAAGCTTCCCCGAAGCCGCTATTGCGGTCATATACAATAGAGTCGCCGGACAAAACACGATTACCCGACAATACTTCCGAACGGTCGAGCAATAAAGAAGTATTCGTTTCCGTATTATACCATCCTCTCGACGAATGGATCGTTCCGCTGTCGGAGACGATTACGGAAGGCCCCAGTATGGTTGCTATCTTCGACTCGGTATCGTAATGGAGCGTATCCGAATAAAGCGTGAAGTTCGGGTTCTCCAACCGCACGCTGTCATTAAACACCGCCAGCTTCGTATCGGGCGAATATTGCCCGTAGAAGGATGATAACTGGTTCAATGAATCGACAATCAAACCGCCTTCGATATAGTAACCGATATCCGGAATACGTTCGTAATTGAGGCTATCGGTAAAAAGCGTTACCTGCCCGTTTTCCATCCGGACGTTCTCGCGCAGGTAAGCGATCTGGCTGTTGCCGTCGTAAAACAGGTAATTGCCATATACGAACAAGGTGTCGCCCTGCTCCATCCGCACATTGCTGAATGCTTCCAACGAATTCGATTCCTCGAAGAAATAGGCACTGTCGCAATACATGTACGAACTGTCGTGATGGAAGCACACATCCCCTTCCAGGAACTGTGCATCGGCTTTTACCTCTTTATCGAAAGACAGCGTATTGGCATGCTCCAAAAACACTTTCGTGGTCTTGACCTCGATCGTATCTGCCGTTAATGTTTCTCCCGGAAGGGGTATCGAATCCTGTGTTTGTGCAAAAACACAAACAAACAGCAAACAGAACAGCCCTGTGAGAAAAAACTTATTTACAATTCTCATTCTTTAACCCAACCCGGATACTTAAAGTCGCAATTACGCCAACCTTCGGCAATACGCACGTAGGTAGTCTTTTGTTTTTTCTTGATCCACTCATCCAACAGTTCGGCTCTTTTCTGCTGTTCCACCATGCTTTTCATCGCCTGGAAGTCATCAGAAAGATTGGTTTTATGCTGTTCAGTACGGGATTTCAGCTTAACGATAGCAACTACTTCTTTCTGTTTGTTGGTAATCATGGTGAAAGGCTTGGAGATTTCACCTACCTGCATATTGTAAATCACTTTACCGGCTTCCTGAGGCAACTCCTGCATTTCAAACTTAGGCGTACCATAGTTGTCGCTTTCATGATTCTGGTTCACCATCAAACCTTTATTGTTGCGTGTATCTTTATCATACGACACGAAAGTAGCCGCTTCCTCGAATGTTAACTTATTTGCCATCAAGTCGTTGTACAAAGAATCCATACGGGCAGTCACTTCCGACAATTCCTTTTCCGATACTTTCGGCTTCAGCAGGATATGACGGCAGTTGATGCGATTACCACGTTTCTCGATCAATTGAATAATATGATAACCATATTCCGTCTGTACAATCGGCGAAACACGTTTAGGATCGAACAGGTTAAATGCAACGTTGGCAAATTCAGGCAACAGGTCTGTCTTGCTCATGAATCCCAATTCACCGCCTCTGACAGACGAGCCCGGATCTTCCGAATACAAACGTGCCAAAGTTGAGAATTCTCTCTTTCCGCTATTGATCTGCTCGGTATAATCGCGCAGGCGGGCCTTGATCTCGTCTGTTTCTTCAAACGGTATCTTCGATTCGAAAGTGATGATCTGTACCTCTACCGTAGTCGGTATAGTTGGCAGACTGTCTTTCGACAACTGGTTGTAGAACTTACGGATTTCGGAAGGAGTCAGCTTCACCTCGCCGATCAGCTTGCGCTGCATCTCCTGCGTGATCTGTTGTTCGCGGAACTTGTCTTTCTGTTCATCCCTGATCTGCGAAATCTTCTTTCCAAAATATTCTTCTACTTTTTCCTTCGAACCGATCTGGTTGATTGCCCAGTTTATCCACTGGTCAGCCTGTTGTATCACCTGGCTTTCACTGACTTCAATACTGTCGATCTTTGCCTGGTTCAGATACAGCTTCTGTATTGCCATCTGCTCCGGAATCACACAATAAGGATCGCCGTCCAAACGCTGACCTTCGTTTTGCATATACAAACGCTGCGTCTCAATGTCCGAACGTAGAATAGCATCATCTCCTACCACCCACACAATTTCATCAATCACATTATCCTGTGCCATTGCCACACAAGATAAGCAGGCAAGAAAGAATACAGTTAAAATCTTTTTCATCATATCTACTTTATAAGTTACAAATTACGGTTCTGTATAAAACTTTACATCACCTCCTCTGACTGCATCATTATATAATTCTTCTTCAAACGTCTTTAAAAACTCCACTTTCCGCTGGTTGATCAGCATCTCGGCGATCTGCGAACTGGCAAAGTCGTATGGAGCGACACTGCCCACCGGCAAATATTCCTTGATATTCAAAAGATAGCAATAACTACTATCAGCTGTTTCCACAAACTTATTCGCTTTCAGATAAGCGTTTGCATCCGCCACATGAACAGGTATATTATCCATTGCCTCGTCAAAGTCCATCCATTTGTCGTAAAAGTAGTCATAAATAGTGGCATTTTGCACACTATACTTCTCAATTTTTTCTAAAGAGGCCTCAGAAGTCGATTTATACCACCCTTTTGCATCCGAAAGACCGGGAGCATCTACCGGGATCTTCAGGAAAAGACCCTTTATCAATGCCTTGTCGAGGGTAAACTTTTTCTGGTTATCTTCGTAATAACTCAGCTTATCGCTCTCACGGATATTAGCCGACAATTTCTCCTTTATCAGACGCTCCTGATAACGGTAACGAACTAGCGAATGACGGTATTCCTCTACCAGCTTGTCGACCTCCTCCTTTTCATTTCCGAGGTTTCGCTGGGCGACTTCATAAACCAGGGCATCCTTTACCCATTTCTTTACGAAGCTCTCGGCTAACAACAAACTATCCGCAGAGGTACTCCCCCGCGGAATCAGATTGACTACATCCGAACGTTTCAACGTCCGGTCCTTCACTCTTACCAGCACATCCGCATCCTCAGATTGCTGCGTTCGTTTACAAGAACACAGCAAAGATACGAATGCTATAAAAATGAAGCAATACTTCATAACCTTCTCTTTCTTATTTCTTTAGTTTTTTCAACAATTTCCAGTTAATCGTAACAGGATATTCCTGATTCAGTTGTTTCAACCATTCTTCTTCCAGCTTGGGCTGCTCGGCAGCCGGCTTGCTCCAGACTTTCTGGTTGCTCACATTAAATAAGAGTATTCCATCCCGATACTCCTGCATAAGATGCGGGAACTCCAGGTGTTTTGTTTCCAGGCTTTTACGCTCGGCTGTCGTAACAATATCGCGGACAAACAGATCGAACACCTCCTGCATGAAATCGCCGGCATACGTCTTGGTGGAAAACGGGCAACGCTGGATATAGTAAGCGAACTCGCTCTGCGGGAAATCCGTATCGGCCAGATGAATCAGGGTTTTGCTCATATCCTTAGCCTTCTCATAAAATTCTTTGTCGGTGGGGAAATGATCGTTACACAATGCCACCAGTTCGGCGTATGCTTCAGGATAGAAAACATACCCGTATTCTTTTTTCATCCGTTCGTCGAAAGCTTTGTAGTATTCAAAATTACGTTCGCCCTGAGCCATAGTACGCGCCCAGGATTTTTTCTTTTCTTCAAAAGAAGGAATACCTTTCTTCTCTATCAACTTGATGATGTGGTATCCGAAACGTGTCTTGACCGGCTTGGATATTTCACCCGGAGTAGTCAGGGCAAAAGCAGCCTGCTCGAATGGAGCGACCATTTCGCCGACACCGACCCAAGGCAGTTCTCCGCCTTTTTTGGCTGATGCCCCGTCGGATGAATATTTTTGCGCCAGCTCACCGAAATCGGCTCCGCTTTGTGCCTTTTCATATATTTCTTCTGCCAACGTCAATGTTTCGCTCTCGCTGCGGACTATCGTATCCTGCTTGAACGGAATCAGGATATGCGCTACATGTCGCATTCCCGGATTAGGTATCCGCTTATGAAGTTTGATAATATGGAATCCAAGGGTGGTACGCACCGGCATGGACAATTCGCCCAGCTTCATGGAATAGGCGGCATTTTCAAATGCCTTGATGGTCTGCATCGGTTGAAAGCTACGCACATATTCGTAACCGATCTGTCCCGAATCCTGCTTTGCCAACTCTTGTCCGACCATTGCCATGTCTTCCCCGTTCTTAATACGTTCATACGCTTTTAGGGCTTTTTCGTAGACAGCCACCGTATCTTTCGAAACGGTCTTTTCCGGCAAGCGGAATAAAATATGGCTTAATTCCAACACTTCACCCAAACGGTCGTACTCAGCGCGTACGGCAGCTTCTTCCCCGTCCTTGTCTGATAAATAACCTGACGTAAGCTGGGCACGGTAACCTTCCAGCTCATCTGTAAAATCTTTTGTTTTATCCAACCCGGCAGCTTCCGCGTCGGCCACTTTCAATTTGAAGTTCTTATACAGTTCCACATAATTCTCCAGCGACTTACGATCCGACAAATTCACTTCTCCGTTCTTTTTCGCCATAAAAACAAATTCGTCAATAAGCACCGGTTTTCCGGCTACAGTCATCACTACAGAGTCAGCCGCATTACGCGCTTCCGTTGTTAAACAAGCAAATACCAAAGATAATACAAGTAACTTTTTCATCGAAAATCCGTTTATCATACTACGTAGACATTACAAAAATAACACTAATCTAACGGACAGCATCCGTAAAAAGTATGCTATCTGATTAAATTAGTGTTTTTTATATAACGGGGATTATCCTCATTTATTATTCGCCGCGGCTATAATTAGGTGCTTCCTGTGTAATTGCCACGTCGTGCGGATGACTTTCCTGTACGCCGGCATTGGTGATACGGGTGAATTTTGCCTGATGCAACTCGTCGATATTATGTGCTCCGCAATATCCCATACCGGCCCGCAAGCCGCCTACCATCTGATAGATCACCTCGAACAAAGAACCTTTATAAGGAACACGCGCGGCAATACCTTCCGGCACGAGCTTCTTTACATCATCTTCCACATCCTGGAAGTAGCGGTCTTTCGACCCTTTCTGCATCGCTTCGAGCGATCCCATGCCACGATATGATTTGAATTTACGGCCGTTAAAGATGATCGTTTCGCCCGGCGATTCCTCAACCCCGGCAAGCAACGATCCCATCATAACCGACGAACCGCCTGCTGCAATCGCTTTCACGATATCGCCCGAATAACGGAGACCGCCATCGGCAATCAACGGAATGCCTGTACCTTGCAGTGCTTTTGCCACATCATAGATGGCTGACAACTAGGGAACACCCACACCGGCAATCACACGTGTCGTACAAATGGAGCCCGGACCGATACCGACTTTTACTGCATCAGCTCCGGCATCAGCCAGATATCTGGCAGCATCTCCCGTTGCAATATTGCCGACTACGCAATCGATTCCCGGATATTATGCTTTGATTTGTTTCAACACATCGACCACACCTTTCGAGTGGCCATGAGCCGTATCGATCGCCAACGCATCGGCACCCGCCTCAACCAGGGCTGCGACACACTCAAACGTATTGAAAGTTACGCCCACTCCGGCAGCTACCCGCAGACGACCTTTGGAGTCTTTGCAGGAAGAAGGCTTATCTTTCGCTTTCGTTATGTCTTTATAAGTAACAAGCCCTATCAGTTTGTTATGGCTGTCCACTACCGGCAGTTTTTCAATCTTATGCTTCTGAAGGATTTGTGCGGCAGCTTCCAGGTCGGTCGACTGGTCAGTGACCACCAGGTTCTCTTTTGTCATCACCTCATCGATCGAGCGGTTCATATCTCTTTCGAAACGCAGGTCGCGGTTAGTAACGATACCCACCAGGTAACCGCCTTCGTCGACAACCGGTATCCCGCCAATCTTATACTCCGCCATCATTGCCAGAGCATCGGCAACACGCTTTCCCTTCGTGATCGTTACGGGATCGTAGATCATTCCGTTCTCTACACGTTTAACACTCTGAACCTGCTTTGCCTGTTCAGCAATCGTCATATTCTTATGAATAACGCCGATACCGCCTTCGCGGGCAATGAAAATAGCCATCTTAGCCTCGGTAACCGTATCCATCGCTGCCGATACCATCGGGATATTCAATGTAATGTTTCGTGAAAACTTTGTCGTAAGGTCGACATTTCGGGGAAGAACTTCTGAATAAGCCGGAATTAACAAGACATCGTCGAATGTTAACCCGTCCATAACTAACCTGTCTGCAATAAATGACATAAAACGTATGTTTTAAAAATTATTGCGCGCAAATATACGGTTTTTCCTGATACTACGCAACGATAAAAAACAAATCCTTTCGGAAGGAAAATAAATTTCATCCGAAAGGATTTGTTTTTTCTCCCGGGAGAGAACTAAAAAGGGCTGTGCGTCAATTTGCCATCTCCGAAAGGAATTTAATACGTACCAAACGGATTTCTTCTTCGGTATAATCGCCGCCTAATTCTTCAATCGCATCTTCCAGGTCGTCCGTTTCAGAATCTTTGAAGTATTCGTAAATATCTTCAATATGATCTTCGTCCATCACATCGTTTACAAAATAATCAATATTGATACGTGTTCCCGAATAAACGATCGCTTCGATCTCGTCCAGCAGTTCGTTAAACTCCAGACCGTTGGTCAGGGCTATTTCATCCAGGGCAACCTTGCGGTCGATACGCTGGATAATAGATACTTTCAGTTTGGATTTGTTGGCGACAGTACGTACACGCAAATCTTCCAGGCGTTCTATTTCATTTTCTTCACAGTGTTTTTTGATCAGCGTAATAAATTCCTGACCATAGCGTTTCGCCTTTCCGACGCCGACACCCGGAATGTTCTGCAATTCTTCCAGCGTCACCGGATAAGTAGTAGCCATCGCTTCGAGCGACGGATCCTGGAAAATAACGAAAGGAGGCACTTCCAGGCGTTTCGACAACTTCTTACGCAAATCTTTCATCATAGAATACAATACCGGGTCTACCGCACAGGTTGCCCCACCGCGTACCGGCACTTCTTCTACTTCTTTCTCGAACTCGTTATCCTTCGTTATCTTGAAAGATACCGGTTTTTTCATGAAATCTTTTCCTTTCGGAGAGATCTTCAACAAACCATAGTTTTCGATATCTTTGGTCAGATAGCCGGCAATCAGCGCCTGACGGATAACCGCATTCCATGTCTTATCGTCTTCGTCCGTTCCCGAACCGAAGATTTCCATTTCATTGTGCTTGTAAGATTGAATTTCGGAGGTCTCGTTACCTACCAACATATTGACAATATAGTCTGCCTTAAATTTTTCTTTTAAAGTACTTACCACTTCAAGTACCGCACTCAATAATTCTTTCGCTTCCACTTGCTTCTTGGGGTTCAAACAATTATCACAATTTCCACAATTATCTTCCAGGTACTCTTCACCGAAATAATGCAGGAGAACTTTCCGGCGGCACACAGACGTTTCGGCATAGGCGGCTGTTTCAAGCAACAATTGCTTGCCGATTTCCTGTTCCGCTACAGGTTTACCCTGCATGAACTTCTCCAGTTTCTGCAAATCTTTGTATGCATAAAATGCGATACACTGGCCTTCGCCGCCGTCGCGGCCGGCACGGCCTGTTTCCTGGTAATAACCCTCGAGGCTTTTGGGTATGTCGTAATGAATGACATAGCGCACATCCGGTTTGTCGATTCCCATACCGAACGCGATGGTAGCCACAATAACGTCCGCCCTTTCCAACAGGAACGCATCCTGGTTGGCCGACCGTTGTCCTGAATCCATTCCGGCATGGTAAGCAAGCGCTTTGATACCGTTCGCCTTCAGAATATCGGCAAACTCTTCCACCTTCTTGCGGCTCAGACAATAAACAATACCCGACTTGCCTTCGTTGGCTTTAATATATTTAATGATCTCGCGGTCTATATTTTCATCCTTCGGACGAACTTCATAATATAAATTAGAACGGTTAAAGGAGGATTTGAAAACTGAAGCATCTATCATCCCCAGGCTCTTCTGGATATCATGCTGCACTTTCGGAGAGGCAGTTGCCGTAAGCGCTATCAGCGGACGTTTTCCTATTTCATTGATAATAGGGCGTATCCGGCGATACTCCGGACGGAAATCGTGTCCCCATTCCGAAATACAATGCGCCTCATCGACTGCATAAAACGAGATATTTACATTCCGCAGGAAATCGACGTTCTCCTCTTTCGTCAACGACTCGGGAGCGACGTACAGCAATTTCGTGCGACCGGCCATAATATCTTCCTTCACCTGATCGATAGCCGACTTGTTCAGTGAAGAATTAATAAAATGGGCGACACCGTCTTCCTCACTGAAATTACGCATGGCATCCACCTGATTCTTCATCAAAGCAATTAGGGGAGATATAACGATCGCTGTACCTTCCATCATTACAGAAGGTAACTGGTAACAGAGAGATTTGCCCCCACCGGTCGGCATCAATACAAAAGTATCATTCCCGGCCAGCACATTTTCAATAATTGCTTTCTGATTCCCCTTAAAGGTATCAAAGCCAAAATGAGTCTTTAATTGCTCAGTTAAACCATCCTTCTTCGCCATACTTATTTATATTTTACAAACCGCAGGCATTTACGCTATCTGCAAACGGTTTACATCTGATTTTTCAAACTTGTCCTTTGCATACTCCAGTGTGACATGGAGCGCCTTCTTCTTTTCTGACGGCATGCAAAACATCGCATCCATCATAATGGCCTCGACTATCGAACGCAAGCCACGGGCTCCCAACTTAAATTCCAAAGCCTTATCTACAATATACTCGTACACATCTTCGTCGAATGTCAGTTTGATCGAATCCATTTCAAACAACTTCTGATATTGTTTGATAATAGAATTTTTCGGTTCCGTCAAAATACTGCGCAACGTACTCCGGTCGAGCGGATTCAAATAAGTCAGGATAGGCAGACGGCCGATAATTTCAGGAATCAGCCCGAACGACTTTAGGTCGGTCGGCGTAATGTATTTCAGGAAATTATTCCGGTCTACCTGGGCTGTTTCCTTGCTGGCCGAATATCCCACAACACGTGTATTCAAACGTTGTGCGATTTTCTTTTCAATGCCGTCAAACGCACCGCCACAGATAAAAAGGATATTCTTAGTATCTACCGCTATCATCTTCTGTTCGGGATGCTTCCTTCCGCCCTGGGGAGGAACGTTTACGATCGATCCTTCCAGCAGTTTCAAAAGTCCCTGTTGTACACCTTCTCCACTTACATCTCGTGTAATCGACGGATTGTCGCTTTTACGAGCTATCTTATCTATCTCATCGATAAAAACAATACCGCGCTGGGCCGCATCCACATCATAATCAGCTGCCTGCAGCAGACGAGTCAGGATACTTTCGATATCTTCCCCCACATAACCAGCCTCGGT
Organism: Parabacteroides sp.; assembly: GCA_021204335.1. Lineage (GTDB taxonomy): Bacteria > Bacteroidota > Bacteroidia > Bacteroidales > Tannerellaceae > Parabacteroides. The sequence continues at coordinate 2,846 of JAJPZM010000331.1, read as the reverse complement.
CAGTACGGTGGCATCCACAATGGCGAACGGGACGTGCAATAATTTGGCAATTGTCCGCGCCAATAAAGTTTTCCCCGTGCCGGTAGCCCCCACCATAATAATATTAGACTTCTCGATCTCCACATCATCCGAAGTTACTTTCTGGAGTAACCGTTTATAATGGTTGTAAACCGAAACGGAAAGATAGCGTTTCGCATCATCTTGCCCGATTATATATTGGTCCAAAAAGTTTTTTATATCCTCAGGTTTCGGCAACTCTGTCCGGTCAAGCTTCAATGAGCTTTTCTTCGCAGGTTGTTGTTCCTTTACAATTACATACGCTTGCTGTGCACATTCGTCACAAATAGCACCGGATATCCCATTTATCAGCATATTAACGTCCCGACTACTTCGTCCGCAAAACGTACAAATGTCGCCTGTTTTGGCCATAGAATATTTGTTTTTTTAATTGTCAAAAAGACAAGGCGCAAAACGCCCTGCCTCTGTTTTTTGTTATTTCTTATTACGTACCAGAATTTCATCTACCATACCATACGCTTTCGCTTCTTCAGCTGTCATCCAGTAATCGCGATCGCTATCACGTTCTACTTCTTCGTATGGTTTACTCGAATGTTCGGAAATGATAGTATAAAGTTCCTTTTTAACTTTCAGGATTTCACGGGCAGTGATCTCAATGTCCGAAGCCTGTCCCTGTACACCACCCAGAGGCTGGTGAATCATCACACGCGAATGAGGCAATGCCATACGCTTGCCTTTTGTGCCGGCCACCAGCAATACCGCAGCAAACGAAGCTGCCATACCCGTACAGATGGTCGATACATCACTTCCGATAAACTGCATGGTATCATAAATACCATAACCTGCATATACGGAACCACCGGGTGAATTAATATAAATAGATATATCTTTACCGGGGTCGCTTGAATCCAGATATAATAATTGCGCCTGGATTACATTGGCAGAGTAATCGTCCACCTGCGTACCTAAAAAGATAATACGGTCCATCATCAGGCGGGAGAATACGTCCATCTGCGCAACGTTCAGCTGGCGTTCTTCAATGATTGTAGGAGAAATATAACTGCTTGTGATATTCATATAACTATCCAGCGCGTTACTGTTCATCCCCAAATGCTTTGTTGCATACTTTCTAAAATCGTCCATAGTCTACTGTTTATTGTTTTACCGGAAGCCACGAAAAAAGGGATTTCCCTCTGACTTATCGGAATAACAAAGTTATAAATAAATTTCTGAAAGAAACAACTTATTTGCTATCAGCTAAGATATTTTTTAGAGAGAAAACCCTTTTTCTTGTTAAAACCGTAGTAAATACTACTG
>JAJPZM010000331.1:0-1501 GCA_021204335.1 Parabacteroides sp. | reverse complement strand
GTTTCAAAAGGATAATATTATTCAAAGAGTTTGTTAAACTCTTCTGCCGATACTTCTTTTACGTTCAGTTTTACCTGTTCTTTCAACCAGGCAGCGAGTTTTTCTTCTACTGCGCGGTCGAGGGTATTCTGCAAAGTCTGTTTGTTTTTCAACATATCTTTTGCATAGTTAGCCAATACATCTTCAGGAACAGAAAGCATGCCGTACTGAGCAAACTGTACTTTTGCGACACGTTTTGCAAAGTTTTCGATGTCTGCATCTTCCACTTTCAAACCATTGCTCTTTACCAGATTCTCTTTGATCAACTGATATTTCAGGTCTTCGATCAATTTCGGGAATTCTTCTTCCAATTGTTCCGGTGTGTTCTTTTCATTGGCAGCCAGCAACCAGCGTTTCAGCAGGTCGTCGGCAAACTTCAGTTCGCCTGCTTTTTCTACCAATACTTCACGGGCATCCAGCAAGAACTTGTAGTCGCTCTGAGGAACAAACTGTTCGGCCAACGCTTCTTTAATTTTGTTCTTGAATTCTTCTTCGCTGGCAACAACGCCTTCGCCAAATACTTTATCGAACAATTCCTGGTCCAGTTCAGCCTTTTTGTGACGAGTGATTTCGCTGATTTCAAAGCTGAAATCGCCTGTAAGACCGGCAACGGCTTCTTTATCGACCTTCAGGAATGAGGCGATTTCTGCTTCAGCACCTTCGTATGCCTTGTTCGGATTGAATACGACAACCGTATTAACCTTTGCACCGATAAATTTAGCCTTTTCAGCTTCATCTTTAATATAGGAAGGCATCAACACGGCGTCTTCAACAACGATGCCGCCTTCTTTCGGGGAACCGTTTTCCAGTTCGGCAACCGTACCTTTTACCATATCTTTTTCTTCTACTTCTTCAACCTGGTCGTAAGAACCGAAGTTGGCAGTATAAGCATCTACCTGCTGGTTCAGCATTTCATCGTCGATAGCTACCTGATAGTAAGGAAGCTCGTCGCTTTTACCCAGTTCGATTTTGACTTCCGAAGCAATGGCAACGTCGAAACAAAATTCGAAATCTTCTTCTGTATCGAAATTAATAGGTTGTTGTTCTGTTTCGTTAGGCATCGGTTCGCCCAAAATATTCAATTTATTTTCGCGAATATAGCTGAACAGATTTTCAGAAACCAGTTTGTTCACTTCTTCAACCAACACATGTTTTCCATACATCTTCTTCACCATACCCATTGGTACCATTCCTTTACGGAATCCCGGTACATTTGCTTTCTGACGTAAGTTGCGCAGGCTCTTTTCAACCTGTTCAGCGTAGTCAGCCTTCACTATTTCTAATTTCACAATACCACTAACGGCATCAATGTTCTTAAGCGAAACGTTCATTCTGAATGATTTATTTAATTAATAGTCGTATCGAATTTTAGGCTGCAAAATTAGAGTTATTCTTTTAATCTCGCAAATTGTTTACTTAAATTGTTATAAGTAAGGCAATTTAGGGGGATATTATTTTTTAC
>JAJPZM010000074.1:961-4682 GCA_021204335.1 Parabacteroides sp. | reverse complement strand
CTAAACCGAGAATGATTATGTTTGAACATATCAATGAAATATTACAGAATACGACTATCACACATTCGACTGCTGCCGTTAAGCTGTTTGTCAGTTTTTTATTGGGGGCCGTTATAGGTATAGAACGTCAATTCCGCCGTCGTGAAGCGGGAATGCGTACATTTACCTTGATTTGTATGGGATCGGCAGCGGCTATGCTTATTTCCATCTGGATTCCGCAATGCTATCTTGATTTTCTGAATGGCGATCCGGGACGTATAGCAGCACAGGTCCTTACCGGTATCGGTTTTTTAGGTGCCGGTGCAATTATGCAGAGTCATGGTAGTATTCATGGGTTGACTACGGCTGCCTGTATCTGGGTCGTGGCAGTGATCGGTCTGGCCGTTGGAGCGGGAATGTATGTTCCTGCATTGATCGGAACAGGTCTTACATTAGTTATATTGGTGAGTCTCGAAAGATTGGAAAGAAGAATGTTTCTGAATGGAGTGAACAAAATACTGACGATTATATGTACAACAGCCACTCCCGATCTGAAAGCTGTCCGTAAAATATTGGAAGAGAAGAATATCTATATCGTAAGCGTCTCTTTTGAATCGCTGTATGAACAGGATAAGGCAATTATTACTTATAAGGTGAATGTGAAAGCCCAGTCTTCTTATACGAATCTGTTTAGTGAGATCAGGACGCTAGGCTATGTTTCTCAAATAAGATTGATGGCCTGAGCCATCAATCCAATTCGTTTTTCAGCATCCGTCCGGCTATCCTTGCTGCTTCTTCTACAAATTTGCTGCAAGGGCGTTTGGCATAATACTCTTTTGTTCTTTCAGAGGGTGCAGGAGCAGTCTTTTGGGCTTCGGCTGCAGGCAACAGGTTACGGCAGATAATGGTTCCATGTTTTTCTTTAAACAAGTCGGCCATTTTTTGTACTACGGCATAATTCTTTGTCCGCGCTTCCTGGTCGTTTTGATCCATTACCGGATATTTGAAGCCGGCCAGCATAGCCATGGCGCTTACCGTTCCGCATACTTCCCTTAGCCGTCCGACACCGCCACCAAACGATACCGACATTTTCTTTGCCATATTCAAATCCAATTCAAAAATATCGGAATAGGCAAGAAAGACAGACTGTGCACAATTGAAACCAGATTCGAAGTTTCGGATAGCAATTTGCACACGCTCTTCAATATCAAACTCTTTCATAGGAGATTAATATTCGTAATCAACGCACGCTCTGTCTGCTTTTACCGGGCCGATGATGCCTTTGGATACCGCAACGTGTTCAGGATGGTTGGCATACGTTTTCACATCTTCAAGCGTATCGAGCTCGGTCGTCAGGATGATGTCCCAGGTTTCTTCCGGGTTTACGTTGAAGTCCACGCGAATCATGCGTAATACATCAATCTTGTCAATCAACGCTTCCAAGCCTGTTTTGATTTCCTGCATTTTTGCCAGTTTGTCGGCGGGAGATGCAAACTCCTTCAATTTAAACATTACAATGTGTCTGATCATAAACGCTTTTATTAAGTTACATCATTTGTTCATCCAAATAGGAATCTTTGTATCCCAGAAAATATAATAATCCGTCCAGACCAATCGTAGAAATAGATTGGTTGGCGTTTTCTTTTACTTTAGGTTTTGCATGGAAAGCGATACCCAGACCTGCAATGCTGATCATCGGCAGATCGTTTGCTCCATCGCCTACGGCAACGGTTTGACGAATATCCACGTTTTCTACCTGGGCGATCAGGCGAAGCAGTTCGGCCTTACGTTTACCATCGACAATATCGCCTATATAATTTCCTGTCAGTTTGCCGTTTTCTACTTCCAGTTCGTTGGCATATACGTAATCGATGTTGTATTTTTGTTTCAGGTAGTTGCCGAAGTAGGTAAATCCACCGGAAAGGATCGCGATCTTGAAGCCTACCTTTTTGAGGATGCGCATCAAGCGGTCAACACCTTCCGTAATAGGCAGGCTTTCTGCAATTTCCTGCATAACGGATACATCCAGTCCCTTCAATAAAGAACAGCGTTGGCGGAAGCTTTCGCTAAAATCGATTTCCCCGCGCATGGCGGATTCGGTAATTGCTTTTACCTGGTCGCCGACACCTGCCCGGATAGCCAGTTCGTCGATTACTTCCGTTTCAATCAATGTAGAATCCATATCGAAACAGATCAGGCGGCGCATACGGCGGTACATGCTGTCTTCCTGGAAAGAAATATCCATCACCTGTTCGGTTGAAAGCTTCATAAATTCAGCTTTCATCAGTTCTTTATCTTTAGGAGTTCCTCGGACGGAGAACTCGACACTTGCTTTAGGGGCACGGGAATTTTCATCCAATGGAATACGGCCGGTCAGGCGCTTGATATCATCGATATTCATACCCTGGTCGGCAACGATACGGGTGACGCCGGCTATTTGTTTGGCGGTCAGCCTGCGTCCCAGGATAGTGATGATGTAGCGGTTCTTTCCCTGCATATCCACCCATTTGCAGTATTCTTCTTCCGAAATAGGATTGAAGCGTATGTTAACGTCCAATTCGTAACTTTTGAAAAGAAGTTCTTTCAGTATATCCCCCGAATTGCCTTCACAACTCTGGAACAGGATACCCAGTGATAAGTTGTTATGGATATCGGCCTGACCGATGTCGAGAATGACGGCGTTGTTCTTTGCCAGGATTTCAGTTAGGGCGGCGGTGACCCCCGGACGATCGGATCCGTTTATAGTTATCAGTATAATTTCGTCTTTTAGTCCCATGTTTATTGTTTTATAAGGCAAAGGTAAACAAGTTATATGCAAATAATAGCATCCGGATAAACAAAAATTCAAATGAAATTGTTATTTTTACAGTGACGTTAGATATAATTTGGAACCTGGCAACCTTAATAAGTCCTGACTGGTAGGCAAATGAGATGAAGATTCAGTTTGAAATTAAGGAAAAGCTGCCTGAGATTATTGCTGAAATTCGGCATTCAGACAAATGGCAAACCCAAGTAGTTGAAAAAACGCATGGACTGGAAAGGGTCACGATTAAAGATCCTGATTACAATTCGGAGGCTTGTATCGAGATATGGGAACACGAAATCCATATTCGTACGGCATGGTCTAATTACACGTATCGTATTTTTAGTCGGGGCGATTCTTATTGATATGAGTATATCGGAGCTTATAGAGGATTGTTGAAACAAACCCTGTTACCTACATTGACTCCAAAGATGAATATTCTCGATTCCGTAGTTATAGAAAGTTCGCTGACCGGAAACAAACAGGAGACTTTGCGTACATACAGTACCGAGAATCTGAAGCTGAAGAATTTCCGTCGCGATCATTTTAAAGAGGAGTATAACAGAACTTCTTTGCAGGATCATCCGACGGTTGTCTACGACGAATATATAAAAGAGGGGATGCCGATGCCATCGCCTTATAATGAATAATAGGACAGGTTTAATCACAGGTTTCTTTGCCGTCAGTTTTAACTGACGGACTAGTGATGACTCCATATATTTGGACTTCAGTCCCATTTCATACTTAGATAACTACAGATTATTAAGAGAAATGTGGCTGAAGCCAAAACAAGAGCCCGACCTTTAAACCGTCAGTTAAAACTGACGGCAAGGGAACCTGTGATTAATGAAACCTTCTGATATTTCTTTCCTTTCTGTTAAAATTACTGCCTATTTACACGTGTCCGAATAGCGAAATAGTGTTAACGATATGCTGCAA
>JAJPZM010000074.1:0-951 GCA_021204335.1 Parabacteroides sp. | reverse complement strand
CATCTATTTTGCTAGGTTTTTCTGCAATAAAACATATAAAAAATCTTGTATTTTAGTCGATTTATGTTATTACGTTTGGAAGGAAAGGTGCTTTACCCGTATCTTTGCCCCCGTTAAAAGCAAGAAAGCTGCTCCTTAGCGAAGGAAAAGCCCTTGTTTATTTCCTGAAAATCAGGAGTCGGATATATTGAATGATAGATGAATACCGCCCGCAGACCGGTAAGTAGCCTGTCGATATACCGTCCGATTAAGTTTAACGTAAATATTAAATTATGAAGGTAAGAGCTTATGTTCTCCTTGTAACGGTTGCGTTGGCAACAATGTCGTCCGCTACAAAAGAAGCGAGACCTACCGTGGGTACTAACCCTGGTGATCTGGCTCCGAGAATAGAGTCTTTAGGAAATGAAAGCAATTTCAGTTTCCAAAATCATTCCGGCCGTTACACCTTGCTGAATTTCTGGGCAGCTTACGATGCTGAATCGAGAGCCCGTAACGTTCGATTATGGAATGAGATTAACAAGTTAAGTTCGGATAAAATTGCGATGTATTCTGTTTCTCTCGACGAGAAAGAATCAATCTTTACCGAGACGGTAAAGGCAGATAAGCTAAACGGCACAAAGCAATTTCGTGAAGAACTTGGAAAAAAGTCAGCGTTGTATGGAAAGTTTAACCTACAAAAAGGTTTGAAGAACTTTCTGATCGACGACAAAGGTGTAATCATTGCCGCAAATGTTACCCCCGACAAGCTGGCTGACGTTTTGAATAGAATTTAATCAGTCGATTATTTATTAAAAAGAGCTGTTGTTCCACTTGACAACAGCTCTTTTTTGTTATTTTTGGTTAGTTATTTTATTACAAAACAAATAAACACAATTAATATGTACAAGCCACTGATTGCACATTGCTACCAGACCGTGGGATTATGGCTGTGTGGCTATTCGCCCCCACCAA
>JAJPZM010000025.1 GCA_021204335.1 Parabacteroides sp. | reverse complement strand
TTATTGACATGGATATCACACATATCGAACATCTGGGTATCGCAGTGAAAAGCATCGAAGCTTGCCTGCCGTATTACGAAGAAATTTTAGGCATGAAATGCTACAACATCGAAGAAGTTGCCGATCAGAAAGTGAAAACGGCTTTCTTTAAAGTTGGCCAGACTAAAATCGAATTACTGGAACCGACCAGCGAAGACAGCACAATCGCCAAATTTATCGAAAAGAAAGGCGAAGGCATCCATCACATCGCATTTGCCGTACCTGACGTACAGGCAGCACTGGACGAAGCTGAATCAAAAGGCGTTAAGCTGATCGACAAAGCTCCCCGCGGTGGCGCAGAAGGCTTGAACATTGCATTCCTTCATCCGAAATCAACTTGCAGCGTTCTGACAGAACTTTGCATGCCGCCGGGAAAGTAAAACATTCAGGTGACAATTGACTAGTGACAGTTGAGAGGTATAAATGCCTGAAAAACTGTTAACTGTCAACTGTCACTTGTTAACTAAAACAAGATCATTTCTAACAACAAATCAAAAGTACAATGAGTAACCAACTTGAAAAAGTAAAAGAGCTTATCGCCCTTCGCGAACAAGCCCGTTTAGGTGGTGGAGAAAAAAGAATTGAATCTCAGCACAAGAAAGGCAAGTACACAGCCCGCGAACGTATCGCCATGTTGCTTGACGAAGGCAGTTTCGAAGAGTTCGATATGTTTGTTCAACACCGTTGTACCAACTTCGGTATCGAAAAAACAAAGTATCTAGGCGACGGTATCGTAACCGGTTATGGTACGATCGACGGACGTCTGGTCTACATCTTCGCACAGGATTTCACCGTATTCGGCGGGGCTTTATCGGAAGCACTGGCCATGAAGATTTGTAAGGTAATGGATCAGGCCATGAAGATGGGTGTCCCTGTCATCGGCTTGAACGACTCAGGTGGAGCACGTATCCAGGAAGGCGTTAACGCTTTGGCAGGATATGCTGAAATCTTCCAGCGTAATATCCTTGCATCAGGCGTTGTACCTCAGATTTCAGGTATCTTCGGCCCATGTGCCGGCGGTGCTGTTTATTCTCCGGCGCTGACCGACTTCAACATCATGACACGCGGCACGAGCTACATGTTCCTGACAGGTCCGAAAGTAGTAAAAACCGTTACCGGTGAAGACGTAACTCAGGAACAACTGGGTGGAGCAAGTGTACACACAACTAAATCGGGTGTTGCCCACTTCGCTGTCGATACAGAAGAAGACGGTCTGCGACTGATCCGTCAATTACTCAGTTACCTTCCGCAGAACAACCTGGAAGAAACTCCGCTGGTAGAATGCAAAGACCCGATCGACCGCCTGGACGATGTATTGAACGACATCATTCCTGACAACGCAAACCAGTCATACGACATGTACGAGGTAATCGGCACGATCGTCGACAACAACGAGTTCCTCGAAGTACATGCTGATTATGCCAAAAATATTATCGTAGGTTTCGCACGTTTCAACGGCCAGTCTGTCGGTATCGTAGCCAACCAGCCGAAAGTAATGGCAGGCTGTCTCGACAGCAACGCTTCCCGCAAAGCAGGCCGTTTCGTTCGTTTCTGCGACGCATTCAACATTCCTCTGGTAACATTGGTAGACGTACCGGGATTCCTTCCGGGAACAGGCCAGGAATACAACGGTGTAATCCTTCACGGAGCCAAATTGCTTTATGCTTACGGCGAAGCAACTGTGCCTAAAATCACTGTTACCCTGCGTAAATCTTACGGTGGGGCTTATTGCGTGATGAGTTCTAAACACCTGCGCGGTGACATGAACTACGCATGGCCGACAGCCGAAATCGCAGTGATGGGACCGAGCGGAGCAGTAGAAGTCATTTTCGCCAAAGAAGTTGCCGCATCAGAAGATCCTGCCAAAACAACAGCAGAAAAAGAAGTAGAATACAAGAAAGCATTTGCCAACCCGTACAATGCTGCTCAATACGGTTACATCGACGACGTGATCGAACCGCGTAACACCCGTTTCCGTATCATTCGCGCTTTACAACAATTGCAGACTAAGAAGTTAAGCAATCCTGCTAAGAAACATGACAATCTGCCTCTATAATTCTTAAAACAGGAAATGAATATAATTAACAAAAGATTTGGAGTATTGTTGCTGTTCGTCTTGCTCGTTTCATTCGGAGCACAGGCACAGCGGGCAACCTCCATGCGAATAAATGAAGTGCTGGTCATCAACGATGATAATTTCGTTGACGACTATGGCAAACGCCATCCCTGGTTGGAATTGTATAATACTTCCGCCGGATCGGTAAATATTGCCGGTTGTTTCCTGACAAACGACAAGAACAATCCGAAGAAATATCCGATTCCGAAGGGCGACGTAAAAACAATTATCCCTCCTCACCAGCACACGCTGTTCTGGATTGATGGAGAACCAAGCCGTGGTACATTCCATGTAAACTTTACATTCGACTCGTCAAAAGAAAATTATATCGCATTATACGATGCTGACGGAAAAACACTGATCGACGAAATCACGATTCCGGCAAATCAGGTTGCAGATGTAAGTTATGGTAGAGTTATTGACGGGAAAGAAGAATGGGCTCAATTGAAAAAAGTGACCCCTGATACAAACAACCTGACACTGGATTCCAACGAGAAAATCGAGAATTTCAAACAAAATGACTCCTTGGGTATCGGTATGACAATTACAGCTATGGCTGTTGTGTTCCTGGGTTTGCTTCTTCTTTTCCTGATCTTCAAACAAGTAGGGAAAGCGGCTATTTCAGCTAGCAAACGTAATGCTCAGAAATCAGGAGTTACAGTTTCGGAAAGTTCGGAACAGGTATCAGGAGAAGTTTTCGCTGCTATCGCTACAGCTTTATATGAAATGAACGACGACAACCATGACATCGAAAACACAGTTCTTACGATTCGCAAGGTTCGCCGTACATATTCTCCTTGGAGTTCCAAGATTTACAGCTTACGTGAAACTCCCAGAAAGTGATTATCTCTAAAAACAAACAAGAATGAAAAGTTTTAAATATACCATCAACGGTAACGTATATAAAGTACATATCACTTCAGTAGTTGACGACATCGCTGAAGTAGAAGTAAACGGTACTCCTTATCATGTAAAAATGGAGAAACCGGCAAAAAAACAAATGGTTACACTGAAACGTCCAGTACAGGCACCGACCACCGCCAGCGGCGAACCGGTTGTAACACGTCCGGCTTCTTCGGGTGCTCCTGGAGCTGTAAAGACTCCGCTTCCAGGTGTAATCCTGCAGGTTAAATGTAATGTAGGTGACACAGTGAAGAGAGGACAAACTTTGCTTATCCTCGAGGCTATGAAGATGGAAAACAACATCAACGCAGACCGCAACGGTAAGATTATTGAAATTAAAGTAAATAAAGGGGATTCTGTACTGGAAGGTGCCGATCTCGTCGTAATCGGATAAGAGTATGCAAGAGAGTTTTATGTCATTCCTGGGTGAGAACCTACAGTTGTTCCTCACTTACACAGGAGTATATAATGCAACTCCGGGCCATATCATCATGATATTAGTCGGCTTGCTCTTTATATTCCTGGCGATCAAATATGAATTTGAACCTATGCTTCTGATCCCTATCGGTTTCGGTATCCTGATCGGTAATATACCTTTCAAAGATGCAGGACTTCAGGTAGGTATCTACGAACAAGGGTCTGTGCTCAACATCCTCTATCAGGGGGTAGCCTCCGGATGGTATCCGCCGCTGATCTTCCTCGGTATCGGGGCCATGACCGACTTCTCCGCTTTGATATCCAATCCAAAGCTGATGTTGATCGGTGCTGCTGCCCAGTTCGGTATCTTCGGCGCTTACACGATTGCTCTTCAGATGGGATTCGAACCGAATCAAGCCGGTGCTATCGGTATTATCGGTGGTGCTGACGGTCCTACGGCTATCTTCATGTCTTCCAAACTGGCCCCGAACCTAATGGGTGCTATTGCGGTATCGGCCTACTCGTATATGGCGTTGGTTCCTATTATCCAGCCGCCGTTCATGAGACTGCTTACCACAAAGAAAGAACGTTTGATCCGTATGAAACCTCCGAGAGCTGTTTCTTCAACAGAAAAGATCGTTTTCCCGATCATCGGTTTGTTGCTGACTTGCTTCCTGGTTCCTTCCGGTCTGCCTCTGTTGGGTATGTTGTTCTTTGGTAACCTATTGAAAGAAAGTGGTGTGACACGTCGTCTGGCTGAAACAGCCCGCGGTCCGCTGATTGATACGATCACAATTCTGTTAGGTATTACGGTAGGTGCTTCTACACAGGCAACTCAGTTCCTGACCTTGAATTCTGTTAAGATTTTCGGTCTGGGGGCATTGTCATTCGTTATCGCAACTTGTGCCGGTGTATTGTTCGTGAAGTTCTTTAACCTGTTCTTGAAACAAGGTAACAAGATCAACCCGCTGATCGGTAATGCCGGTGTATCTGCCGTACCTGACTCGGCACGTATCTCCCAGGTGGTAGGTTTGGAATATGATCCGACCAACTACCTATTGATGCACGCCATGGGCCCGAACGTAGCAGGTGTAATCGGTTCTACAGTAGCAGCCGGTATCCTGTTGGGATTCTTAGGATAATCAATCAGATTATATATTTAAATGAAGGTGTCCTAAAAGGATGCCTTCTTTTTTGTTATGCGGCCAATTCATTA
>JAJPZM010000313.1 GCA_021204335.1 Parabacteroides sp. | reverse complement strand
AAAACTCCAAAACTACCGGTTTGCTTGATGTAAGCTCCTAAAACAGATCTTTTTTACCTATATTAAGGTCGATTTAGCCGAAATCCGAAGATTATAATTCTTTTTACAAATCGTTTTCTTTCTACTTACTATACAAAATGTCAAAGATCTTTTTGAGAGATGTTTTTACACAGTCTCTCGAGAGGGGATAAGGGGTGTGTTATAATTCCGCCCTAATACTGGCTTTAACACACCCCCTGCCCCCTCTCCAGAGGGGAAAAGTTACTCCCGTTGATATAACAAAAAACAACCAACAAAATAAAAAGAAAACCCTACATCCTAAGCATCTCAGCATTTTGTCTGCTTGCCCTTGCCGCTTGCAGCGAGGAAAGCCTGGTGCAGGACATTCCGCAAGGGAGTGTCCCGGTAGGCTTTTCTTCCAAGATACCGACGACGAAAGCAGTTACAGAATATACGAATGAGAACCTTCAAACTATGGGCGTCTTTACCTATTTCACAAACGGAAATTTTGATGCCGCTACCGCCACCCCTAACTTCATGTACAACCAATTGGTAGAGAAAAACACAAACATAAACAACAATTATCCCTGGACTTACAACCCCGTCAAGTTCTGGCCTACCAACGGCACCGACCTGCTCAGCTTCTTTGCCTACGCCCCCTACGTAGACGGAGCCGCCGGCAGCAAGCCCGAGCTAAGCGGAAACACCGCAAAAGGTTTCCCCACGCTCACCTACACCATCCCCGCAGCAGAAGCCAACCAGATCGACCTCCTTGCTGCCACCCCGCAGATTAACAAAAAGTACAGCGACAATAACGGAACCGTTACCTTCCCCCTCAAACATGCCCCCACCAAAGTCGCTGTCTACATCAAAAGCGGGGATGATATAGAGGGGAAAAGAGTAACTGCCTTTTCTATCCAATCAACGAAAAAAGGCACGCTGGCTTTTTGTGATCCGGCTACCGGGGGAGACACCGATAATGCTAACGCCAATGGCTTTGCATGGAGTTTTACGGATCTGACAATGGAAACTTTTAAACCGACCGAAACATCTTGGAACGTTCCACTTAAAAGCGGCAGTGATACCGATAATCCAACGGTACAACTCGCCACTTTCTACCTCCTGCCCAACACTACAGCAGAAAGCACATTCAGCATTACCTATACCTATCCGGGAGTAAATGAAAATACAACCGATGTACAAAGTATAACATTAGAAAATCGACCGTTACCCTCTCTGGATCGCTGGATACCCGGAGCCTTTATCTCCTATACCTATTCCGTTACCAAGAAGTACCGTTATAGGCGGCATTAACTTTGAAAATATCAGCAGTTCGGATATTCCGGATTGGAAGCCTGGCGGATCAGGTGTTGTAGACGGAGAAGAAATTCAGGATACAACAAATGGAGACGCGGATTTCGCGGATAATACAGTAAATGACTAAAATATGGAAACAATGAAATATACAAAATGATTACTTATCAGCATGAGCTTCTTCGCCTTTTTGCTTACAGTAAGCGGTTGTACCAGCGAAGAAGTGATAGGCGATGGCAGTAGCAAAGAGCACCCTATCATCCAAACCATCCATGCAACGAAAAACGATTTCATCACCACGCAAGAATATGATGTGCCTTTAACGCGCACTATGATTGATGGATATAAAACGACGTTTAATGATGGGGATAAAATCGGTCTTTTGCCATTAAGGGTGGTGCCATAGTGGACAATGTTAATAATATAGCACTAACATGCACTGTGACAACAGATGATACTAACAGTTCCACCAATTGGACTCTACCAACCGACACTAAAATTTATTATTATGAAGGGGTTACTTACATTGCCTATTATCCATATAAAGAAGGCATATCAATAACTCCTACACAAACAACGCAAGACATTGTCAAATCATTGGTAGAAAACAATGATCTTCAACCGAACGAAAATCAAAGTACAACAGATGGTTACGCATCCAGCGACCTGATGATAGCTACCGGTAGTGCCAATGCTTCCAACATCTTGAATGTTACTCTTTCACTGAAATTTGAACATCAGTTTTCTTTGCTGATTATGACTCCGCAAGTGGGGCAAACAAATCTTGTTCCGAAAACTAATTCTCCTAATACAGATGCCGGTTTTACTTATCGTAGTAATACTAAATTGTATAATGTTGATCCTAATGCCGCCAATGTGGTATTCGGTAATGTAACACCTTTAAAAATGTCCGATGGCAGTTTTCGTGCCATAATGAAGGCAAATACGCTTCAAAACTTATCAGTTAAATATACAACATAAAGTAATAAACAGGTCTTTTATAATGGTAGTATATCCATTACTTCCGGAAAATATTATACGTTAGAAATAAAAAGTCCGATACCTCATGAAACAAAGGTGGAACGTCCACTCAAACCCGGAGATTTTGTCTTTCATGGATCATCAGGAATAGAGATTTATCCCGGTGATGGAGCATTGACAAACGGGAAGATTCCAGACTATGATCAAGCTGTAGGTATTGTGGTGACTTGCAATCCTACTCGGATGACAGATGAGGAATGCAATACAAAGAATTGGAATCATGCTTATGTGATAGGGTTTGTAACCGGTGACGCTCACACTTGGGGAAGAAATCAGGATGAGGATTTTCTTGATAATTGTACAACACTGAACAGTGCTAAGGATAACATGAAAGGATACACTGAAACAAACAGTTTGAAGGACTTAACAGAGTCTTTTCCAATTTATGGAATGACATTGGTTGAACAAATTCGTAAAAATAACCCTGTCCCTAATGGATTTGCAAATATTCGCAGTGATTGGTTCATCCCAAGCGTAGGGCAATATTATGACTTGTTAAATAATTTATGTGGAAAGGCTCCTGATGATTTTGGAACCAAAACTGAAAGCTCTTAGACAGAAAAGACGAATGCTGGAGCTATGTACTCTAAATTACAAAGTCAATATGCAAAAGTGGGTAAATCACTGAATGGAAACTTCTGGTCTATCTCCGAATATAATACGAATAATGCTTGGTATCTTAATATTTCCAGCTCACAAATAAAATTGGGAATAATAAGTAAAGGCACTTGGGATACATTGAAAGTAACTATTTATGGTTTCTTCGCCTTTTAGCTTTCATTCTGAACCTCTAAAACAACATTATATGAACAAAAACGAATTAATCGAACAACTAGCGGAAAGAATGGGAACCACCCGCGTTGAGTCCCGAAAGCATTTGGATGCTTTTTTGGATATCATCACAGAAACGATGCGGGAAAAAGACAATATCGTCTTGCAGGGGTTCGGAACCATTTGCGTTTGGCAACAAACTGAAAGATCCGGGCGTAATCCCAAGACAGGAGCTCCCTGCATGATTCCGTCACGGCTCAGTGTAAAGTTCAGACCCGGCAAGTATTTGCTGGAAGCTCTGAATAGCAGGCAGTAGCCTGCTGTTATTTATTCATCCGGCTTGCATGGCAGAGGGATAAATCCCCCCTCTACACGTAAGTTATGGAAAAGAAATTCCGGAAGTTAGCCCTGTTATTCGGCAAAGACCAGGTAACAGTGAATGTTTTCTTTGAACACTTGAATCAATTACCCGAACCTGAACGCAAAGCCATGCTGCTCACAGCTTATCAACTGGCACTGGGAGACTGGGAGAAACCCCCCAAGAGGTATAAACTATTTATGATCAAGCTGATCCGAAAAGACCGCCAGGCATAGGTGGATTTTTTAGTCGGGCAAACAGTGATAGGCCAGGTTCGTTACACCCCATATCGTCCGAAACTATTCATCGTTGCCATGAAAATCATCGAATTGTCCGAACGCACCCAGCGTGTCGCCTGTAAGCATCTAACCATGTCGATACTGACCTCCTTCAACTTCCCCTTTACAATTAACACCCTCAGCAAATACATCCAGAATGCCATCCTTTGGTGGGCGATGTTATGAAACTGATTGGGAAGTATCGGTTTGATGATGATTACGAGAAATGAGCAATCATCTTTTTATATTTTGGCGGGCTAGTCCCGCCAATCTAATATTGAAACATCTTACACAAAACATCAGCGATTACCTGTACTTCTTTTTCGGGTATTTTTCCAATGAAAGCACAACATCTCTGTTTATCAATTGTTTTTAACTGATCAAGTGCTGCAAAACTGTCATTTTTTAATCCGGAAGTTGAAGTTGCAGCTATTTTTATTCTGGAAGGAATTAGTCTTTCCTGCGATGTAAGCGGGGCTACCTGCACTGTAAGTAAATGCTTATTCATTTCATCCGGCGAAACGATCACACAAGGTCTTGTCTTTTTTATCTCAGCCCCAACCGTAGGATCAAGATTTACTGAATATAATTCGTACCTGTTCATTTTTATAACCCTTAATGACCTAAAGTAATGTATCCGACTCTAAATCCAAGTGATCAGGAAGCATCAATTCATCCTCTCCTTCTTTTGCATACTGTGCAAATGCATTATCCCAACCTTCACGGACCGATTTCTTTTTTTTGATCACAATAGCCTCGTTATTCAGTTCTATTTCTATCTTAGTTCCGTACTGAAGGTCATAATCCTTTACTACCAGACCAGGAATGATCAAGCCCAATGATGTACCGACTTTGATGATTTTAGCATCCATAACAACATACAATTAAAATACATCACAAATTTACGGTTTATGTCCTAGAATAGATATTAATATCATTATAATTTTAATATCTTAT
>JAJPZM010000277.1 GCA_021204335.1 Parabacteroides sp. | reverse complement strand
GATCAAGTGTGATGTGTTAATTTTTAAAATGGTAAAGTATGAAAAAGAGAGCTATTAGTCAATCTTCTGTAATGCATTGGTGTGTTGGTATATCTTTGTGTTGTTTGACGGTCGCTCCCATGCAGACAACGGTTGCTGCTGCTAATTTGAATCAGAAATTCAGTGTAGAGCTTTCGTTGACGAATGCGACATTGAAGAATGTTGTCGAATCGCTGAAAAGGCAGACGGACATTGTTTTTGCCTATGACCTGGCCTTGGAAAAGACAAGGGTCAATAATGTTTCTGTAAAAGCCGAACAGGAAGATATCGGGACGATCCTCGATATGGTATTTAGAAATACCGGGATCGGTTACAGGATAGACGACCACATCGTCGTTCTGTATTCTTCAAAAAGCCAGGTGGCGAAGGTAGCAGAAGCGAATCAGCAGATCCGAAAAATAGCCGGTGTGGTTAAAGATGCTTCCGGCGATCCTGTAATCGGAGCCAATATCGTTGTGAAAGGTTCTTCTATCGGTATGATAACAGACATAAACGGTGATTTCCAATTGGAAGTTCCCCAAAATGCCGTTCTGTTGATCAGCTATATCGGTTATATTCCGCAGGAAGTGCATATAGGGAACAGAACATCTTTGAATATTATTCTGCAAGAAGATACACAGAACCTGGATGAAGTGGTAGTCGTGGCTTACGGTGCCAGCAAAAAGTCGGCCTTTACAGGTTCGGCTACCAGCATTGACAATACAAAAATACAAAGCCCCAGTGCTTCGTTCGATAAATCCCTTCAGGGACAGGTGGCAGGTTTGCAGGTGATGTCGACATCCGGACAGCCGGGATCGACCTCCTCATTCCGTATCCGCGGTTCCGGTTCGTTGAATGCATCCAATGAACCGCTGTATGTGGTGGACGGTGTGCCTATTCCCGCCAATACAAAATATAGCAAGCTGGCAGACGATAATGATAACTCTTCCAGTATTCTGGCGACACTGAGCTCGCAGGATATCGAATCGATTACCGTATTGAAAGATGCGGCAGCCACATCTTTGTATGGTTCGCGTGCCGCGAACGGCGTTATCCTGATCACGACAAAGAACGGAAAATCCGGTAAGGCATCCGTTTCGTTTAATGCCCAGTTCGGTTTTTCATCCGTACCGAAAGCTTATGAGATGATGAGCTCCGGCGAATTTTATCGTACCAAATGGCAGTCGAATTTTGAACAGAGACTGGCAGGTGGAGCCACTCCTGAAGAAGCCGCCGCATCAGCGAATACATTTGCCCAGGGTGCAATTACTTTTAACTCGTATAATGTGGACCAGCCGATCGATGCCAACGGCAACCTGGTCAGCGGAGCCCGTATCATTGTCGATACAGACTGGCAGAATGAAATATTCAAAACCGCATTGACACAGGATTATAATGTGAATGTGACGGGAGGTAATGAGAAAAGCAATTATTTCTTTTCGGCAGGCTATTACGACCAGGACGGTGTAACTCCTTCCGCCATGTATAAACGATATTCAGGAAAAGGAAATATTTCTACAGAAGTGACTCCCTGGTTAAAAGCCGGTATGAATGTAACCTTCTCCCACTCTGTCCAGAATATGGAAGTAGGCGGAGGCGCAGGTGCAAGTCCTCTGTATAATGCACTGCTTTTCCCGAACGGAGTACCGGTTTACCTGACCGACCGCGACGGGAATCCGATACTGGACAGTTCCGGCAATAAGCAATATAATTTTACGAATCCGACTTCATTGGATTTTAACCCGATCGCCATTCCCAAGATGGATATGAACCGGAGTAAAAACTACCGTTTCCTAGCATCGGCGTTTCTTGATTTCCAATTATATAAAGGATTGAATTTCAAAACAGTCTTTTCACCGGACTATATCCATTATTCGGAAGCTAAATACTGGAATAAGGAACATGATAACGGGCCGGCATATAACGGGCGTGCAGACCGGTATAATACGACCGACCTAATGTACACCTCGACGAATACGCTGAACTATTCGACCCAGATTGCAAAGGTACATACCCTGAATGCGATGATCGGTTTCGAGTATTGGCAGAGTGACTATGAAAGAGTGGAAGCAGGTGTAACCTCTTTCCCTTTGAACGGCATGCATGAACTCAGTTCGGGAGCATCTGCCCTGAGTCCTCAATCCAGGACAACCAAAGAAACTTTGATTTCCTATCTGGGACGTGTGGAATATACGTATAATGACCGTTACAATTTCTCCGTCAGTCTGCGTAGCGACGGTTCTTCCGTATTCAGACAGGATAATAAATGGGGTACTTTCTGGAGCGCAGGTGCTTCCTGGAGAATAGAACAGGAAAACTTCATGAAAGACCTGACCTGGCTGGATCAGTTGAAGTTACGCCTAAGTTATGGTACTTCCGGTAATAACCAGGGATTGGAACGTTACCAGTCATTGGGATTATGGGATACCGGAGCCGATTATATTTACGGAAATTCTTCAGGTACCGGACATACCCAGCTGGCCAATCCGAACCTGAGATGGGAAAAGCAGGCAATGTTTAACCTGGGTGTCGATTTCCGTTTCCTGAACCGTTTTTACGGCTCCTTTGAATACTTCCATAAAAACTCGAAAGATTTGCTTTACAATTACCCGCTTGCCGCTTCCAACGGTTTCGAGTCGATCATGATGAATATGGCAAAGGTTGCCAATCATGGTGTGGAAATAACATTGGGTGCTTATATACTGAGAGATACGCCGGCTAAATGGAGTGCCGATCTGAACCTGTCTGCCATACGGGATGAAATCAAAGACCTGGTAGGAGACGACCAGATCATTTCATCGACGAAGAAAATCTGGTCGAAAGGATATGGCCAGTATGAATTTTATATCCCCACTTGGGCGGGAGTAGATCCGGCAAATGGCGATCCGCCGTGGGTAAAAGTCGATGCCGACGGAAAACGCGGAACAACCAATGATTACAGCCAGGCTATTTTTGAAAAACAGGGACGTGCGACTCCCGACTTCTACGGCGGTTTGAGTACGAACCTGTCTTATAAAGGTTTCGACCTGTCACTGAGATTTGCATATAGCTGGGGCGGTTTGGTTTACGATGCCCTCTATGCTCAAATCATGCACGACGGTAACCAGGCCGGTGCACAGATGCATAAAGACGAACTGGCTGCCTGGACACCGACCAATACGGTTACGAATGTGCCTAAATATGTCAATAACAATACAAACTCGTCCAACGGTGTTTCTACCCGTTATCTGTATGATGCGACAAACATTAAACTAAAAAATATCACCTTATCCTATACCGTTCCTTCTAACCTGGGTTCCGTATCGGACGTGCTGAAAGGTGCAAGGATTTTCGTCAGTGCAGATAACCTGTTCACCTGGTTTAAAGACGACTGGAAAGGATATTCCGATATCGATATTTTCGGAGTCGGAGGATATAATTCATTAACGACCATACCTGTTCCCAGAACATTTACAATGGGCTTTAATCTGAATTTCTAATTATAAACGAATAATTAAAAAAGAATCGAATATGAAAATAAAATATTTATTACTCGGTATAGCTCTTCCGTTATTCTTTTCCTGCTCAAGCGACATGTTGGATCAGGAGCCTTCGACCTCTATTTCGGATGATGCGATCATGACGAATGTGGCTGCTGCAAAGACCGCATTAATGGGGGCGTATGCCCAACTGGGAGATTATCGTTACCACACGCTGGCACTCATCACTTCCGATGTGATGGCGCAAGATCTGACTATCACCAGCGGTGCATACGGTTTTTCAACTTATAACTGGATTGTTTTCTCGTATCAATATGCACAGACTCCGATAGATAATCCCTGGTGGACAGGCTATTGCGCTTATATCTGGCGGTATGCCTACAAATCGATCGACCAGGCTAATACGATCATCGCCAGTGCGGAAACATTGCAGCCCGAGGGTTCGGAGAAAGAGGATATGATAGCCCAGGCTTATGGATTACGTGGCTACAACTTCCTGGTATTAACCCAGTTGTATGCTCGCGCTTATGCTGACCAACCGGATTCGAAAGGTATATTATTACGTCTGAAACCGGGTTCGAGCGATGAAGCTCAGAACGTGCCGCGTACTTCCGTTAAGGAGGCTTACCAATAGATCTTGTCTGACCTGACGTATGCATACGAACATTGTAGCGGTACGGACGGACAGTATATGAATCAGAAGGGGGTTGCCGTGCTGTTAGCCCGTACTTATCTGGATATGGGCGACTATGCAAATGCGGAGAAATACACAACGATTGCCGCCGGTACCTACGACGGAACGAATTTAATGTCGAAAGAGGAATATCGGGCAGGTTTCAAAGACCATAATAAAGAATGGCTGTGGTTCTTCAACTTTACTCCTAGTACCAGCAACCTGTATGCTTCCATGCCGTCATTCTACTGGTATTGCACCGATTTCCAGGGATATGAGTATGGCGCTAAAATTGATCCGAAAGATGTGGAAACCAAAGCGACGGATATGCTGAAAGGATATAGCACAGTACGTGCCAGCGCCTCTTTCCGCAATATATTCGAAGATACGGATTGCCGTAAATTGTTCCCCGGTTATGTGTATGAAGAAGATGGCTATTTTATCAGCAAATTCGGTCATCGTACGAATATCGGGGATGCCGAATATCCTTTCTGCCGTATTGCTGAGGCCTATCTGATCAAAGCGGAAGCTGAACTGCAATCGGGGAATGCCGCCGAAGCCAAACAGGTGCTGAATACATTGCAGGTTGCACGTGGAGCCACTCCGACCAAGGCTACTCCGGATAATATCTGGATAGAAAGAAGAAAGGAATTGTATGGCGAAGGGTTTGCCTTGAACGATCTGAAACGTTTGCATAAGCCGTTGCAGCGTACAGGACCGGATCAGTGGGCAGGCGTAAAGGAACTGCCTGCAAACAGCCCGCGTTTCATGTTGCCGATACCGAATACGGAACTGTTTTACAACAAGCAGTTGACAGCCGAAGATCAAAACGAATATTGGAGAAACTAGCAAACACACTTTTTTATTATGAATAAGCTGATTATAGCTATGATGCTGACGATGGCCTGTATGGCCTCGTCAGCTCAACAAAAAACTTCCGACCTGGTATTGAAGTTTCAGGGTCGTAATGTAGACATCGCTCCTTTTTTGAAGACTTTCCTTATTCCCAGTTTTCATTGAGCGATGACGGACAGAAATTGTTCTTCTTTAAAACCTCCAACCAGAATAAGTTGCAATGGCTGGATATTACCAAGGAAAAAGACTTGTCGAAAGCAACGGACGTAGTCGATCTGGATTTTTCCAAACGTAATTGCTGGCAACCGGTTTACAATGAGAAAGACGGGAATGTTTACTGGATCGGAGATGAAAACAACGAGGAGATCATCAACATATACCGCAGCAACCTCCTTTCGCCCAAGCCAGAAAAGCTGACGGATGTTCCCTATATCTATGCCTGGGATTTCAACCCGGATAAAACAAAGATCGCATACGTAGCCCGGCTGGCACAGAATGAGAAGCGGTTGGACGAATTGCGTATTCTCGACTTGAAAACCGGTTCCGATGAACTGGTTTGCCAGGATAAGCCGGACCTCCGTTATACCTGGGGCGATGTCAGCTGGCAGCCGGAAGGAAAAGGGTTGATGTTGCTGGCGTTGAAAGATGCCGATCGTACCTACGCGAACATTATATATATAGATACTGAAACGAAGCAGACGACGGTTCTGACCGATCCTTCCAAACCGGGAAGCTACGCCGGTACCTCCGTAATGGATGAATGGATCTCCGGAGACGAATGTTTCTTCTTCTCCGACCAGGACGGATATAAGAACCTGTATCGCTTTGACCGCCGGACAATGAAAGCCAGCCAGGTTACCCATTTTACATCGGATATCGAAGACGCCCGTTTCGTAACGATCAAGAATGAGAAATACCTGTTCGTATTGCAGAGTAACCCGATCGAGACATCGTTGATGCTGATGGATATAAAGACCGGAAAGATGCTTACCAGCAATCGTCCGACCTGTCTTTGTCGATAGGAGCCGTACAGAGCGACCAGGTTAGTTTGCTGGCCAATTCTACCTCCGTTGTGTTCCAGATCGTAAAGGCGGAAGTCGGTAAAAAGAGCATGAAACTATCTGTGCTATTCGATCTGCCCGAAACGTTGAAAGACCGGTTGGTTCATTCGGATGTCGACCGTCTTTCCATCCCGACTTTCGATGTCGATCCGGCAACCGGAAAGACCCGTATGCTGCATGCTTATCTTTATAAGCCGAAGAATCCGCTTCCGAAAGGCAAAGAGTTGGTTATGATAGAATCTTTTTATGGAGGGAACAACCGCTATAATACGGAATATCAGATTTTCAATGCCGCCGGTATTACAGTGCTCAGCCCTTCTCCGCGAGGCAGCGCCGGTTTCGGACGCGATTTTGCCGCTATGAATGATAAGGATCTGGGAGGAAACGAGATTATTGATATTATCTATTGTGCGGATTATATTTCGAAGAAGTTGGACGTGCCGGCCGAACGTATCGGCGTTTTCGGTATGAGCCACGGAGGTTATGCCACTATGCGGCTGATGACATTCCCGGGCGAGGTGAATGGGAATAAGGCACATTTCAAATTCGGTTTCGGTATCGAAACAGCCGGTTTCTGTGATATCATCTATCAGCATACACATTCCAATATCCCCGACTGGACAGCGCTCGAAGCAGGCGATCTGGTAAAGGATGCTGCCAAGTTGATCGATCGTTCTTCTTTATATCATGCCGAAAAACTGACCGGCCCTTTATTGTTGTTGCATGGAAATCACGACAATCGGGTAGATATCGAGGGGTCCCGTTTGATGGACCGTAAGTTGACGCATTTGAATCTTCCCCACCGATATGTCGAGTTCGAAGGATTGGGACACGGTATAAAAGGAGTAGATAATAACCGTAAATTCTATTATGAGTGTTTCCGTTTCCTGGATGAAATAGAAAACAAAGGTCTGTCAAAAGTCCTGTAAGGACTTAACAAATCAGCCTCAGGTTAAAACCTGGGGTTCATGAATGCCCTCTCTCTTCTGGCGTCCTGTAGGGACGCTACAAGATAAATATCAAACCTTTTGCCTTGTTCCACCCTTACAGGGTGGAGTATTTGGGAGGTGGCTTTAGAGACCCAGGGTTGAAACCCTGGGCTAGTTTGTGGCGTCCTTACAGGACTATCAGAAACCGAAATACTGCCTGGCATTATTGTAGCTGATATCTTCTACCATCTTACCGATAAACGGCAGTTCGGAAACAGGCAACTCTCCGTTTTCCACTTCTTTACCCAGCATATTGCAAAGAATGCGGCGGAAGTACTCGTGACGAGGATACGACAGGAAGCTGCGCGAATCGGTCAGCATGCCGACGAAATGGCTCAGTAAGCCCAGGTCGGAAAGCGTATTCATCTGGTCTTCCATGCCATGGATCTGATCGAGGAACCACCAGCCGGCACCGTATTGCATCTTGCCCAGCAAAGAACCGTCGTTGAAACTGTAAGCCGTAGTCATCATCACTGCACTGTCTTTCGGATTCAGGTTGTAGAAGATAGACTTCGCCAACATACCCTCTTCTTCCAGACGGCTCAGGAAGTTGATCATCGGAACGGCTACCTGTGCATCGTCGATGGCATCGTAACCGGTATCGGGGCCTAACAGTTTGAACATGCGGGCATTGTTATTACGCGTCGGGCCGATATGGAACTGCTGCACCCAATTGCTCTTTGCATCCATTACCGCCAGTTCGTATAAGATAGCTGAGCGGAATTTATCCACTTCTTCGCCTGTCAACGCTTTGTTCATACGTGCTTTCATGAAGATAGCTTCGATCTCCGCATTCGTATAAGGAGTGGCATAGAATGTTGTCAGACCATGGTCGGACACGCAACAGCCTTCGGCAGCGAAATGATCGTGGCGTTTCTGCAAAGCGCTCAACAAATCCTTGAAAGAAAGGATGGTCGTGTCGGAAGCCGCTTCGAGTTTACTTAGATATTCGTTGTAGGCAGCTACATGATCGATTGCCATTGCCTTGTCCGGACGCCAGGTAGGAAGCACTTTGGTCTTAAGGCTAGTCTGGCGGATTGCCTTATGGTAATCCAGCGAATCGATAGGATCGTCGGTCGTGCAGACCACCTCCACATTCATTCGCTCCATGATTGCCTGGGCACGAAATTCGGGTGTTTGCAACTTGGCGACACATTCGTCGTATATTTCGCAGGCTGTCGAAGGGTTCAATACCTTGTCGACACCGAAGATACGGCTCAGTTCGAGGTGCGTCCAATGGTATAACGGATTGCGCATGGCATGCTGCAAGGTATCCGCCCATTTCAGGAACTTCTCGAAAGCCGGTTTACTGCCGGTGATGTATTCTTCGGGAACACCGTTGGCACGCATTGCACGCCATTTGTAATGGTCGCCACCCAGCCAAATCTCTGTCAGGTCGGCAAATTGATAATTGTCGGCTATCTGCTGCGGAATCAGGTGACAATGATAGTCAATGATCGGCATCTTCGCTGCATGTTCGTGATACAGTTTGCGGGCTGTCTCCGTTTGAAGCAGGAAATCTGAATCAAGAAATGGTTTCATACTTACCGGTATTTTTTGATGATGTTTAAAGCATTCACACAGAGGTCTGTAATTGCTTTCCAATCTTTGGCGGCAATCGCTTCTTTCGGGAACAGTTTAGACCCCATGCCTACGCAGGTAACGCCGGCTTTGAACCAGCCTGATAGGTTTTCTTCTGTCGGCTCTACGGCTCCGGTAGCCATAATCAGCGACCAGGGCATCGGGGCTTTCATATTCTTTACGAAGGAAGGGCCGCCCACATTGCCGGCTGGGAATACTTTACACAGGTCGCATCCTACTCCCTGGGCAAAACCTATTTCCGATACGGAACCGCATCCCGGTGTATAAGGAACCAGGCGGCGGTTGCAAACTTTGGCAACTTCCGGATTGAACAACGGACCTACCACAAAGTTAGCTCCCAATTGCAGGAACAAGGCAGCCGTAGCCGGATCGACGATCGAACCGATACCCAGAATCATTTCCGGGCATTCCTTCGCTGCATATTTCACCAGTTCGGCAAACACTTCGTGTGCGAAGTCGCCGCGATTGGTAAATTCGAAAGCACGGACACCGCCATCGTAACAAGCCTTCAACACCTGTTTGGCTGTTTCTGCATCTTTATGATAGTAAACAGGTACCATGCCGGTGCTGATGATTGCATTCAATACCTGTAATTTATTAAATCTAGCCATCTCTACTTAATTTTCAATGTTCATACTCAATTATCTCGAAACGCGTCCGAAGCCGTCGCCTTCCATCAGTTTCTCCACTTCGTCAACCGTTACCTGGTTGAAGTCACCGTAAATCGTATGTTTCAGACAAGAAGCAGCCACTGCGAAGTCGAGTGCTTTCTGGTCGTCTGTGGTATAGCTCAGCAAACCGTAAATCAGTCCGCCCATAAACGAGTCGCCACCACCGACGCGGTCGACGATATGTGTGATATCGTAACGGCGGGATTGATATAATTTGCCGTCGGCATACAAAACACCACCCCATGTATTGTGGTTGGCATTGATAGAGCCGCGCAGCGTGATGATCACTTTCTTTGCACGCGGGAATTTGGCCATTAGCTGTGTGCAGACCGATTCGAATTCGGCAGCGTTCACCTCGCCGGCAGTCTGTGCCACGTCGAAGCCTTCCGGCTTGATACCGAATACTTTCTCTGCATCTTCTTCATTTCCCAGGATCACATCGCATCCGGCAACCAGTTCAGGCATTACTTCGGAGGCTTTCTTCCCATATTTCCAGAGGTTCTTGCGATAGTTGAGGTCACAGGATACGGGAACGCCCAGTTTGTTGGCAGCCCGGATCGCTTCCAGGCAAGCGTCGGCCGCCCCCTGCGAGATAGCCGGAGTGATGCCTGTCCAGTGGAACCAGGATGCATCTTTCAATACTTCTCCCCAATCGATCATTCCCGGCTCTATCTCGGCAATGGAAGAATGCGCACGGTCGTAAACCACCTTGCTGGCACGGGCTACGGCTCCGGTTTCCAGGAAATAGATACCCAGGCGGTCGCCACCGTAAACAATGTGATTGGTTCCGACACCATATTTACGTAAATCCATTACGCAAGCACGCGCTATATCGTTTTTCGGCAAACGGGTTACGAATTCCGTATCGATGCCATAATTAGTCAGCGATACGGCAACGTTAGCTTCTCCCCCTCCGAAAGTAGCATTCAATTGATTTGTCTGATTGAAACGGAGATAATCCGGAGTGGCCAGCCTAAGCATTATCTCCCCAAAGGTGATTACTTTTTTATCCATGGCATAAACTTTTATATTCCAATGCAAAAGTAGCAGTTTCTACGGAATAATCTAATCGTGTGCGCGAAAACATTTTGTACAAAACGGAATAATAAGCATTACCTCTTGTCCGCAGATTCAGTTGCCGTTCACCTCCGAAGGCAATAATGACACACGTAGCTGTCCTCCCCCTGCATTAAGAACGATTTTCTTTTCGTGTTCGATCCATATCGAGATTGGTTTGTTCCCTAATTCTTTGGAAACAGAATCTTGCGGCTCTATGATTGAATAAGGTATTTCTCCTGCCTCAATTAGTTCTTCAACATATAAAGATGCAATGCCATCGGGTGGAAGGCTAACTGTCTTGCTCCAATGCCTGTCTTTGAAAATCTCCTGCACCAATCCCTGCGAATCGGTGTAAGTTATCAGTGTTTTATGTAATGAGATAGTATGTATGGCTACGTGATACGTGACACAAAACGGTTCTTTCTCTTTTTGTTCGTTGCTTTTCCACAGGGCGAATAAGGATAAGGCTAACGCCATGAAAAGTGATATATATATTTTATTCATAACGATTCTTTTCGCAAAGGACAGCATATAATTTTGAAAGGCTGCGGCTATTCTACTTGTAAATAACCAGTTGTTTTCTTGTGTTTTACAAGCCCATGCAAAGTGAAAAAAATGCCGGATGCTCTGTTATATCCCCGTAACTTCATCGAAATATGGAGATTTGTCCATATATTTGTTTCACTCTTAAAACAAGACATATAACATGGAAATGGAAAATATAAAGGATAGTAAAGTTCATCAGGGGGCTAACGTTAGTAAGATACGCCGATATGAAGGTATGAAACAAATAACGTTAGCGGAAGAATTGGGTGTTAGCCAGCAGTTCGTATCCCAGTTGGAACAACAGCGTATAACTGGAAAAGACTATTTGGAGAAAATAGCATCTACCCTAAAGGTTGCACCGGAAGTTATTGAAAATATGGAAGAGACACCGGTTTCTGTTGTTATTGAAAATAATAATTTTGAGAATGGAAGTATTAACAGTGGAATCGGTTACGCTTCAGAATACAATGATCAGAGAACTATCCATTCTGTTGAAAAGATCATCGAACTAAGCAAAGAAAATGCATCCTTATATGAGCGCATGATGGTTAATGAAAAAGAGAAAGTAGCTTTACTGGAAAAGTTAATGAACGAAAAGAAATAGCAGCCAATATTTTTCAGTGGTTTATGGCCTTTCGCGTTTCGACTGGTACGAGATGCGAAAGGTGTTGTTGATCGACCTTACGAAAACCTATCCCTCAATATCACTTCAATACTTTGCTTTCACCTTTCATCCGTCTTGTAACAGTTTAAGAAATAGAAAGATACGATGAACCCTGCTGCTTTCAACCGGGCAATGCAGATCAGCCGAAAAAAAGTCCAGTCTTTTAAACTCAAAAGTCCCTTATTTTGAAATCAAAACTAGGGACTTAACATTTCAAAACACCCTACCTTTGAAAACGGGTGCTTACCCGTTGGCCTTTCGATGCCTGTCCGTTTCTTTATGGATGGTCGTTTAGGACACTCAAGCTGGCAGGCTTTAGGGAAAAAGCTGCACGGTTTTCAATGGAAAAGCGTAAGTCTTTTTCTCCAAAATAACGCGGATTTAGACAGATTTGAAATATCCAGCTCTGAAAGAAGCGAATGCCCCTCTCCTTATAAATACTACAATATGTTTTTCAATAAAACCATGAAACAATTGCATTCCATATCAAAAAACATTCTTATCTTTGGCACACCATCTGCTTTTGGGTGGTAACCAATAATCTTATAGTCTTATGGAACATTACGTTAATATCATGTTGGATAGCGGCTTCAAAGCCGTTTTCGGCAAGAAACAAGTAGCCATCGATTTTATCAATGCCGCCCTCGAAGGCGAGCGGGTAGTGAAAGACCTTACTTATCTGGATAAGGAAATTTCTCCCGAGTCAATGGACGAACGCACCATCATCTTTGATTTGCTTTGCCAGGATATGGATGGCGCAAAATTTATCCTGGAAATGCAAAATTGCCCTCAGTCTTATTTCTTTAATCGTGGATTTTATTATCTTTGCCGTATGGTCTCCCGTCAGGGTGAGATCGGTCGGAGCTGGCAGTATGACCTGCTTCCGGTTTATGGTATCTACCTTTTGAACTTTAGCTTGCCGGAATTTTCAACCTGGCGTACCGACGTGGTGCTGGCAAATGAGAAAACAGGTATGGCTTTTGGTAAAATCAAACTAAAACAGATTTATCTTTCGTTTGATTTATTTGATTTATGTGCAGAGGAATGCGTAACCTCTCTTGAAAATATGATTTATGTGTTGAAGAATATGAACTTATTTGATATGTCGCCCTTCAAAGAGAAAAACGATGCTTTCTGCCGTTTGCTTGATGCCGCAAATCTAAAAGCAATGACTCCTCATGAACGTGCCGTTTACGATGAGAATCTGAAAAATTACCGGGATTGGCGGAATGCATTGGAGTATGCAGTAGAAAAAGGCCAACGTTTAGCCAGCCTTCAGAACGCAGCTAATTTTAAACGAGCAGGCATTGATCTCGCTGTTATATCGAAATGTACAGGGGTATCCATTGAAGAAATAGAAAAATTGTAAAAGCAAATTTAAGTAAAAAGGCTCCGGCTACCCCTTGGAAAGTGTAGCGGGAGCCTTTCTTGTTGCCCCTACCGGAGGCTAAAGACAATTGATCCAAGTCAGCTTATGCCAGATACTTTCCAACGGTCCCTGTTTATGTCCTTTCAACCACCATTTACAGAAGCTTACCTGCAACAGAAACAGGATGAAACCGATCAGTAGACTGACGGTATATCCGCAGTAAGGAGCCAGATAGAGTCCGAACGGGAAATAGATGATTGCCCCCATGATTGACTGGGAGATATAGTTTGTCAGACTCATTTTCCCGTAGAAACGTAACGCGGTAGTCAATTTCTTGAAAGATTCTTTCTGATATAAGAGAACGAAAGAGGCAACCAACACGATTGTAAAAGCAAACTTTTGCCACATGTCAAGCACAACGCCTACCGTTTGTTTGATCATTACCACATCGCTATTATCATAGAGCATCACTTTCAACTGGTAGAGCGGACCGAATACAATAGCTGCAATGATCAGAGCTTTTACCCAGAAACGGGTATGTGGCTCGGAAGCAACAAATAACTGTTTCCTACCGATAAGCAGCCCGAGCATAAACAGTCCGGCTGTTTGCAGGAAACGTCCGGCACCGATTGCCCAAAACAAGCTGGCTTTTTGTCCAAGCGTCACATTACCGAGGATGAATTTCCAAAAGTTTCCTTCCTGCGTATAGGCGGCAACTTCATCATACATCTCTCCTACACCCAGATTAGGTAATGCATATTTAGGATTGAACAGGCTGGCTATATAATGGAACCATTCGACAGGCTGCGACAAAAGAATGATTGCAGCGATCAGCACTGCTTTGTCACTCCATTTGCGTACCAGAAAAAGAAATATCCCTACTACACAGAATAATAGCAACACATCTCCCGCCGGGAAAAGGCAGCATTTAATGTAGCGAAACCTGCCAGCAAAAGCAACCGCCAAAGAAAGCGGTAGCCGAAATCTTTTCCTTTTCTCTGTTGGTTTGTATATTGGATATAAAATGTAAAACCGAATAATAAAGAGAAAATAGCGTATGCCTTTCCCGCAAAGAGGGAGAATGTGATACTGAAAATACCTTCATTCAATATATTCAGCCATTCCGGTTGGTTGGCTGCATCCGGATAAACCGGAAAGATAAAGTGTTCCAGATTATGAACCAGAATAATTGCCAGAACGGCAAAACCGCGTAGAGCATCCACCACCTCGATACGGGGCATTTTAGATAGAGTTGTTTGTTGCATATCGATTATTTCCCTTTGATTGGAGATTATTTGCAAATATATATAATAAAACCAAAGAATAAAATTATCTCTTTTTTTTCATTGCCATTACCTATCTTTGTCCCTCAACTAATTTTTTAAATATGATACCGGAAATCCGCTTATTAAGCCAGCAGTTAGTAAAACCACATTTCAAAGAACCGAAAGAACTGGTCTCCTGGATGGGAGCCGTCCAGGCGCAAGATTACAGGATGGTCAAATGGGCGCTGGGGATTCGGTTGAAGTCGACCACATTAACAACGATTGATGAAGCGTATCGGCGGGGCGATATTCTGAGAACCCATGTCATGCGTCCCACCTGGCATCTGATACCGGCAGAAGATATCCGCTGGATGCTGAAACTGTCGTCGCAACGAATCATAAAGGCATGCGACTCGTTTGCCAAAGGAAATGGTGTCGTAATTCCTAAAAGTATTTTTACAAAAGCCAATAATCTGTTTGAAAAGGTATTGGAAGGCAACAACCACCTCACCAAACAGGAATTGGAAGCCGAAGTGGTAAAAGCCGGTATTCTTCCCGACCCCCCCCCCCCGTATAGGTTATCTTTTTACGCGAGCGGAACAGGAAGGAATCATCTGTAGCGGAGCTGATAAAGACGGCAAGGCCACGTATGCTTTATTGGAAGAACGTGCCCCGGCAGCCAAAGAGTTGCATAAAGAAGAAGCGTTGGCTTTACTGGCCAAAAGATATTTCACCAGCCATTCGCCGGCAAGTCTGAGCGATTTTGTCTGGTGGTCGGGTCTACCTGTCAGAGAGGCACGCCAGGCAATCGGAGCGATTGATAGCGAATTGAACAAAGACAAATTTGCTTCACAGGAATTGTTTATCCACCAGCAATGGGACAAGAAATTCAGGAATAAGAACGTATTACATTTTATACCTCCTTTCGATGAATACCTGATCAGTTATAAAGACCGTACGGCTGTGATGGATAAGGAACATCACCCGAAAGCCTTTAATAACTTCGGCATTTTCTACCCGGTTATTTTATACAATGGCCGGATTGTCGGCAACTGGAAGAAAGTAGAAAAGAAAGGCGGCATCACGTTCGACACTTCTTTCTTTGTCGAATGTCCGGACTTAGATAAAGAGTTGCTGGAAAAGGCAGCGGACAGATATAAGGCTTTTTATAAATTTTAATCGAAGGCATTTATGAAATTAACGGTATCATCTAACTTAATAGGAATTCAGAAAGCAACTCCTGATGATTTGCCAGAAATACTTCATTTGCAAAAGCTGGCATTTACTGAAGTAGCTTTAGCTATGGATAATTTTAATTTGCCGCCTTTACAACAAACACAGGATGATTTAAGTAAGGAATATGAAAGCGGTATTATATTGAAATATCTTTCTGCTGACGAGAAACTGGTCGGTTCTGTCAGAGGCTGCATGGATAATGATCATATTTGCCATGTCGGTAAATTGATAGTACATCCCGGATATCAGAATCAGGGAATTGGTAAGGCTCTGATGTATGAAATAGAAAAATATTTCCCGGCTTGCTCTAAGTTTGAACTGTTCACCGGAGAAGAAACGCCCAATACCCTGCATCTATATAAAAAATAGGCTATCGTGTCGTCTCAAAAGAAAACATGGGAGGTCTTTCAATGCTCTTTATGGAGAAGGATAAATTGTAGAATAAATACTCAACTCTACTTAGCATCTACACTTATAATGCTTATACAATATTTTTGGAACGCATGATAAACGGCTCATTATCTGTCTAATACGAGAAAACCCATCCGATTTGGCGTTCTGGCACGTCTCTTGTCTTTACTTATATAGATTGATTCAGTCAGATTAGGTATAAACAAATTAAAGATTAGAGTTATGAAAAAGATTGTTTTAATGGTTGCCGTAGTGGCATGTGTAGCTTTTGCATCTCAGAATGCACAGGCATTGACAGTAAATACATCAGTTGAGAATGTTGCTCAGGATGAATATACTAAAGTGGAGTTGGAAGATGTACCTCAGGCTGTTAAAGACGCAGTCGCTAAAGATTATGAGGGTAGTAGCATTAAGGAAGCATTTGTAGCCGGTGCTGATGCCGCGAAAAAGTATAAAGTGGTTATCGTGACAGAGGATCAGATGGAACAGACGCTTTTATACAACGAAAAAGGCGAAGCTATCGTTTAAGATAATTATCATAGATTCCTCTTTTAAAGCCGTCCTGTTGTTTTAACAAGACGGCTTTTTTATTATGTTTGCCGGTTATATTCCCCAAATATTTTATAACTTGCCGTCGTTTACCTATGTGTCATATAATTCTCAAAACAATGAAAAATAGCATCTTATTAATCTCAATCGCTTACTGTTTCCTGCTAACAATATCAATATCCTGCAGTAAGCTCGAAAGAGAAAAAGACACACTTGAACTGGATAAAAGCACGATCATTATAAATCAGGAAGGCGGAGGTGAATTTATCGAACTTACAGCAAACGATACGTGGAAAATTCAAAATATACCGGAATGGCTCTCAGTAAGTCCGTCTTCCGGCGATTATTCTGATGTAGTATGTATTACTGCAAGTGAAAACAATGAATCAGCACGAAGACAAGCTTCTCTTCTGTTTATCCGCGGAAAATTGAACAAGACGCTGGAAGTAGAGCAATTGGGATTAGAAGAAGTAGATCCTTTTATCGAATTTAACAGAAACCCATTGGATGTAAGCAGTCTTGCCGGAACGCAAACTATAAAGCTAACCACCAACAGGCCGTGGGAAATATATTTTATTCCCGACTGGATTTCCGTGACTCCTTCTTCCGGAGATCAATCAACTGAAATAACCATTAGCGTAACAGAAAACCACAATCCCGAAAAGAGGTCGTCTAAGATTGTTTTTTTCTGGTGAATTTGGGCAAAAAGCATTGGAAATTAACCAATCAGGTCTTCGCGACGTTGTCATATTTCCGGCATTACCTATTTTCTCTTTTAAACGGATGGAATATTCTTCCGGTCTGAGCAGATGCAATGCATGGACTGATTGTATGTTTATAAATCCGGCTATCCGGGATAAGATTTATTTGGGCAATCTTATCAGTCCTAATGCCCAATCGAATGTCGATATCCCTGAATTTACCGGATACACATTCAATCCTATAACCGTTTCGACTTCTGCCATTGTTGATGAAGTGGCAAAAACATATCTGCCTTCTCCGAAAGAGCAGGATCTATTTGCCCGGTAAATCATGGAGAATAAGTCCGACCAGGACGTATCCTTTACAGAGGACAAAGGGGAGTCTGAGTTTTATAGCTATAAACAATTGAATGCGGTGGGGATGATTAATCTGGGAGTAAAACTGGACGAAGCCGTATCGGGTGTCTCTTTCTCAGAAAAAGAAATGGCAAGAAAGTACGGACTTATTTATTCATTCAAACGAATAGCCTTTACCCTGGATATGGATTTTCCTGAAAAGCTTATAAAAGAAGAATTGAAGGGAACTGACAAAGAAAAAGGTGTTTCGTATGTCTCTTCTGTGAGTTATGGTAAAGTAGGACTGTTAATTGTTGAGTCGGGTACCGATTCTCGTGAGGTCAGATTGATCGTCAATAAAGTGATAGCCGGTGAGCCTTTGTCGCAGGAAGAAACGAATATTCTTTCTGCGGTAGATGTTTGCTATG
Organism: Parabacteroides sp.; assembly: GCA_021204335.1. GTDB lineage: Bacteria > Bacteroidota > Bacteroidia > Bacteroidales > Tannerellaceae > Parabacteroides. The sequence continues at coordinate 4,128 of JAJPZM010000277.1, read as the reverse complement.
TTTATTTTGATAAAGATAAGAACTTGCAAACCCAAAAAGGCAGCCTGGATGTCGTGAATGCATATAGGGATGCTATTTTAAAGGAGAAAGACTCTATTTATCCGGTTGAATTCAGCCTGACCAATTATGTGGACCATTCTCCTGGTACCATTTCGTTTACTTTCAGGGCAGGAGAATAGTCCTCTATTGTTTTTCAGTATTCTTCCTGCTGATTCGGAAAATCAACCTTTTTGACATCCGACACGTATTGGCCGACACTGTCGGTTATCGTCGTATAAAGGTCGGCATACCGGCGAAGGAATTTAGGATTGAAACCTTTCGACATTCCCAGCATATCCTGGACGACCAGGACTTGCCCGTCTACCTCGTTGCCGGCTCCGATGCCGATAATGGGTATATGTAATTCGCGGGCAACTTGTCTGGCAAGGGTAGCCGGTATTTTCTCCAGCGTTATGCCGAAGCATCCGGCCTTTTCCAGTGCATGCGCATCATCCAGCAGTTTGGCGGCTTCCGCCTCGTCTTTGGCTCGTACGCCGAACGTGCCGAACTTGTTGATTGATTGCGGGGTTAATCCCAGATGTCCCATAACGGGAATACCGGTTTCAACGATGCGTTTTACCGTTTCGATGATCTCGATGCCGCCTTCCAGTTTAAGAGCATCGCAACCGCTTTCCTGCATGATGCGAACGGCGTTGCGCACTCCTTCCGTCGGGTTGATCTGGTAAGTGCCGAACGGCATATCACAAATAACGAGTGCCCGTTTTACGCCACGGACTACGGAGGTTGCATGATAGATCATCTGGTCGATGGTCATTGGCAGGGTTGTTTTGTTTCCTGCCATTACGTTTGATGCCGAATCTCCGATCAGGATAGCGTCCAGTCCTGCATGGTCCAGCATCTGGGCCATTGTATAATCGTATGCGGTCAGCATGGCTATTTTCTCGCCCTGTTGTTTCATTTCCTGTAAGCGCAAAGTGGTTACTTTACGCGCATCTTCCACTAAATATCCGGCCATATTTCTTCTTTTATTTTTAATCTGCGAAGGTAGGAGGGTTGCGCAAATCATTCCTCTTTCTTTCTTGAATAAAAACTATCATTAAATAGTTTTTGCCTATCGCTAATTGATTATACCCATAAAAAACAGTTAACTTTGCCGGAAAACAAACCTATGGAATTGAGACAGTTGAGGTATTTTGTTAAGGCTGCCGAATGCCTGAGTTTTACAAAGGCTGCCCGGTCGTTATGTATTGCCGAGAGTTCGTTGTCCGTCCAGATCAAACAATTGGAAGCAGAGTTGGACACACCGCTTTTCAACCGGGAACGGAAACAGATCGAATTGACCGAAGCCGGTGAAAAGTTGTTGCCTTATGCAAAATTGGTTATGTCGAACATGCAGGATGCTTCTATGGTTATCCGGGATATAAACGAAATGCGTAGCGGATCTTTGCGGATTGGCGGTATATTCAGTTTGTGTTCTTTATTAACAGATACGTTAGTCCGCTTTACCGAGGAATATCCACAAATAAAAGTCAAAATGGTTTGTAAATCTGGGCGTCGCCTGTTTGAGTTGTTGCAGGACAATGAACTCGATTTCGTTCTGACGTTCGATGCTCCGAACCAGGACGAGTTGTTGGACAGTCTTGAACTGTTCAGCACCACGTTGGCCGTACTGGTGCATAAAGATCATCCTTTGGCTAAACAGGAACAAATCTCGCTGGCAGCATTGTGCGAATATCGTTTGGCATTGCCGGAGAGAGGGATGCATGTCCGTGATGTGATTGAAGAACGTTTCCCCGATCTTATGCAAAAGCTGAATGCACAACTGGAACTGAATGATGTCAATATCCTGTACCAGCTGATCAATACAAAACACTGGATTTCCATTATGCCTCATTCGCTCGAACAAGATAATCCTGATCTGAGAGCCATAAAACTGATTGAGAAAAATACAGAAATACGTGCTGCATTGTACTGGCGGAAAGGACGCTTTCAAAAGACAGCTACAAAGATATTCATTGAGATGCTTCAAAAACATCTCAATGAAAGTATCGTTGTATATTACTATAAAAACAAAATCTATTGAATTCGTTTTGTAATTAGGAAATATAAGGTCTGCTTTTTATTTACAGTAATTCAAGACTTCCACATTCTTGATCGTACTCTTGAAGTTTCCGGTCTTTTCCAGCAGGAACACCAGGGTACGGACATAATTCATCGAATCTTTTCCTCCATTGAAATAGCGCTTCTGGATATCCAACTCTTCTTTCAGCTTTCCGTTAATGTATAGACGGGTAGACTTTTCATCGCCGCTGATGGAAACAGTTGCTTCTTCTTCCGGATAAAACTGATAGTTGAAGGTATTCAAGTAACCATCGCGGGCAAAGCCTAATTTCCCACTGGCAGGGTCGGACAGATAGAAAACGGCGTCGGGAGAGCGGAACAGCTCTGTTCCTGGAGCTTCCTTAACCGCTTGTACATCAAATGATACAGTATAATGATAACCAATCTCTTTCAGTCCGGTTTTCGTATTCGGCTGTAATACATCTTGGTTGTAAACGGCACGGGGCTTGTTGCCCATACGGCCGGCAACATTTACGCCGGGCCCTTCGCCCAGTTCCAGACGTTTCGTATCGAATGTTTCATAAGGCACTTTGCAGTCTTTGCCTGTCCACATCTTACCAGCCAAAGTCTGCAAAGCCGGGAAAACACGGTAATGGATATCTTTCGTGCTGATACCGTTGCCGGCATGGTCGTTCCAAACGGCAAACATTCCACCTTTAATCTGTTTATGCTTTTCGGGGAAGACCTCTTTGCCGATGTGTGCCGGCGTCCATTCGTTATAAAGCATTTTCGTATCCAGATAATCATAATAATAACCGGCTGCCGGAACGATATACAAATAGCCGTCGGGTACACTGAGCAGATCGTATCCCTGTTTGATCATTTCCTTCGGGTCTGCATAACCGTTGTACCAGGCATTCATCAGTACATTCTTCGACTTAACGGGCGTACTGCCATTCGCATGCGTCAAAGCTCCCCAGACACAAGCCTGTTTGCCGAAACCTTCGACGAAGCGGATATAATGATCGGTAAATTCGCGGAACTTTTCGACCACATCCGCCTTTTTATTCGAGTATTCGTCGGTTCCGATATGCACGCGCTTTCCGATGAATACGGGATTTCTGCCTTCCAGATATTCGCGGAACAGGCTGTCTACAAACTGATACGTCTCCGGCTTGAACAAATCCAGATGATCCATGCCGTATTCTTCGCTGCCTATTTCCGGGCGATATTGCGTCAGGGCAAGCGAATGGGCGGGAACATCTATTTCAGGGATGATCTCCACACCCAGGCTGTCGGCCATCTGCTGGAAAGCGATAAACTCTTTCTTGGTATAATAACCGTCGCGGGCAGTCAGTCCCGGATAGGTTTCGCATTCCAGACGGAAAGCGGAATAGGTTTTATTCCAGTCATGGTTGTAATATTGCTTGAAAGCATTGTCGTTCAAATGGATCTGAAAGGTGTTCATCTTATAATAAGCCATCATCTTCACATAGTCGCGCAGGAAATCCATCGGGATAAACTAAAGCCACGGATGGCATAATCGGGGTAATCGCGCATGGAACCTTTCGACAATGCCTGGTCGCTGTTTTGTTCCGTCATTTGCAGAATGGTACGGGTTGCCCAGAACAGACCTTTGGACTTGGGAGCCGAGATAGTGACACGATCCGCAATTTTCACCACATATCCTTCTTCGCCCAATTGCTTATCGCCGGAAAGGGAAAGGACAAAATCGCCCGCCGAAGCTCTCCCCTGTACGACAGCCAGCCGACGGCCGAACATCGTTTCATAATCTTCGGCAAACTGATTAGCAACACGGGCAACAGACGGATCTTTTCCCACATAAACAATACGGGATGTGGCCGAAGGAGTAAACATACCCTGTGCCCCTCTCCATTCCTGCAATTCAGGTATGACAAATGGTTTCTCGTTATTGGCGGCAAAACTTTTCCCCAAAAAGAAAGTACAGGCTGCAAGCAACATCAAATAGCGTTTTATCTTCATTGTATTTTAAATTTAAATGATTATCCGCATAATGTCCTATTATAAATTCTGGATTTGAAGTCG
>JAJPZM010000082.1 GCA_021204335.1 Parabacteroides sp. | reverse complement strand
CTTTTATATTGATATTTTAATGTACAATGCTTTCATGCATCGATATTTAGTTGTGGAGCTGAAGCGGGGGGAGTTTCAACCTGAATATATTGGTAAACTGAATTTCTATTGTTCGGCAGTAGATGATATTCTTTGTAGGGAAGGGGATAACCAAACAATTGGTTTGCTTCTTTGTCAAAATGAGAACCGCGTTATAGCTGAGTATGCATTGCGTGATGTACATAAACCTATAGGTATTTCTGATTATGAATTAGGTAAAGCATTGCCCAAAGATATAAAATCCGGGCTACCTTCCATTGAAGAACTGGAAAACAGACTTAGTTTGGAATTGGAAGAAGACTCCGAAAAGATGTGAATCGAAACAAAACTGTAATAATTAATCTTATGAAAGAAATCAAACTGGAAACAAAGATAACGGTTTATCCGCTGAATGAGGTGCCCGATGAGGAGTTGCCTTTGGTAAATGCTGCTTTGAAAGCGACGGAGCAGTCGTATGCGCCTTATTCTAAATTTCATGTCGGGGCTGCTGCGTTGTTGGCAGACGGGACGATTGTGACGGGAAGTAACCAGGAAAATGCCGCTTATCCTTCCGGTTTGTGTGCGGAAAGGGTTACTTTGTTTCATGCCGGGCATCAGTATCCCGATATTCCGGTGGTGGCTTTGGCGATTGCCGCCGCCACGAACGGGAAGCAAGTAGAAAGCATTTCGCCTTGCGGAGCCTGCCGGCAAGTGTTGCTCGAAACGGAACAACGATACAATAAGCCGGTGAAAGTATTACTTTGCGGAACGAAGGATGTGCTGGTTGCTCCGAGCGCCGCTTCGCTTTTACCGCTCTGCTTCGGAAAAGAGGATCTTCTCCATTGAATTTTAATCTATCCGGAAGGTATTGCAAGTTTCATATATTATGCAATATCCTAGTCGTATTTTGTGAAAATAGTTTTTCATATATTATGAAAATGCTTTTTCCTATTTTGTGAAAATAAATTTTCTTATATTGTGAAAAACTTTTTTCATAATATATGAAAGTGATATAGGTTCGGCACAAAAGAAAAACGGGACAAGAAGTATTATCTCTTGCCCCGTATATATTTTAATTAGAGTCTCCTGGTTAGATACCCAAAGATGCTTTGATCTGATTGATCTTTTCTTCGGCTGCTTTTTCTGCTTCCGGCAGGTCTTCCAGGCTGTTTACTTTCGAGTGAACTTCGCAGTAGAATTTAATCTTCGGCTCTGTTCCTGAAGGACGGATAGATACTTTCGTATTATCTTCCGTGAAGTATTGCAGCACGTTGGAGGTGGCCGGCATATCCAGTGTCAGCGCTTCGTTGTCGATGTAGCTGTAACCTTTCAGGGAAGCATAGTCGTAGAACAAAGTAACTTTCGAACCGGCAATCTCCTGCAACGGGTTTTCGCGGAAGTTCTTCATCATGGCTTCAATCTCTTCTGCACCGCTCTTGCCTTTCTTTACAACAGAGATACCTTTTTCTTTAGAGAAACCGTATTGAACGTAGATGTTCTGCAACAACTGGTACATCGTGATGCCTTGGTCTTTCGCCCAAGCGGTGATTTCAGCCAGGATGGCACATGCTGAAACGGCGTCTTTGTCGCGAACGAAGTCTTCGCAAAGGAAACCGTAGCTTTCTTCACCGCCACCGATGTAGTTTTTCTTGCCTTCGTTCTTCTTCATTACGTCGGCAATCCATTTGAAGCCGGTGTAAACGTCGTACAGTTCAACGCCGTTGCGTTCGGCAATTGTGCGGATCGTTTCGGTTGTAACGATTGTTTTTACAATGTATTCCTTACCGTTTACTTTGCCCAGTTCTTTCCAACGGGTGATCAGGTAATAAACGAACATCAAAGCTGTCTGGTTACCGTTCAGCAGTACCCATTCGCCATCGTTGTTCTTAACGGCAGCACCTACGCGGTCGGCATCCGGGTCGGAAGCCAGTACCAGGTCGGCATCTGTCTCTTTTGCTTTCTCAACAGCCATTGCCAAAGCAGCCGGTTCTTCCGGGTTCGGGGAGATAACTGTCGGGAAGTTGCCGCTTACCACATCCTGTTCGGGAACATGGATCACATTCGTAAATCCGAACGCTTTCAATGCTGCCGGTACAAGTTTTACACCTGTTCCATGGATCGGCGTGTAAACGATCTTCATATCGTGATGACGTTTGATTGCTTCCGGAGAAAGGGTAATGGTAGTCAAAGCGTCGATATACAGGTTGTCGATTTCTTCACCGATGATTTCGATCAGTTCTTTATTGCCTTTGAACTTGATTTCGCTGGCATTGCGGATCTTGTTAACTTCGGCAATCGTATTTTTGTCGTGCGGGGCGATCATCTGTGCGCCGTCGTCCCAATACGCTTTGTAACCGTTGTATTCTTTCGGGTTATGGGAAGCTGTCAGGATGATACCGCTCTGGCATCTCAGCTTGCGGATAGCGAATGACATTTCCGGTGTCGGGCGAAGGTCTTCAAACAGGTACACTTTGATACCGTTAGCTGAGAAGATGTCTGCCGAGATTTCAGCAAACTTGCGGCTATTGTTACGGCAGTCATGGCCGATAACAACTTTGATTTGTTCAAGGTTAGCAAACTCTTTTTTCAGATAGTTTGACAGTCCTTGTGTAGCGGCACCCACCGTATAAATGTTCATACGGTTGCTTCCTACACCCATGATACCTCTTAACCCTCCTGTACCAAATTCAAGGTCTTTGTAGAATGACTCGATCAATTCGGTCGGATCTTCATTGTCCAGCAGTTCCTGAACTTTCGCTTTTGTTTCGGCATCATAACTTTTGGTAAGCCAGCTTTGCGCTTTACATCTTACCATTTCTAACAGTTCGTTGTTTTCCATACCCAAATATCTTGCATTAAATAAATATGTTATTTCATCATTTATGTGGAAACAAAGATACAAATTAATTGTTGCAAACAAAAGCTCGTATCTTTATTTTCAAGAAAAAAGAAAAGTTATTTCTTACCACGTAAACGGATATGTATAAGAGGATTGATTTCCACAGGCATCGTTTACGACCAGTTTTAAGGTATGCTTGCCCCTTGTCAATCGCTCTTTGTCGAAGCGGTAAGTGATAACCGATTTGCTGTTCATTTCGAATAGTACGAATTGCCCGTCTATCTCGCCCCGATAGGTTTGTACGCCGCTCAGGTTGTCGGAAAGCCGGAACGAAATGGCTTGTTTGCTGACCCATGTAGCCGGGTTGAGCGGGGTAATGGTCGGAGGGACAAGGTCTTTGCCAAGGGTGTAACTGCCTAACTCCTTGATGTCCGCATCGATCCAGCCGTTGCGGTACACGCCGCCTGTCCATGACCTGCGCCCGTTTTGCAGACGGACGATTCCGTATTGTCGTTTGTTTTCCAACGTGTCGGTTTGCAGACGGAGAGATAGTTGTGCCGATTTGTGCAGGGCTACGGGTTTGTTATGTAATATATGTATGGCACTCAATGCAGTACTGTCTTCTTTTACCGAATACCGGAAATACAGGTCGTCGTAGAGGTTCCCTTTAGGGATAGTGAGGCGCATTCCTTTCGCTCCGAAACGGTTGTCGCTCCACCAGTGGAACAGTTCGGTGTTATCCGTATCGATTTCCGGGATCGGTTGTTCTTTTCCTTCTATCCAAACGGATAGCTGCGTCGTGTTGCCGAAAGCATCAGCCAACTGATAGGTCAGTTGATATGTGCGGGCTTCATCGATCGTCAGTATGCCCCGGTTAGTGCTTTCGATGAAGCGAAGACGGTTGCCCGGCTCGACAAAGCTTTTTATATAGAAAGAGCGGTGTTCCTTCCATTCTTCAAAGTCGGTGAAGCTGTTCAGATAACGTGTCTCGTCGAAAGCGAACCGGTCGAGGCAGCTGCGGAAGATGACCTGGCTGTCTGCCGCCAATGTGATATTTTTGACGCCGTAAATGTTGGTCGTGTTATCCATATAGTCGTATCCTTTTACGGCAAGTCCGATTTCTCCCCAGACTTCGATATGGGCAGTCAGCGTCTGTTTGCCGTTTTGGGCGGTTACGGGTTTCAGTTCCAGTTTGCGGGAGCTGCCGTTCACAACGCCTTTACCCGGTATCGGATAGATCATGATCCCCTGTATTTTAGGCGGGCGGGTGTCTTGTATCAACGGTTTGTAATATTCGATGGGATCCATTGTCTCCTCCGTTTCCGTATCCCTTATTTCGAAATGGAGATGCGGGCCGCCCGAACTTCCGGTGTTTCCGCTTATGGCAACCAGTTCACCCTCTTTCACCGGCAGTTCGTCGGGGGTAAGCATCAGGTTTACGTTGAAGCTTTCCCGTTCGTATTGCTTTTCCTTGACGTAGGCGGCTATTTTCTTCGAGAATTTCTGAAGATGGCCGTAAACGGTTGTCGTGCCGTCGGGATGCGTGATGTATAAGCCATTGCCGTATCCCCAGGGACTTACCGAAATACGGGATACGTATCCGTCGAGTACGGAATGGATCGGTTGTCCTTCCGCTCCCTGTGTCTTGAAATCTATTCCGGAGTGGAAATGATTGCTTCGCAGTTCCCCGAAATTACCGCTTAACAAAACAGGAATATCCAGAGGCTTCCGGCGTTCCTGGGCTTCGGCGTTAGCAGTTGTTATTCCGGCAAAAAGGCAGATGCCTGCCAGTATATGATGTATTTGCATGTCTTTAATTTAAATGATTATCCGCATGATGTCCGTTGATTTATTGAACATCATATGAAT
>JAJPZM010000197.1 GCA_021204335.1 Parabacteroides sp. | reverse complement strand
GATTTGTTATTTGGATAATCGGTTTAGTGTTGACTATTAAAGCGGCACTAGAAATTTGGAAAGTAAATGGAGATACAGTAAAAAAAATATTACTTATATGTATTATCATACTTACAAGTTGGATAGGCTTAGTCTTTTACTATTTCTATGCGAAAAACAAAATATCGGAATGGGTTAATTAATCTCTATATAAATGGGCACTTTTGAAGGTGCCCATTTTTCTTTTACACATGAATGAGATAAGATACAGGAAATTTTATCTGACCGGTTCTATTCTGAATGAATAACCGACAGGCTGATTTACAGGAATCATATACTGAGGCAGCGGACGTGGACCGCAACTGGCATTACCTAACCCCTGCTGGATACAATCCAAACTAAGATAAACCTCCGGTTTACGGATATTATTCAATTCAAAGCCATGTTCAGCCTCCCATAAATCTTTATCCGGGAAATGTAATGCACTAAAACCAAGCTGGTCTTTAGACGTTATTTTCAATCCGCGATTATTCTTATCGGAAATGATAAACCATCTCACATCCTCACGACTCCCCATACTCTGTGCACGCACATAATGTTCTTCTTCCATATCTTTCACTGTCTTATCGAACTGACCGAAATAAGCAGAACGCTTTCTGTCCCAATAATTCTCATGAGGGCCACGGCCATACCATTGGATATTTTCAAATTCCTGTGGCATAATTACCTGCAAACCTAAACGGTGCACAATAGCACTGTTCTACGGTAGCGTGAAACTGGCATCCACATCTATGGCTCCATTTCCATAGACTATATACTTTATGAGATAAGGTATTACTACCGGATTACGGTAAGCAATTGTTGCATTCATATACGACAAAATTGTAACAGACTTCTTATCGTCAGCGACCTGATAACTAAACAGGGGTTTCCCATACGTTGTCGGATAATAGTTCTGGTCTGCATACTTGTCATTACTAATGCTACGATACCAATTGAGGACAAAACCATTGTTTTGATGAATCATCTCCTGACGGTCATAACGCAATGATTTCATTATACCTGAGCCGGTATCAAATGTAATTCCAAAGTCCTGCCCTTTTATGATAAGATCTTCTCCCTGAGTATCAATATCCAGTGTATTAAGCGCATTGGTATCCACCATCGATACAGCCGGTCTGTTAGTCAATGCGAATTGTTCAGAAGCGACCAAATGACCTTTATCAGCCCATCTCGTTTTATTCTTCAAAGAGAAATAGACATTCAGGAAATACTCCTTTCCTACTTCCAGGTTTTTGTTATAAGGAATAACAACCGGTAGTTTTTCATCAGGTTCAAGGCTTATTGAAGGTATGGTTCCTGATTCTGATTTTACTCCGTCTTTAATAATCTCCCATGTTATATCAAACTGATCCAGATTCGTGAATGCATATTTGTTTTCAATTTCAATCTTACCGCTCATCAATGCCAAAGGAGTCATTTTAATGTATTGGTACACTTTTTTTTTTAGCTTCCAGTAATTTAGCAGTAACTCTTCTGTCGGGAGTAGTCAACCCATTGCATGAAAAATCTTTATCGTTAGGTTTATCTCCAAAATCTCCTCCATAATAATATTTATCGGCAGGCTCACCATGTTTATTAATCCCCTGGTCTACCCAGTCCCACACACAACCGCCAATGATACGTTCCGATTTTTCAATATAATCCCAGTATTCTCCCAGATTACCCGGAGCATTGCCCATTGAGTGGGCATATTCGCAGAAGAAATAGGGTTTATCCTCATCCATCTGGTCGATACGGTTCAGGTCCCTCATATCAGGATACATCTGGAAACGAATATCGGCAATTTCATTTTTACCTTCATAATGAATCGGGCGTGAATCCATTTCCCTGGCACGTTTACTCATGGCTGTAAAATTCTCCCCGTTGCTTCCTTCGTTGCCCAGGGACCAAAAATGACCGACGGATGGTTTTTATCCCGCTCTATAACTCTTTCTATACGGTCTACAAATGCAGGTATCCAGCTCGGTTTATCTGACATAGAACCATTTCCATGATTTTCAAGATCAGCTTCATCCATAACATACAATCCATAATAATCATACATCGCATACATTTTAGGATCATTCGGGTAATGGCTTGTACGCACCATGTTAATATTATGATTTTTCATCAACAGTATATCTTCAATCATCGACTCTTTAGGAACGGCCTTACTATATTGAGGATGTATATCATGTCTGTTTACATCTTTGAAAAAGACAGCCTTGTTGTTTATATAGACCCGTTTATTCTTAATTTCAATTTTGCGGAAACCAAATTTGGACGACATAGCCTCAGTTATTTTTCCTTCACTATCCTTCAGAGAAACAATGGCCGTATAGAGATGGGGAGTCTCTGCAGACCATAATAACGGCTTATTTACTTTTGCCTGCAGGTCATATTTCAGTTCCTCACTTCCTTTCAGTTGAGCAATTGGTTGCGACAAAGCGGCAACCTCTTTTCCTGAGGGATCAAGTAATAATACCTCGGCAGTCTCTGCTTTTGCCGTTCTATTTCCATAATTTCTGACAGACAGTTCGGCTTTGAACATAGCAGAACTAAAATCATTCCCATTAAATGCTGATTTCAGAAAATAATCGCGTACATGCACTTTAGGCGTTGCATAGACATATACATCACGATGAATACCGCTCAAACGAAACATATCCTGATCTTCAATATAACTGGCATCAGTAAAACGGTAAATCTCCGTGGCAATCGTATTTGTTCCTGTCTTCGCGTATTTTGTGATATTAAACTCCGCATCGTTATTGGCTCCCTGGCTATAGCCCACTTTTTCCCCGTTTATCCATACATATATACCGCTATATACTCCATTAAAATGCAGTATGATTTCTTTTCCGTCCCATCCGGCAGGTATGGTAAATTCACGCCGATATGAACCGACAGGATTTACTTCAATTTCATTGGTATACCCTTTTTGCGGTTGAATAAGGGGAGGATTATTTTTGAAAGGATAAGTTATATTCGTATAAATAGGAGTTCCATATCCGTGCATTTCCCAATTAGAAGGAACAGGGATTTCCTTCCAGGCCGATACATCATAGTTCGTTTTATAAAAGTTGACAGGCCGTTCGGAGGGTTGTTTCACCCAGTTGAACTTCCAATTTCCATTCAGGGAAAGATAATAATCAGAATTGGGTGTTTCCCACGGTTTCTCAAAAGTTTTATCAGCTTTAAGACTCTCAATGGAGGGATAAGGAATATATGTATTATGACCAGGCTCTTTATTAACCCCGAAAATCAATTCATTTTCCCATTCGGTTTTACCACGGACAATCACTTCTTTGGGAGGCTTCACCGAAGTTTCCACCAATCGCCATACTTGCGAGGAATTGGGTAATTGGAAGATTTTACTACCGACTGCGTCTTCTCCGTTATAAGCCAAAGACATATTACTCGTCCTTTGTATAATGGTATAGGCACCTGTACCCGTTACATGAATTGTCCACTGCTGATTACCATTGGAGTTACTCGATTCCCATTGCATTAATTCACTGCCTTCTCCGGTATGGATATTTCCGTTGTCCATACTTTGCCTGGCGAACGGGTTAGCGATTGTGTAATAGCCATTCTTCAATCGGGTTATCTTCCACAATTGTCCCTTACTATTTCCATTATTTTTCGATAAGACAAATCCATCCCCATTCTGGTCACTTAGCTTATTATCTATGACCAATCCCGAGGGACTCACTATTTTGTATAGTACTTCTGCGTTTATCTCCTGACTTTGTGCAGACATACTCCAAAGAGTAATAAATACAACATACAGTAGAAAAATAAGATTCTGCTTCTTCATGATATTGAGTTAATATTTATAATTTAAAAGGTGTATAAAAAGATGTTCAAAACTCCTTTCGATACACCCTCTTACTTATTATTCAGGACTAATAACCCGGATTCTGTCCGTTCACCCAATTGTCTGCCCCTCCGTTTTGTGCAGCAATCACCGAGTTACGGTCAATGGCGCCTTGCGGAAGCGGCATAAGATACATTTTGGGTAAGAATTTCCGGTCTCTTACATCTACAATGGTATAAGTAAGAGTTCCGTTATCTTCTTTAATCAACATTCCTTTCAAAGGTACATTCATCACACCCGGACTACCGTCAGGTAACTTATCAGCTATTTTCCACCGGCGAATATCCCACCAACGCTTATCTTCGAAACACAACTCCACACGTCTTTCACGCCGGATGATTTCTCTCATATTTTCTTTATTCAAAGATTTAAAAGTATCTTCCACCTTCGGCATATTGCCATTCCTGGTTCGTACCAAATTTACAGCAGCCAGCACTTCTTCTGTAGGACCATTTACCTCGTTTTCCGCTTCTGCAAAATTAAGCAATACTTCGCCATAACGGAAAAACATGTAATTCTCGTACGATGTCTCATTACTGAACATAGACAAATCTTTATTCTCGCTCAACCTTTTACGAGCATAATAGCCGGTATGTGTGTTATCGTTGGAATAGCCCAGATCTATTGAATTATTACCCTCTAACTGTGTCATGATCTCAAATTCATTTCTCCACTTGGAGCCATTATATAAAATGGTCGCATAAAATCTTTTTTCCCGGCCTTCATAAGGGTTATTAGGATCATATCCCGAAGCCGGATCTGTGATCGGCAATCCATTTGCGTAGGCTAAGTAGCCGACGCCGTGCCATATTACTATGGTCGGTTTTCGAAAACTC